>CAZIXQ010000123.1:0-6284 GCA_964543155.1 uncultured Enterobacteriaceae bacterium
CCGCGTAGATCACGGCCTGGCCGACGACGCCGGCGAGCACTGCGGGCGCGGGCATCGCGGCGACCAGCCAGTCCGAGCGGGTCATGAGGTCGAGCCGAGGCAGGACGAGGGCGATGCCGCGGATGACCCAGTCCGCTGCCCGCTCGGCCCATGTGCTAGAGGTCTCGGACCCGGCCGCGATGACCTGCATGGCCGCGATCGAGCGGGCGAGGACGTAGAAGCCGAGGACGGTCGCGAGGGCCGGCACGATGTGCGCGAGGGTGATGACGCAGAACAGGCTCATCGCGGCAACGATGATCAGCTCGCAGCCAAGTGACAATGTCCACACCCCCAGCCGGTCGAGCGGCACGAAAGGCAGGAGCGGCAGGCTGACGAGGACCGCCAGGGCGGCCGCGGCTGTCGAGAAACCGACGAACTTGCCGGCAAGATAGACGCTGCGGGGCCAGGGCTGGGCGAGCATCAGCTCGAAGACCTTGTCGTTGTATTCGCGCACGACGCTCATCGTCACGAACGCTGCGGTCAGGAAGGCGGCCGCCGCGCGCAGGATCGCCGCAAGGACGGTCGCCTGAATCTCGGGGGCCTCGATGATCGCGACCTGCTGGATGAAGCCCGCGAGGCCGAGGCAGAGCAGGCACAGGACGGCGACGAGCCAGATCATGCGGCTGCGGGCCGCTTCGAGGAGCGTGGCGCGGGCGATCGGCCCGATGACGCGTATGATTCGGCGCATCGCGGGGAATGTCGATGGCATGGGGAATGCCGCGGCAGGAAGACTAAGGTCCGGGGAAGCCGAATGCAAGGCGATGCGATCGCGCCGGTAAGAGGCGAGCTGTACGACGGCGGCGCGCCGGTGTCCGGCCGCAAGGCGCGCCTGCTCGTGCTCGCGATGCTGATCTGCCTCCACGTCGCGGTCATCCGCGGCGTGGAGGACATCTGGGCGCGCGGGCTCATGATGGCCCACCTCGGTCTCTTCCTGATCTGGCAGCCGTTCATGCAGGGCGGCCAGAAGCTCAAGGCGAGTGAGATTCTGCTGATCGGTTTGATCACGATCGGGATCCTCGCGTTCCTCAACTGGTGGATGCTCGGCACGTGGGTGGCGCTGCTCGCCGGCATCGTCGGCGGCAAGGTGTTCCTGTTCCAGGCGCGCTGGCTGCGGCTCTTCTACCTCACTGTCTTCACGTATCTCGTGATGCTCCTGCTGCTGTGGGTCGTGCCGAACGGGTTCCCCAACACCGTCCTCGAGCGCGAGATCCAGCTCCTCGTGCAGTACGGGCTGCCGGCCCTGTTCGTCCTGATGGCGCTGATGCCGGTCGAGTCGGACACCGCCGAGCCCCAGGTGATCGACTTCTTCTACGCGAGCATGATCTTCCTGCTGCTCGTCGCGCTGGTCCTGGGCAGCTTCGCGTTCATGACCGTCGGAAAGAAGAGCTACGCCTTCGCGCTCACCTTCAGCCTCATGGCGATCGCGACGTTCCTGCTGTTCCTGAGCCTGGTGTGGAACCCGCGCGCCGGCTTCTCCGGGCTGCAGATGGTGTTCTCGCGCTATCTCCTGTCGATCGGGCTGCCGTTCGAGCAGTGGCTGCACTTCCTCGCCGACCTCTCGCGCGCCGAGACGCGGCCGGCGCCCTTCCTCAAGGAGGCCTGCGACGGGCTCGGGAAGCTGCCGTGGGTCACCGGCGGCAGCTGGAGCGCGGGGGGCGGCGAGTCGGGCGAGTTCGGCGTGCCCTCCAGGCACACCGTGGAGTACACGGGCCGGGAGATCAGCATCCGGCTCTACAGCCGCCAGCGGCCGAGCCCCTCGCTGGTGTGGCACATCAACCTGCTCGGCCAGCTGGTCGAGCAGTTCCACGTCGCCAAGCAGCGCGAGCAGAAGCTCAAGCAGCAGAGCTACGTGCAGGCGCTGCACGAGACCGGCGCGCGCATGACCCACGACGTGAAGAACCTGCTCCAGTCGCTGAACGTGCTGTGCTCGGCGGCCGAGCGCGACCCGGGCGGGGACCCGGCGGCGCTGCAGTCGCTGATGCGTCGCCATCTCCCCACCGTGCTCCAGCGCCTGCAGCAGACGCTCGACAAGCTGCAGCGGCCGCAGACCGACACCGGGCGCTTCGTGCAGTCCGACGCCTGGTGGGAATCGCTGCAGAAGACCTACCAGCTGCGCGGCGTGGAATTCGCTGCGGCGCGGGTCCAGGGCGGCGTGCCGCTGCCGAAGGATCTCTTCGACACGGCCGCCGAGAACATGCTCCAGAACGCGCTCGAGAAGCGCAAGCTCGACCCGGGCGTGCGCGTCGGTGTCGCGCTCTCCATGGGCGAGGACGTCGTGCTCAGCGTCACCGACACCGGCCAGCCGGTCGCGAAGCACGTGATCGAGGGCCTGCTCAAGGGGCCGGTCCCGTCCGACACCGGCTACGGCATCGGCCTGTACCAGGTGGCGCGCCAGGCCGACATGCTCGGTTTCACGCTGCGGCTCGCGCGGAACGAACCCGGCGAGATCGTCTTCGAGCTGCGCGGGTCGCTGCGCAAGGGCGACGCCCCGCCGGCGTCGGGGCGGGCCGCCGCGCCGGCGCGGGCGCACGCGGCGCAGTAGGCGCGGCTAGGCGGCCGCCTCGTGGGCGGCTGCGGCCTTGCGGCCGCGCAGGGTGTAGACCGTCGTGTCGCCCTTGCCCTTGAGGTAGATCGTCTTGGGCGGGTCGAACTCGAAGCGGTTGCGCAGGCGGCGATAGGTGGTCACGTCGACCTGGACCATGCCCGGGACGCTCTCGGCGGTGATGCGGCTCGCGAGGTTCACGGTGTCGCCCCACAGGTCGTAGATGAACTTCTTCTTGCCGACGACGCCCGCGACCACCGGTCCGGTGCCGATCCCCATCCGGATCTCGAGGCGGTGGTCGTTCACCGACAGGTCGCTCGCGAGCAGATCGCGCATGTCGAGCGCCATCTGCGCGATCGACTCCGAGTAGTTCACCGACGACTCGTCGTTCAGGCCGCCCGCCACCATGTAGGCGTCGCCGATCGTCTTGATCTTCTCCAGGCCGTGCCGCTCGGCGAGCGAATCGAACGACGAGAAGACCTTGTTGAGCATCGCGAAGATCTGGTTGGGCGACATGCCCTCGGCGAGCGTGGTGAAGTTGACGATGTCGGCGAACATCACGGTCACGTCCGCGAAGCCGTCGGCGATCGTCCCGTCCTCCATCTTCAGCCGTTCGGCGACCGGGCCGGGCAGGATGTTGAGCAGGAGCCGCTCGGAGCGCTCCTGCTCGGCCTGGAGCAGCCGGTGCGCTTCCTCCATGCGTTCCTTCGACTTGTCCCGCTCGACCGCGGCGTAGCGCAGCAGGAAGTAGACGACGCTCGAGATCGCGACGAAGTTGAGGGCGAAGAAGACGACGATCGTCTTCGGCGGCACCGGGGGTGGCTTCGCGCCCTCGGCGAACAGGTAATAGTCTGCGCCCGCGGCGGCCACGATCAGCACGATGTACGCGACGAACCACGGGATCGAGTCGCGCGGGCTGTAGACGAGCACCGCCACGACCGGCGCGAGCAGGCCCCAGAGCACGAAGCCGCTCGCGGTGATGAAGTCGCCGAGCTGCCACTGCAGCACGAAGGGGAAGAAGAGATACAGACTGAGCTGCAGCACGCGGAAGAGGTCGAAGTTCCGCGTGACGAGATAGACGACCAGCGTGCCGAGCGACACCAGCTGGTAGCCGAACGGCACCGAGGCGGGCAGGTTCTGCCCCATCAGCCCGTACAGGGCGAGCCACAGGACCGGGGCCGCGACCGTCAGCCCCATCGCGAACATCAGCAGCGACTTCTTGAGCTTGATGTCGTCCGGGTCGTCGGGCTCGATGCCCGCGGTGCGCAGGCGTCTTCCGAGTTCGGCGGAGTAGCTCATCGAGGGTCTTGTTCTCGCGGTCGTGCCGTCGGCGACGGGAGCAATTGCCGTTCCAGAGGTGCCCGCGGGCATTCTACGATGAGTCGCGACCCGAGCGCGGCGCGACCCGCGGGACTTGCGTCACACTTCTCGTGCCGGGCGCCCTCGTGCGCGCGGCTGCCCGACCTACCGGAGCGGAAATAATCCTCAGATCGCGCCGGCGGCGATCAGGCGGTTGTAGAGGATGTTCGGCGAGATCCAGGTGACGAGGTCGTCGAATTCGCCGGCGGCGGCGTCGCTCGGGCGGGGCTCGTGGGCGACGAACTTGTCGTCCACGACGGTGAGGTTCTCCTGCTCGTCCGCGCCCGGCGCGCCGAGGCTCGCGAAGTTGCGCCCGGTGGAGAACACGACCACCGGCGTGCGGAACACGAGGGGGCCGGCGCAATTCGACACGTCGCAGACGCGCAGCTCAGGCAGCGCGGGGTTGATATTCGAGATTCCCACCTGCGCGAGCGCGTTGGTCGTGGTGAAGAGGTAGCACCGTCTCGCGTCCGCGGCGCAGGTCGCGGCATCGACGTAGGGCGGCGTGTGCACGTACCTCGAAAGGGCGTAGCGGATGCGGTTGCCCCAGGCATCGAGCAGATAGCCCTGCGGGTCGGTCGGGCCGATTCCGAGGGTCGCTGCCGGCAGGAAGCCGTCGTACGAGTTGGTGCAGTCCCCGCCGCCCGCCGGTGACTCGACGCCGGTCGCGCCCGGTGCGGCCGGACAGGGAAACCGGCCGTTGCGCAGGAAAAAGCCGAGCAGCGCCTCGCGCGCCTGGTCGAGCTGCTGCTGGGTCTGCTCGACTTCGCGGGCGCTGGTCACCGCGTTCATCGTGAGCACGACCCCGCCGAGGATGAGCGCGATGATCGTGACCACCACCGCGAGCTCGGTGAGGGTGAAACCGCGCTGGCGGCCGCGGATGCCTGCCGGGGGGATCACGGCGCGACCACCACGACCTTGTCGTTGAATGCCGTCGTCCGGCGCTGTTGGACGAACGTGCCGAGCGCGGCGGGCGGCGCGGCCGCCTCGTCGTTGTCGCCCTCGAAGTAGTTCGCGAGCGTCGTGTTCGGGCGGGCAGCGCCGAGGAGCACCTGGCCGCCGAGGACAAGCACGGCCTGCTTGTCGTCGCTGGGCGCCGCGTGGTTGGTCACCGTTAGGCAGTCCACCCCCGCGGTGCAGGATCCTGCGCCGCCCGGAAGGCGCTGGGGCACCACGGCGTAGTAAGTGTTGCGGAACCACTCGTTGGCGAAGAACCAAGCCGTATCGACGCCGGCCGTCTGCTCGTAACGCGTCTGTGCGGAATAGACCGGAATCGTGATCGTTGCGGTGTACGTACCGCCGACCGGTTGCGCGGGCAGGCTGCCGGCGTACTGGACCGAAATGTCTGCCCCGGTCACGCCAGTGATCGACAGCGCACCCCACGCCGGGTCGAGATACAAGGGCGCGGTGCCGAACCTCACCATTCCCTGCTCCGCCACAACGAGCGTCGCGCCCGCATTCTGCAGCGGCGGGATCGTAATCGTGACTATGGGCGCGGGAGCACCGCCGTCATAGTGGATCGTGCACTTGAGCGCCGCGAGTCGCAGCGCATCCGGCTCGCCGGGTGGGGCCGGCGTAGAACAGTCGCCGCCGAGGTAGAGCCCGCTTGGCGGTCCGGACTCCGCCACCGTGGCCCCCCCGGGGTTCCAGCTGAAGCACGAGACGGATCCGGGCGGATGCCCGCCCGCCAGACCCGGTGTCCCGCAAAAGGCGGCAGCGGCGGGGAGCCCACCGGGGAGCCCGGGATCGAACGGGACCGCGAAGGGGAAGAAACCGGGGCCCCCGAGCGCGGCCCACCGGTCGCGGTAGTAGCGGGTGAGCGGGGCGATCTCGGTCTCGAGCCGTTTCGCGACCATGTTCTCGACGACCGGAAACAGGTCCTGCGCCCGAATGACGAGCACCTTGTCGTTGAACGGTCCGCCCGGGCAATCCGCGCCGACGCACGCCGTGAGCGTCGCGAAGAGGTCGTTCGTCGCGTCGCCGTTCTCGCCCTCCAGGTAGTTCGCCGGATTGAGCGATCCGGCGGGAGACCGATCCTGTCCCCCGAGCGCTGCGCCCGGCGCGAAGATGATCGCGACGACCTCGTTCTGGGGCGCCAAGCCGGTGACCGACAGCCCGCCACGAAGGTCGCTGTTAATTCGGTATCCGTTCGGGCAGTCGGCGAGGTCCGTGCCATAGGGGCGCTCGAGGAAGCAACGCGACACGGCGTACCAGAGAGTTTCCCCAGCCGAATCCCGAAGATCGGGCAGGCCGAGTGTCCGCCATGGCAGGCGCCCGGTTCGCGTGCTGGGCAAACCGCACGCCGCACCTTCCGAGTCACCGTCGTTGTTCGCATCCGGGCATG
>CAZIXQ010000123.1:6384-10698 GCA_964543155.1 uncultured Enterobacteriaceae bacterium
GGCAAACCGCACGCCGCACCTTCCGAGTCACCGTCGTTGTTCGCATCCGGGCATGGCAATGCACCCGGCCTGTTCGGTCGCAAGGCCGAGTACGCGATCAGCGCATCGCGCGCCTGCCGCAGCACCGCCTGGTCGTGGTCCTCGCGCTTGTTCTGCGCGGTGGCTTCGCTCAGGCCCTGCATCAACCCGTACAGCGACCCGAGCACCAGGATGACGAGGGCGAGCAGCATGGCATAGCCCGACTGTCGCGCCGGGGCGCCGAAGCGCGCCGCGCGCAGCGGTCGGCACACGATGGTGGGAAACATCTTCAAGCCCTCGGCTCCGCCGCTACTTTGCGGCGCGATTGACCTTGATCTCGCCGCCCTGCAGCGGGTCGCGCACCTCGCCCTTGCCGTGATCGAGCGTCTGGCCGACTTTCACGCCCCGAACGACGGCGCCGCTGGTGACCGCGACGCGATCCGGGGCGCGCCCGCGATACGTGTCGTACTGGGGGACACCGTTGATCCACGTCGTGGTCTTCCCGCTCGAGCGGGTCACGTGGCCGTTCACCGTCACCGCAGGCTCGACTGCGCTCGGGCCGTCCGTCACGTTCAGCTCGCGCCGCCGGTCGAGGTCCTGCCGCTGCTGGGGGGTGAAGAAGAGCCGGCCGACGTCCTGGGCCGGGCTGCTCGGCGCCGCCGCAAGGAGCGCGACGGCGAACGCGGCGCGAAGCGCGACGCGCAACGGCTGCGGCGGGCGGATCGATTCGATGGGCATGGGGGCGTGTCCGGTCAAGTGGCCTTCGCCTTGGGGTCGCGGATCGTCACGAGGTCGATCGTGCAGTCGGCCGCGAGGCGCGGCCCCAGGCCGCGCTCGGTCGCCGCGCGCTCGATGCGCGTCACGCTGCAGGCGCGCACGACGACGTGCGAGCTCAGCGCCGCGCGCAGGTCGTCGATGAAGCGGAAGAGATCCTCCTCGTGCAGCAGCGCGAGGTTGATCTTCATCTGGCTCGCCAGGAATTCGACCTCCCCCACGCCGGCGATCCCCGGATAGTCGACCGGACGCTGCGGCTCGATCGTGTACTTGAGGTCGTAGAGCTTGCGCGCCGTCTTGATCTGCGCGATCCGATCGATCCAGTCGGCGCGCTGCTCGCTGCCGATAAGGCCGCGGCTGCGCAGCTTGCGGTAGTCGACGAGCTTCTCCCGGATCTCGCGCTCCTCGTCGGTCGCGCGCGCGAGGCGGTTCTGGGCGGACTGCCGGTCGGCCGCCGCCCTGGCCTGGTCGGCGCGCGCCTTGTTGACCATCTGCTGGGAGATCCCGATCGCCACCGCGCCGACCGCGGCCAGCAGGACCGCGACGATCGCGGGGACGACGAGGCGCTTTCCGGCATTGGGCGGCAGCTTCATTGCGTCACCTTCTTCGCGACGGTCACGCTGAACCGGGGTATGGCGCCGGTCTCGGTCCCGATGTCGCCGCTCAGTCGCCCGCCCGAGCCGAGCTCGAACGGCATCTTCCGGTCGATGACCTCGACGCCGGGGCGCTTGCCGATGCGCCCGACGAACTCGTCGACGAGCGCGGTGATGCCCTTGTAGTCCGATGTCCTGACCGCGCTCACCCGGCCATCGAGCTGAATCAGCTCGAAGACCTCGCCGGCCGCCTTCGCGGCCACCGGCCGCGCGGACTGCGCGGACGCGCCCTGCGGCCGTTCGGCCTTGGCTGCCCGCGGGTTGGCGGTGAGCTCCCACTGCAACTTGTCGACCTCGATGCGCGGCGAGACGTCCAGCGCCGCGGAAACGTCGGCGACCAACCGCTCCGGTCGGGCGGTCTGCTTGGTGAGCGCCTCGTACTTCTGCATCGTCATGCGCAGGTTGTCGGTCGAGGTCGGGAGCTGCGGGAAACCGGCCTCGACCTTGCCGAAGCTCTCGGTCGCGAGGCGCGTGCGCTGGCGATCGAGCGCGATCTGCTCCTGGAGCTGGAAGTATTGCGCGAGCAGCACCCCTGCCCAGAGCAGCCCGGCCGCGCCGAGCGCGGCGCCCGCCGCCACCAGGCCCTTGCGCGCCTGGCCGAGGCGGAAGAACTGGCGCAGCCCCTCGCCGGCGTACTGCTCGGCGGGCGGGTGCTCGGCGAGCAGATGGAGCATGAGGGCTTCGGCCCCGCACTCGGGCGGATAGCCCTTCAGTCCGATGGTCGCGGCCGCCTCGCCGAGCTCGACGACGTTGACGCGCACCTGCGGCAAGTTGGGCACCGCCGCCTGGACGCGAGCCTTCTGTCCCGGCGGCGCGATGAGCAGCGCGTCGATCGCGCCGCCTTCCCGCGCCACGACGCGGGTGGCAGTGAGGTACTGGTACACGCGCGTGGTCTCGCGGTCGAAGGCCTCCGCGACGCGGGCGGGGTCTGCGGCGTCGGCCGCATCGAGCGGGCCGAGGCGGCTGAACCGGATCTTCCCGTTCTCGACATAGCTCTGGCGCAGCCCCGCCGACTGCAGCGTGACGAGCAGCACCGGCGCCTTCTTGGCGCCGAGCTTCTTTGCCATCCGCGGTGCGAGCAGCGCGGCCGAAAACACCCCCGCGACCGCGATCTCCGCCTCGCGCAGCGCGTCGAGCCAGGGCTGGAATTGCGCGTTGTTCGTGAACGCGCTGAAGAGCATCCGCTCGTCGCGCCGCTGGGTGCGCTCGGACCCGAGGGACAGGGCGAGCGAGAGGCTGGTGTCGCGATACCGCTGGGCGAGCTTGCGGCCGAGAAGCGCCGTGCGGTCGCGCCCGCGCACGAACGGGATGTTCTCCTGGTGGAAATCCTCCTCGACAATGTCGACGAGCACGTAGAAGAGGCTCGGGGGCAGGCCGCCGAGGTGGCCGGCGAAGGCGGCCGCGCCCTCCTCGTTGTTCGCGAACGACGACTCGAGCGCGAGCTTGCGGTGCGCCGAGCGGTACACCGCCACGCGGTTCGCGGTGAAGTAGAGCAGTCGCTTCTCGGACATGGAGACCCTAGAACTTGATCTTGCTGATCGTGTCGTAGATCGGGCCCAGCACCGACAGCATCACCCAGCCGAGCAGCACGCCCATCACCACCGTCAGGGCCGGCTCGACGAGCACCTGTACCTTGCCGATCTCCTCCCGCACCTCGCGGTTGTAGAAGTAGCTCACGTTCAGGAGCGCGGTGTCGAGCCCGCCGGTGCTCTCGCCGACCCGCAGCATGCGGATGACGAGCGGCGGGAAGAGCCCCACTTCCTGGAACGCCGCGGTCACGGTCTTGCCCTCGGCGATCTGCTGCCCGGCCGATTCCAGGCCTTCACGGATGACCGCGTTGCCCGCGGTCTCCTCTGCATTGCGGATCGCGTCGAGGATCGTGATCCCGGAGGAGTACATGAGCGCGAAGATGCTCGCGAAGCGCGACAGGATGATCTTGCGCAGGATCGGCCCCACCAGCGGCAGCTTCAGCTTGACGGCGTCCATCCGGTAGCGGACGGCCGGGTTGGTGCGCGTGAGGTAGCGCAGGACGAAGAACGCGATGACCGGAAGCCCGAGGATCGCCCACCAGTAGTGGACGAAGAGATCGGAGACGAAGATGAGCAGGCGCGTGTGCGCCGGGATCGTCTGCCCCATGTTCTTGATGAGCGAGATCATCTGGGGCACGAGGTAGACCATCAGGAAGATCGTGACCAGGATCACCACGGTGCCGACGAACGCGGGGTACATCACGAGCTTCTTGGCCTGCGCGGCCAGCTCGTCCTCCCACTTCAGGTTTTCGGTGATGCTCTTCAGCACCTCGGGCAGGCGCCCGGTGTCCTCGCCCGCCTTGACGAGGCTCCGGAACACCGGGCTGAAGACCTCCGGGTAGCTCGCGAGCGAGCCGGACAGGTTCTGGCCCCCCTGAATGCTCTCGATCAGCCCGGAGATCACCTCGCGAAAGCGCGCGTTCTCGATGCTGTCGCGCAGGTCGGTCAGCCCTTCCACCAGCGGCACGCCGGCGCTCGAGAGCTGCTCGAGGTGGAAGCAGAAGTGGATCAGGTCCGGGCGCTTGATGGCGCGGCCGAGGCCGCCCGCGCGCTTGGTCGGCCCGCCCACCACGAGATCGAGCCCCATGCGCTTCAGCCGGAGCTCGAGATCGACGATGTTCAAGGCGTCGATCTGGCCCATGGCCGCCTTGCCGTTCGCGTCGATCGCCTTGTAGCTGAAGGTTGCCATCCGGCCTGCTGGGTAGGGCCAATGCAGAAGGATAACGCTTTGGCGCGGCACGGAAAACTCGCCGTGCCAGCGGCGCCGTGACGGGGGTCACGCGCCCCGGGTGGTGAGGCTCACATCCGGTCGGTGAGGTCGACCACGCGCATGAGCTCGT
>CAZIXQ010000124.1:0-10679 GCA_964543155.1 uncultured Enterobacteriaceae bacterium
GCTGGCGGGCGCGCAAAAGGTCGGTATTTTCCGGGGCCGGGCGCGGCGGGGCAAGGCGCCGCGCCGGCAGCTCAGCAGGATTTCGGCAGGTGCGCGGTGAGCGGGTTCGACATGTCGACGTCGTACACCTTCAGCTTCGCCGCCACGCAGGCTGCGATGTAGCTGCGCAGCGCCTCGTCCTTGTGCCCGAGCGCCAGCGCTTCGCGGGTGCAGATCATCGAGAAGACGGCCCGTGCGCCCGCGTCGTCCGCGGCGAGCGGCACCCCGTAGAGGGCCGCGGCCAGACCCACCGCGAGCCCGAGCTTCCTGTGCGTCATTGCGTAACTCCCCGAATGCGTTGGCCGTAGTGTACCCGCGTGTCCGACGGCGCAGGGTCCGTTTCCGCGCGAAACAGCGCGCTCGCACCGCGTGCGCCCGACCCACCCGATCTTGCGGCCGCACAAAGGGTTACCGCACAACCGGCGCCATGGCATGAATCGTGCAGCGAGACGGTCTCGAATGAGCGGCCGCGACGAGCCGCGTGAAGAAGCTGAACCCACACCAAAGGAGGCGCCATGGCAAGCGACACCCGACCGCGCTCGGTTCCGAAGCGCACCCCGTTGACCCAGGAAGAGGACGCCCGGCTCGAGTCCGGCGACCGCCGCGCGTTCTTCCGGCGCTCCGCCGCGGTGGCCGGGGGCGCGCTCGCCGTCGGCGGACTCGCGACCGCCGCCCGCTCGGCGCCGCTCGCGGTCGCGCCGACCAACAGGGAGATGGGCCGGCCGATCGAGCCCGCGGCCTATGGCATGCCGTCGAAATTCGAAAAGGGTTTCGCGCGGCGCCGCACCGACGTCTTCGTGAACCGCCAGAACTGGTCGGACTGGAGCATGACCCCGCTCCAGGGCCAGCAGGGCATCGTCACGCCGAACGGCGTGATCTTCGAGCGCCACCACGCGGGCACGCCGGACATCGACCCGGCCCAGCATCGGCTCGTCCTCCACGGCATGGTGCGCCAGCCGCTCCAGTTCTCGATGGACGACCTGATGCGCTATCCGTCGGTGTCCCGCTTCCACTTCCTCGAGTGCTCGGGCAACGGCCTCACCGACTGGCTCAAGGCCGCCTCGCAGACCGTCCAGCAGACCCACGGCCTGCTCTCCGGCGGGCAATGGACCGGCATCCCCGCCTCGTGGCTCCTCGAGGAGGCCGGGCTCCAGCCGGGCGCGAAGTGGGTGCTCTTCGAAGGCGCCGACGGCTCGGCGCACACCCGCTCGGTCCCGATCGAGAAGGTCATGGACGACGTGCTGATCGTCTATGGCTCCAACGGCGAGATGCTGCGGCCGGAGAACGGCTACCCGCTGCGCGCGTTCGTGCCGGGCTGGGAAGGCAACGTCTCGGTGAAGTGGCTGCGCCGCATCAAGGTGAGCGACCAGCCCTGGCACTTCCGCAGCGAGACCGCGCGCTACACCGACCCGATGCCGCAGGGCAAGTGGCGCCAGTTCAGCTTCGC
The DNA here is from genome assembly GCA_964543155.1 of uncultured Enterobacteriaceae bacterium. Taxonomy (GTDB): domain Bacteria; phylum Pseudomonadota; class Gammaproteobacteria; order Burkholderiales; family SG8-39; genus JAGVSZ01. The sequence goes on from CAZIXQ010000124.1 coordinate 1,487, forward strand.
CATGGAGTGCAAGTCGGTCATCACGCGGCCCTCGGGCGGCATGAAGCTCGCCCGGCCGGGTCCGGTCGAGATCATCGGCTTCGCATGGTCGGGCAACGGCCGCATCACCGCGGTCGACGTCTCGGTGGACGGCGGGCGCAACTGGGCCGAGGCCGAGCTCGAGGCGCCGGTGCTCGACAAGATGCTCACGCGCTTCCGGTACCGCTGGAACTGGAACGGCTCGCCCGCGATGATCCAGAGCCGCGCGATGGACTCGACCGGCTACGTCCAGCCGAGCGTGGCCGAGATCCAGAAGGTGCGCGCGATCGTCGGCTTCGTCCAGCATCACAACGGCATCCAGCCGTGGTCGATCAGCGCCGCCGGGGAGGTGAAGAATGCGATCGCTTAACGTCGTCGTCGGGGTCGCGGCGGCGCTCGCCGTCGTGGGCTGCGCCCAGATGCAGTCGGGCGCGTCGAAGAACCCGCCGCGGCCGCAGGTGGCGTTCGGCCAGCCGATCGCCGAGGCCGACATCGCGCCGTGGAACATCGACATCCGCACGCCCGACGGGCGCGGCCTGCCGCCGGGCAGCGGCACCGCCGACGCGGGCAAGAAGATCTACGACCAGAAGTGCGTGGCGTGCCACGGGCCCGACGCGAAGGGCGGACCGGTGTACGGCACGATGGTCGGCGGGATCGGGTCGTTCACCACCAACACGCGGGTGCTCACGCCGGGGAGCATGTATCCCTACGCGCCGATCCTGTTCGACTACATCCGCCGCACGATGCCGATGGACCGCCCGCAGACGCTCACCAACGACGAGGTCTACGCGCTCTCCGCCTACCTTCTGAACCTGAACGGCCTCATCCCCGCCGGGGCCGTGATGGATGCCAAGACGCTGCCCGCGGTGCAGATGCCGAACCGCAACGGGTTCCTGGTGGACGACCGGCCCGACACCAAGGCCGTCCGCTGCATGGCGAACTGCAAGTAGCGCGCAGAGCGCGGGGCCGGCGCGGCCCGGCGTGCCCGACCGGTCGGGAACGCCGGGCCGAATCGTTTCCGGCGCGCGCCCCGCGCGTGGCGCAACGGCCGCTGTTTCATTGCGAAACGACTCGCGCGCAGGACGCTTGCGGCGGAGGACGGGTTCGGTCTAAAAATAACGGGTTAGACCAGGGCCTGCCGAATGGCACGGAACCTGCGTCCAGATCTCGAAATCGCCTGCCACCAGGAGTCAGCTCATGGCCAAGAACGCCGCCGAATGGGCCGCGCGCCCCAAGTTTCCGGCCTCCCACTACGTGGACGCCCGCATCTACAGCGATCCGACGATCTTCGAGGAGGAGAAGGAGAAGCTCTTCAAGAAGACCTGGATCATCGCCTGCCACGAGTCGGAGATTCCGAGCGTCTACGACTATCGCCTCTTCACCCACCCCGCCGGGCCGCCGCTCATCATCGTGCGCGGGGACGACCAGAAGGTGCGCAGCTTCTACAACATCTGCCCGCACCGCGGCAACGCGATCCTCTACGACCCGTCGGGCAACGCGAAGCGCATGACGTGCATCTTCCACCAGTGGTCGTTCGACACGCGCGGTGCGTGCGTCGACATCACGCGCGCCGAGCAGGGCTACCAGGACCGCTTCGGCAAGCAGGACGCGAGCCTGCGCGAAGTGCGCGCCGAGGTCGGCTTCGGCGGCTTCGTGTGGGTGTGCCTCGACGACGCGGCGCCGACGCTGAAGGAGTTCATCGGCCCCGCGCTCGACATGCTCGAGCCCTACATGCAGGCCCCGATGGAGGTGTTCCACTTCCACAAGGCGGTCGTGAACACGAACTTCAAGCTGTGGCACGACACCAACAGCGAGTTCTACCACGACTTCCTGCACTACTTCAATCGCATCACCGGGATGATGCAGCCGGGCTACTTCGACCGGAAGTACGTCGGCTACCCGAACGGCCACGCGTCGGTCGGCTCGATGGAGATCAAGTACGACGCCTACGAGGGCAGCAAGCAGCGCTCGGTCGGCTGGCCGGGGCTCGCGCCCGGCGGCTGGATCCTGATCGACATCTTCCCCGGCATGACCTACAACCTGCGCACCTCGGTGCTGCGCATGGACACCGTCGTGCCGCTCGGGCCGGACAAGGTGATCATCGAGTTCCGCGGGCTCGGCCTGAAGAGCGACACGCCCGAGCAGCGCCGGCAGCGCATCTTCGACCACAACGTCATCTGGGGGCCGTTCGGCCGCAACCTGCACGAGGACCTGCTCGGGGTGCACGGCCAGGGCATTGCGATGCGGCACGGCACCGACGCGCGCTGGGTGATCCAGGGGCGCGAGGAGTCGAGCACGATCCACGACGAGGTGGGCATGCGCCACTACTACGCGGAATGGAGCAAGCGCATGGGCCGCCCGGCCTACGACCCGTTCGGCGAGGGCAAGCCCGCGCGCGTGGCGGCCTGAGGGAGAGGCGCCGATGACGACGACCGAGCAGCGTCACGCGATCGAGGAGCTCGTCTACCGCTCCTGCCTCGCGCTCGACGCCAAGGACTGGAAGGGCTTCCTCGAGCTGTGCGACCCCGGGTTCCGGTATTCGATCACCGCGTACAGCCCGGAGATCCGCAAGGACATGAACTGGCTCGACTACGACAAGGAAGGCTTCGCCACGCTGCTGAACAACCTGCCCAAGCACAACAGCGACCACTCGCCGGTCACGCGCCACGCGACCGTGTACACCGTCACGGTGGACGCGGCGGGCGCCGAAGCCAAGGTCGTGTCGGCGCTGCAGGTGTTCCGCACCGCGCTCGACGGCGGCGCGACCGAGCTTTTCGCGGTGGGGCACTTCCACGACACGGTGAAGCTCGCCGGCGGCGCGCCGAAGCTCGGCGCGCGCAACGTGCGCCTCGACACGCGCCTGCTCGGCTACGGCTATCACATCCCGTTCTAGCGCCGGCCACGCGACGATGCGAGTGCAGGTCAACGCGCGCAACCGCGCGTACGAGTTCGAGGCGGAGCCCGGCGAGAAGCTCCTGTTCGCGGGCTTGCGCGCCCACATCGACCTGCCTTACGAGTGCGCCACCGGCACGTGCGGCACCTGCAAGGCGCGGCTGGTCGAGGGCCGCGTCGACGACGCCTGGCCCGGGGCGGGCGGCAAGAAGTACCTCAAGGGCGCGGGCGAGTTCCTGATGTGCCAGTGCGCGCCGGCCGGCGACGTCGTCGCCGAGGTCGCGAGCTTCGTCTACGCGACCGACCCGGGCACCTGCCCGGCGCGCGCGGTGGGCGGCGCGCTCGGCGGCGTGCGGCGGCTCACCGCCGACGTGGCCGCGTTCGACGTCGAGCTCGACCAGCCGGTCGACTTCGACGCCGGCCAGTTCATGGCGATCGGGGTACCGGGCGTGGCCGGGTTCCGGGGGTACTCGATGGTGAACTTCTCGCGCCAGACGCGACGCCTCGAGTTCGTGGTGAAGAAGAAGCCGGGCGGCGGCGTGTCGGAGTGGCTCTTCGGGCCCGCTGCGGCGGGCGCACGGCTGAGGCTCTTCGGCCCGCTCGGCAAGGCCACCTTCCACCCCAGCCTGGCCAAGAACGTGCTGTGCATCGCCGGCGGCAGCGGCATCGCCGGCATGATGTCGATCCTCGCGCGCGCGGCCCAGGAAGGCTACTTCGGCCAGCACCGGGGGGACGTGTTCTTCGGCGTGCGAACATACGCCGATGCCTTCTTCCTCGACGAGCTCGCGCGCCTGCGCGCGGGCTGTCCGGATGCCCTCCGGGTCACCGTCGCGCTGTCCGACGAGGACGTGCCGGCGAGCGCCGCCGCGCGCCACCCGCAGCTCGCCTTCGCGCGCGGGCTGGTGCACGAAGTGGCGAAGGTGGCGATGCAGGGCAGGTACCAGAACGTCCGCGCCTACCTCGCCGGGCCGCCGCCCGCGGTCGATGCGTCGATCCGGTTCCTGCTGCTCGAGGCGCGGCTGACCGCCGACAACATCCGCTACGACAAGTTCAGCTGAGATGAAACCGATGCCGCAGCATCGCTTTCCCATTCTTCGGGGAGCACGAGGGGGCGCCGCGCAGCGGCCCTGCCCCCTCGTGGCGTGAGCAGGCAATGGCGAAGAAGTTCGTCTGCCGCACGAGCGAGGTCCCGGCGAACGGCATGAAGGAGTGCGCCGCCGAGGACGGGCTGAAGCTCGTCGTGGCGAACTCGGGCTCCGAGTACTTCGCGTTCCAGGCGATCTGCCCGCACCAGGAGGTCGCGCTGTGCGAGGGCCTCTACGACGGGTCGGTGGTGACCTGCCACATGCACCTCTGGCAGTGGGACGTGCGCACCGGCGCGCCGATCGGGCTCGCCGAGGCCCCGCTCGAGCGCTACGACCTGTCGGTCGAGGGCGACTCGATCTACGTCCAGTCGAAGAGCGCGATCGACGTGGGCACTCTCTTCGCCGGCGCATCCGAGGCGACGCTCGCGAAGCTCGCCGGGCTCGCGCGCCGCGAGACCTATCCGACCGGCGCGGTGGTGTACCGCGTCGGCGACCCGGCCGACGATTTCTTCGTGCTCGACTCGGGCCGCGTCGAGTTCCAGATCGGCCGCGACGAGCGCACCAGCCCCGCCGGATTCATGCTGCGCAAGGGCGAGGTGTTCGGCTGGGCGGCGCTGCTCGAGGGGCACCCGCGGCGCATCGCAAACGCACGCGCGCTCGAGGAGGCGGCGCTGCTGCGCATCAACGGCGCCGAGGCGCTGCGGGTGCTGGAAGCCGACCCGCAGTCCGGGTTCCTGGTGATGCAGCGGCTGTCGGCGCTCATCGCACGCTACCTCGCGGAGCCGGGGGCGAAATGATGCATTGACGAGAGCGACGACTCGCGGGAGTCACGGCGGATGCCGCGAGCCACAAGAACAAACGCCGGAGTCTAGCCCCGTGTCGGCATGACACGCACATCAAAGGAGAGCACCATGAGAGGAACGTTGCTGCGCTGGGCGACGGCCGCGGTCGTGCCGTTCGCCGTTGCGGACGGAATCGCGCACGCCCAGGAGGACTACGGCAAGCCTGGCGGACTGGTGAAGCTGACCGTCGGCTATCAGCCCTACTACACGCAGTCGTGGTCGGGCGTGGTCATGCGGGGCAAGAAGTTCTACGAGAAGTACCTGCCGGCCGGGTCCCAGGTCGAGTTCCAGATCGGCCTGCAGGGCGCGATCATCGTCAACAACATGCTCGCCGGCAAGCAGCAGATCGGCTACAAGGGCGACATGCCGGCGATCGTCTCCACCACCAAGACCGAGACGGCGGACATCCGTCTCGTTGCCAACCTGGGTCTTGGCTTCGACCAGTGCAACATCTTCCTCGCCCGCAACGATGCGCCGAAGTTCTCCGACGCGAACGCGGCACTCAAGTGGCTCGACGGCAAGATCGTAGCGGTGCCCAAGGGCAGCTGCACCGATCGGTTCGGTCAGGCGGCGTTCAAGAAGGCGAACATCCAGCCGAAGGAGTATCTCAACCAGAACATCGAGGTGATCACCTCGAACTTCCGCGCCGGCAAGATCGACGCGGCGGTGATCTGGGAGCCTACCGCTTCGCGGCTGGTGCAGGAGGGCCTCGCGCGGCGCGTCGCCTCCGGGGCGAGCGTGCAGGAGAACGACGGCGGGTTCATGACGATGCGCGCCGACCTCATCGCCGCGCGGCCCGACGTGGTGAAGGCGTGGCTGAACGCCGAGCTAGACGCGCAGCTCTTCGTCGCCGACCCGAAGAACGCCGCCGAGGTCATCCGCATGGCGAAGGAGCAGACGACCGGATTCTCCGAGCGCGTGCTGTGGTTCTCGCTGTTCGGGACCTATCCCAAGGACGCGGGCGGGTGGCCGGTGCGGAACTACATGCACTACACGTTCACGCCCGAAGCCCGCGAGCTGATCAGCCGCGCTGCGACGTTCCTGCACTCGATCAAGAGCATAAATGTGGAGAAGCTCCGACCTGAGGCGATCGAGGCGAAGTGGACCGAGGAGATCCTGAAGGAACGCGGCCTCAAAGCGCCCATCGGCGAGGTCAGAGCGCTGCCCGACGGCCAGGCGCCGAAGTGAAATGAAGAAGGGGCCGCCCGGCGCACGCGCCGGGCGGCGCGATGCATCTTGCCTGCCCCGCGGGAGCGAGGCGAGAGGCGAGCGGCGGAGGGCGCAGGAGGCAATGGAACTCACCATCAATAGCGGCGGCGGGGCCGCGGCGGACGCCGTGGTCGGGGTCCTGCGCGAGGCGACGCCCTTCGCGGGCGTGCCCGACGAACTGCTGCGCAAGATCGCCGCGATCGCGCGCCCGGCGCGTTACGCCGCAGGGCAGCGGGTCTACAACGCCGGCGAGGGCGCCGATGACATCTACGTGGTGCTGTCGGGCCGCCTCGAGCACATCTTCGGCGCCGAGGTCGGCGCGCGCGAGCCGCTCAAGCGCGTGACGCGCGGCGGCGTGTTTGGCTGGGCGGGTCTCCTGCTCGGCCAGACGAAGCGGCTGGCGACCGTCACGGCGCTCGAGGACGCCGAGGTGGTCCGGATCGACACCGACGCCCTGGTGAAGGTTCTCGAGGCCGAGCCCGGCGCGGCGAACGCGGTCATGGACCGCTTCGCGTCGATGATCGTGCGCGAGTTCACCGTGCCGGAGCTGCTCGCGCAGGTGCGCCGGCTCTCGGGCGAACCCCAGCCCGAGGAGATGTCGAGCGTCGAGCTCACGCTGTACCGCCTGGGGCAGTGGGCGAAGAGCCCGCGGCCGTACCTCATGCTGATCGGGTTCGCCCTGCTGCTCGGCACCTGGTACCTCACGGTCGAGGTGTGGAAGCTCCCGCGCTTCCGCGAAATGCCCGGCATCACGACGGTCGTCAAGGAGTGGCTGAACCCCAACCCGGTCTACGGGCTCTCCTTCTACACCGCGGAGTACTACACGCACATCTGGGTCTCGGTCTGGCGCATCGCGCAGGCGTTCTTCCTCGCCACCGTGCTCGGCGTGCCGTTTGGTCTGTTCCTCGGCTGGTCGCGCAAGTTCAAGGAGTACGTGTTCCCGGTGTTCGAGCTGCTGCGCCCGATCCCGATCCTCGCCTGGGTACCGCTCGCGATCGTGATGTTCATCGCGACCGAGTCGGCGGTGGTGTTCCTCGCGTTCCTCGCCTCGTTCTTCGCGACCGCGCTGAACACCATGCTCGGGGTGGAGTCGATCGACGAGTCGTACGTGCGCGCGGCGAACTGCCTCGGCGCGAGCAAGTGGCAGGTGTTCCGCCACGTCATCGTGCCGGGGGCGATGCCGTTCATCTTCACCGGCCTGCAGATCTCGATCGGCGTGTCCTGGTTTTCGCTGGTCGCGGCCGAGATGGTGTCCGGCCAGTACGGCCTCGGGTATGTGATCAACACCTCCTACATGATGGTGCGCTACCCGACGATCGTGATCGGCATGATCACCCTCGGCTTCGTGGGGTACGTGACGAGCGCGCTGGTGCGGATCGCCGGCGACTACATGATGGAGTGGCGCGTGCGCGAGCTCGCCCTCACCGAGCGCTAGAGCATGGACATGCGCAACCCGAGCCCGATCGGCGCGCCCGTGACCCGCGGCCGGATCCTGATCGACGACGTCGTCAAGGTCTACGATCCGGAGGGCGCGGCCGTCATGGCCGTGGACCACTGCTCGCTCGACATCGAGGCGGGCGAGATCTGCATGATCGTGGGACCGTCCGGCTGCGGCAAGACGACGCTGCTGAACGCGATCGCCGGCTTTCACGACATCACCTCCGGGCGCATCCTGCTCGACGGCGAGGTGCTGTGCTCGGCCGAGCGGCCCAAGGCCGAGCCCGGCCCCGACCGGATCGTCGTGTTCCAGAACGGCGCCCTGTTCCCGTGGAAGACCAACCTCGAGAACGTCATCTTCGGCCCGGTGATGCAGGGCAAGCTCGACCGCAAGCAGGCGATCGACAAGGGGCGCGCGATGATGGCCGACGCCGGGCTCTCGAGCGTCGAGCACAGCTATCCGGGCGAGGTGTCATCCGGGATGCGGCGCCGGGTGGAGATCGTGCGCGCGCTGATGAACGACCCGCGGGTGCTGCTCCTCGACGAGCCGTACCGCGCGCTCGACTCGCTCACCAAGAGCGTGATGCACGAGGCGCTGCTCGAGATCTACTACAAGAACAAGGTCACGATCTTCTTCATCACCCACGACCTCGAGGAGGCGATCTTCCTCGGGCACAAGGTGGCGATCATGACCACCCGGCCGTGCAAGCCGAAGAAGGTGCTGACGGTCGACATTCCCCACCCGCGCGACTACAGCGTGCTCACCTCGAAGCGCTTCCGCGAGCTGATCGAGGAGACCAACGACGCGGTGCACGAGGAAGCGCTGAAGGCCTTCCAGGCCGGCGAGAAGGAGGGTTAGATGGCCGCGAGCATGGGCCGCATGATGACGAGCCGCACGCTGTGGCGCGGCGTCGCGTCGATCGTGATCTTCCTCGTCCTGTGGGAGATCGGATCGCGCTCGAAGCAGTGGATGGCGCCCGAGATGTTCGCCCCGCTCAAGGCGTCCCTCGGCGCGCTCGGCTTCAAGAAGGACTACCTGCCGTGGATCGGCACGGTGCCGGCGCCGAGCGGCGTGCTGGCCGCATGGCTGGAGGTGATCGGGTCGGCCGGCTACTGGCAGAGCTGGTACATGAGTTTCTTTCGCGTCATGGGCGGGTTCGTGGCGGCGATGCTCGTCGGCATCCCTTTCGGCCTGATGCTCGCGGTGAGCCGCACCGCGAACGGGATCTTCTTCCCCACCTTCGAGGTGCTGCGGCCGATCCCCCCGCTCGCCTGGGTACCGGCGTCGATCATCTTCTGGCCGACGCAGGAGCTCTCGATCACGTTCGTGACCTTCCTCGGCGCGTTCTACACCATCGTCATCAACGTGCTCGGCGGCGCGCGCTCGATCGATGTGCGCTACTTCCAGGCGGCGCAGTCGATGGGTTCGTCGAGCTGGGACATCTTCCGCCGCATCATCCTGCCCGGCACCCTGCCCTCGATCGTCGTCGGCTCGGCGGTCGGGATGGGCATCACCTGGGAGGTGGTGGTCGCCGCGGAGATGATCTCCGGCGGCGGCAGCCAGCAGGCCGGCACCGGCGGCGGGCTCGGCTTCTTCATCTGGAACTCCTACGTCGGCGGCTCGTACGAGCAGATCGTGGTCGGCATGATCTCGATCGGCATCGCCGGCTACTTCTCGAGCGAGCTCCTGCGCTGGCTCGGCAAGTACGT
>CAZIXQ010000125.1:0-10646 GCA_964543155.1 uncultured Enterobacteriaceae bacterium
TCGGCGTCCGGGCCGACCATGCCGGCGACGAGCGCCGGCGCGAGGTCGGCCATCGTCCGGCCGGCGTCCAGCGGGCCGAGGCGCCTGGCGAGAAAGTCGCGCTGCCAGTCGCCGTCCGGCCTTCCGAACGCGGGGCTCGTCGCGGACAGCACGAGCCCGTCGATCCTGTCCGGAAACGCGGCAATCGCCTCCTGCGCGACCATGCCGCCCATCGAGTGCCCGAGGAGCACGCGCCGCCGCGCGGGCAGCGCATCGAGGAGCTTTACGAGCGCGTGCGCGAGGCTCGACACGTCGTAAGGCTCGACTGCCGGCGTCGCGCCGTAGCCCGGCGCCTCCCACGCCACTGCGAGGTAGCCCGCGGACGCGAACGCGTCGAGCTGCGGCGTCCACGCTGACGCGCCGCCGCCGACGCCGTGCAACATCACGACGGCGGTGTCGCCGGCGCCGCGAACGTCGTGAGCCGGAATCGTCATGCGAGCGGCGGCAGGAGCCGCCCCGTGTCGACCACCGTGCTGCCGTCGAGCGCGACGGTGCAGTGGCGCAGCGGCAGGTCGAAGTGCCCGAGCGTGTGGCGCCCCGCCACCTCGTTCGCGCCGGTCGAGTAGAGGAAGTTGCCGGCGAACGCGCGCAGCTCCGTGCCGTTGAAGTCGCGCCGGTCGTAGAACGTCATCGCATCCCAGCGCGCGAGCGGGTTCATGCCCCACCCGACGTGCGACACCGCATAGGCCTCGGCATCGCCCCACGCGGCAAAGTACTCGCGCATCATGTCGGCGTCCATGCCGCCGCCCTCGATCGCCTTCACGTAGTCGTCCTCGATCCGGAGCCGCACGGGGGCCCGGATGTAGCGCTTGAACGTGAGGTTCACGTCGCCCTCGGCGAGCACCAGGGTGCCGTTGACGCTCTTCGCCGCGGGGAACGCGAGGCAGATGCCGCCCGGCCAGTGCGCCACCGTGCCGGGCCTGGACGTGTAGCCCCAGACGCCGCCCACCCGCGCGCCGGCGAGACCGATGTCGAGGTCGGTGCCGGCCGGCGAAGTCACGCGCATGCGCTGCGCGCCCTTGAGCATGCGCATCCCCTCGCGCACCTTCGGCTCGAGCGCCGGGTCGGGCATGCAGCGCTCGAGGATCTCGGGGTGCTCGTTCGACACCATGAGCACGCGCGCCCCGCCCTTGAGGATCTCCGGCAGCTCCACCGAGTGCAGCAGTCCCTCGACGGTCAGGTCGACGACGAGCGCCGACTGCGCCGCCGCGCTCACCACCGGCGCGAGGCGCCCGAGCGCGTCGCTCGCGCCGGTCGAGCGCACCGGCGCCGGCGCGGCGAGCCGCGGGCTCGGCACGACGAGGTGGAACGGCCGGCACCCGAGCCTGTGCAGCGCGAGCTCGGCCAGCTCGACGTTCACCGTGCGCGACTGCGTCTCCGAGAGGATCGCCGCCGCATCTCCCGCCTTCACGCCGCAGCGCGAGAAGACCTCGGCGAAGCAGTCGATCCACTTGCCCTCGATTCGTTCGCGCAGCATCGGCGTTCTCCGTTGCCCTCAGGACAGGTCGGCTCCGGCGGCGTGGTACCTGCCGGCGTAGAACACGAGCGGCCGCTTGCGCGCGTCGTACTCGAAGCGCTCGACCTGCCCGATGAACAGCACGTGGTCGCCCCCGTTGTGGCGCGCGGCGGCGCGGCACTCGAGCCGCGCGGCGCAGCCCGCGATCAGCGGCAGCCCTTCCAGACCGGCGTGCACCTCCAGGTCCGAGAACTTGTTCGGCAGCTGCGAGGCGAAGCGCTTCGACAGCTCGACCTGCCCCTCGGCGAGGATGTTCACCGCGAAGTGGCGCGCGCGGTCGAACGCGCCGAGGCTCGGGCTCGCGAGCTGGAGCGCCCAGAGCACGAGCGGCGGCTCGAGCGAGAGCGACGAGAAGGAGTTGATCGTGAGTCCGACGAACGCGCCGCTCGGCGCGCGCGTGGTCACGACCGCGACGCCGGTCGGGAAGGTGCCGAGCGCATTGCGCAGATCGCGCGCGTCGAAGCGGGCGGCGGCATCCGCCATCGGGGTCTCCTGGCCGGTGGGCTCCGGGGTCGATTGTGCACTCGCCCCGGTCGCGGCATGATATATGAAATTTCATGCAATGCAAGCGCAGCCGCGCCCCGGCGCGTCCGGCTAGACTCCCGCTCCATGAAAAATCATCGATCCCGCCGCGCCGCCGGCCGCGCCTTCGTGCACGACTACCTGCCGTACCTCCTCGGGCAGGCGAACCACGCCGTCCACCGGGTCTTCGCGCCGCGCCTACGCGCCGCGGGGCTGGCGTCGACCGAGTGGCGGGTGCTCGCCACGCTGTCCGACGGCGACGGGCTCACGATCGGGGAGCTGGCAGCGGAGGTCCTCGCGCAGCAGCCGACGCTCACCAAGCTGGTGGACCGGATGGAGCGCGCGGGGCTGGTGGAGCGCCGCGGCGACGCCGCGGACGGCCGGCGCACGCTCGTGTACGAAACCGCGCGCGGGCACGCGCTGGTGGCGCCCCTGCTCGCCCAGGCGAAGGCGCACGAGCGCGCGACGCTCGCCGCCTTCCCCGCCGCGGACGTCGCGGCGCTGAAGGCGATCCTGCGCGCGCTCGGCGCCGGCGCGCCGGGCGCGCGGCGCGCGCGGCGCGCTACGCGGCCTTCTTCCCGGGGACGTCGGGCTTCGGCGGCCTGACCTGCCCCTGTCTCGCCTCGGCGTCCGCGCGCGCGCGGCGCGCGAGCGTGTAGAGCTGGTCGCGGCCGGAGAGGTACTGCTTCGGCCACGAAACGCCCTCGATCGGGTAGCCCATCGCCTGGTATTCCGCCGCCGCGTGGAGGGTGAAGTACGGGTCGGCGAGATGCGGCCGCGCGAGCGCGCACAGGTCGGCGCGGCCGGAAGCGACCAGCGTGTTCACCTGGTCGGCGGTCGTGATCGCGCCCACCGCCATCGTCGCGATCCCCGCCTCGCTGCGGATCTGCTCGGCGAAGGTCGCCTGGTACATCCGCCCGTACACCGGCTTCGACGCCGGGTCGGTCTGGCCGGTCGAGACGTCGATCAGGTCGCAGCCGAGCGCCTTGAACGCCTTTGCGATCGCGACCGCCTCCGTGCCGGTGTTGCCGCCGGCAATCCAGTCGGTCGCCGAGACGCGCACCGACATCGGTCTTGCCTTTGGCCAGACCTTGCGGCAGGCCGCGAACACCTCGAGCGGGTAGCGCAGTCGGTTCTCCAGGCTGCCGCCGTACTCGTCGGTGCGCCGGTTCGTCACCGGCGAGAGGAAGCTCGCGAGCAGGTAGCCGTGCGCCATGTGCAGCTCGAGCAGGTCGAACCCGCACTCGATGCCCAGCCGCGTCGCGGCGACGAACTCGTCGCGCACGCGGTCCATGTCCCTGCGCGTCATCGCCTTCGGCACCTGCGAGAGCCCCGGGAAGTACGGCAGCGGCGAGGGCGCGAGGATCGGCCAGTTGCCGCGCGCGAGCGGCTTGTCCATCTCCTCCCAGGCGAGCTGCGTGGAGCCCTTGCGCCCGGCGTGGCCGAGCTGCAGCGCGATCCGGCAGTCCGTATGCGTGTGCACGAAGTGCACGATGCGCGCCCACGCGGCGACGTGCTCGGGGCGGTACAGGCCCGTGCACCCCGGCGTGATGCGCGCATCCGGCGCGACGCAGGTCATCTCGGTGAACATCAGGCCGGCGCCGCCAACCGCGCGCGACCCGTAGTGCACGAAGTGCCAGTCGGTCGGCGTGCCATCCACCGCGCAGTACTGGCACATTGGCGAGACGACGACGCGGTTCTGCACCTTCATCTCGCGCAGGTGGAACGGCGCGAACAGCGGCGGCGGTGCCCGGAAGTCGCGCGCGAGCTCGATCCGCTCCTCCGCGGCGACGTGGCGCGCCCACCACGCGTCGACTTCGCGGATCACCGCGGGGTCGCGCTTGCGCAGGTTCTCGTAGGTGATCTGCTTCGAGCGCGACATCAGCGCGAAGTTGAACTGCGCCGGCTCCATGTGCCAGAAGCGGCGCACGTTCTCGAAGAACACGAGCGAGGTGTTGGCCGAGTGCTGGATGCGCTCGGCCTCGGGCCGGCGCTCGGTCTCGTAGGCGCGGAGCGCCGCGCGCGCGTCCTCCGGGTGGCGCACGACCGCCTGGTGCAGCGCGATCGCGTCCTCGAGCGCGAGCTTGGTGCCGGAGCCGATCGACCAGTGCGCGCTGTGCGCGGCGTCGCCGAGCAGCACAACATTGTCGTGGTGCCAGGACCTGCACCGCACGACCGGGAACTGGCGCCAGAACGAGCGGTTGGCGAGCAGCCGCGTCCCCTTCAGCTCCTCGGCGAAGACGCGCTCGAGGTAGGCCGCGGTGCGCGCCTCGTTCTCCACCTCGAGCCCGGCGGCCCTGAACGCCTCGTCGGTGGTCTCGGCGAGGAACGTGCACTCGCCCTGCGAGTACATGTAGGTGTGCAGGTTCCAGATGCCGTGCTCGTTTTCGCGGAAGCTGTAGGTGAAGCCGGGCAGCGTCATGCGCGCGCCGAGCCACACGAAGCGGTTCGGCCGCATCTCGATCGTCGCGCCGAGCTCGTCCTTGAGCGCATTGCGCACCGCGCTGTTGATGCCGTCGGCGCCGACGATCAGGTCGGCGTCGCGATGCGCGGCGAGGCCGGGATCCTCGGTCTGGAAGCGCACCACGACGCCGAGCGCGGCGGCGCGCGCCTGCAGGATCTGGAGCAGCTTCAGGCGGCCGAGGCCGGAGAATCCGTGCCCGGACGACTTGAGCGTGTGGCCCTTGTAGTGGACGTAGATGTCGTCCCAGTAGGCGAAGCTCGCCGCGATGTCGCGGTAGCTCGGTTCGTCGGCCTGGCGCAGGTTGTTGAGGGTGTCGTCGGAGAGCACGATCCCGAAGCCGAACGTGTCGTCGGGGCGATTGCGCTCGACCACCTCGACCCGGGCGTCCGGCCGGCTCTTCTTGGTCAGGATCGCGAAATACAGGCCGGCAGGGCCGCCGCCGATCACGTCGACTTTCATGGGGTCTGCCTCCGCCGCCGGGTCGAGGGGCAATTCTACGCCCGCCGGCGAATTGCTTTAGACCTAAAGCGAATCGCGGGCGCGGGGCGGTGGCTCGCACGCGCTCGGGAGGCACGACGCGAACATGGGATTGCGCGCGCGGCGCCGCGTTCTCACGGCGCTATACTGGCGCAGCGCGTGCACTTCACGGACGCGCACGCCGCGGGCACCGCATTTCGGGATCGCGAGACACGCCACACCGAGCGGCCGCGCGAACAGGAGGACGCATGGAGAAGCCTACGCTCGCCTTCCTCGGTCTCGGCCGGATGGGCGTCCCGATGACGCTGCGGCTGCTCGCGGCGGGTTACCGCGTGCACGCCTGGAACCGCAACCGCGCGAAGCTCGCGCCGGTCCTCGAGAAGGGCGCGATCGAGGCGGCGACCCCGCGCGAAGCCGCGCGGGCGGCCGAGATCACGCTCGTATGCGTCACCGACACGAAGGCGGTCGAGGACATCGCATTCGGCGCCGACGGCGTCGCGGAGGTCGAGGGCCGCGGCAAGATCCTTGTCGACCACTCGTCAATACGCCCCGATGCGACCCGCGTCTTCGCCGAGCGGCTGGCGAGCCGCTCGGGGATGCAGTGGGTCGATGCGCCGGTGTCCGGCGGCGTCGGCGGCGCGCAGGCCGGCCAGCTCACCATCATGTGCGGCGGGCATCCGGAGGCGATCGACCGCGTGCGGCCGGTGTTCGGGGCCTACGCCACGAACATCACGCGCATGGGGCCGCCCGGCGCCGGCCAGATCACGAAGCTCTGCAACCAGATCATCGTCGGCTGCACGACCGCGGTGATCGCCGAGGCGGTGATGCTCGCGCAGAACTCTGGCGTCGACGCGGGGCTCCTGCCGCAGGCGCTCGCCGGCGGCTTCGCCGACTCCAAGCCGCTGCGCATCTGGGCGCCACGGATGGTGAACGGCTACGACAACGGCCTGGTCGCGGCGAACATCCTGCTGAAGGACCTCGACACGATCGCGGAGGTGGCGCGCGACACCGGGACTCCGGCGCCGATGGCGGGGATGGCGCGCGAGCTCTTCCGGATGCTCGACGCGCGGGGAAAGGGCGAGGAGGACCCCGCGGCGCTCGTTACGCTGTACAGCGGCGGGTGACCGCGTAGTCGCCGGGCGGCAGGGCGCCCGCACGGCAGAGGCGGTTCAGGATCTGGTGCACCGGCACAAAGCGGGCGACGCCGTCCAGCCAGGAGTCGAACTGCCGGTCGAGATACGGGTCGGGCCCCCCGTGGACGAAGGCGATCGCGGCCGGAGCCCCGGGGGCGAGCCCGAGCTCGGCTTCCGCCGAAAAGGCGCGCTTGGCCGGGAAGGTCGCCCGGACCAGCTGCTCCACTTCGCGTGCCTCGATCACTTTCATGGCGCCGCCTCCGTCTGCCTGGCGTCCTCGACGGGACGCGTTCGCTGCCTTTCTCCCTGAGTCGAGCAAGCACCGTTCCCGATTACGGCCGCCTGCGCCGACGCGTGCACCACGTCACTAACGAGACCGCCACGTTTTCACGTGTTTGCGGGATGCTCGCGCGCGGGCGTGACGACTTCCACCGGATGGATCAAACCGGACGCCTCGCCGCGGCAGGCCGGCAGACGGGCTGCGGACTCGCCAGGCGGGCCGCCGGACGCGCCATGTCGGTGCGCTGACGCCCCGCGTCGGTGCTGCAATGCGGCGCGCGCCCTGTACAGCCTTCCCGGATTCCACTACCTTGCAGTGCGACACGTCGCGGATGTCCCGTCCATGCTGCTGTCCGTCCTGAAGAGCCTGCGCCGCCCCGCTCCCCGCCCCGGCGAAAGGCGCCTGCACATCGGCGGCGTCGAGCGGGTCGACGGCTGGGAGGTGCTGAACGCGGTGCCCGGCCCGGTCGTGGACCACGTCGGCAGCGCCGCCGACCTCCGGCGGTTCCCCGACGGGACGTTCACGGCGCTCTACAGCTCGCACGTGCTCGAGCACCTCGACTTCAAGGACGAGCTGCTCGCAGGACTGCGGGAATGGCACCGCGTGCTCGCCCCGGGCGGGCACCTCTACGTGAGCGTGCCGGACCTCGCCGTGCTCGCGCGGCTGTTCCTCGCGGACGGGCTCTCGCTCGAGCATCGCTTCGCGGTCGTCAAGATGATGTTCGGCGGCCACTACGACGAGCACGACTACCACCAGGTCGGCTTCGACTACGAGATCCTTGCCTACTTCCTGCGCGAAGCGGGCTTCGCGGACGTCGAGCGCGTCGCGGACTTCGGCCTGTTCGACGACACCAGCCGCCTCGTCTTCGCCGGCGTGCCGATCAGCCTGAACGTCACCGCGCGGAGGCCCGAGCGTTGAGCGTCCGGCGCGGCATCGGGCGCCGATGCTGAAGCGGCTGTTCGGCGAGCTCCTCGGCGGCGCACGCCGTCCGGCGCCCGTGCCGGCCGGAGCGAGCCCCGACCCCGGCCTCGCCGAGCCCCTGCGGCGCGCCACCGAGGCGCTGGATCGCGGCGAGCTCGAGCAGGCCGCGGCGGCGCTGCGCGCGGGCATGGCGGAGCGGCCGCGCGCGGCGGTGCTGCCCGCGCTGCTCGCGGAGGTCCTGCAGCGGCTGGGGCGCGACCGCGAAGCGCTCGACGCCTATCGGCGCACCCTCGAGCTCGACCCGAACCAGGCCGAGTCGCGCTTCAATTTCGCGGCCGCGCTCGCCCGGCTGGGCGAGACGGACGCGGCGCGGCGCGAGTACGCGCGCATCTGCGACGAGCGGCCGGAGTGGGCGCCGCCGCGCGTGAATCTCGGGCTGCTCGAGCTCGGCGCCGGAAACGTCGGCGGCGCGGTCGCACTTCTGCGCGCGGCGATCGCCGCGGACCCCGACATGATCGAGGCGCGCATCAACCTCGCGTTGGCGCTGAAGGAAGCGGGGCAGCTCGAGGCCTCGGCGCGCGAATGCGAGGCGGCGCTCGCCGCACAGCCCGGCAACACCGCGGCGCTCAAGAACCTCGTGGCCACCCGCCTGCAGCTCGGCGATGTCGAGCGTGCGCGCGCGGGCCTCGGGCGGCTCGCGGCGCTCGCCCCTTCGGACGGGTCGTCCATCACGCACGCGCTCGCGCTGCCCGCGATCCTCGACTCGAACGACGAGATCGCGCGCGTGCGGCGCGAGCTCGACGCTGAGCTCGATCGCCTGTCGTCGCGCGCGCTCGTCGTCCCCGATCCGCTCAACGACGTGCGGGTCACCCCCTTCTACCTCGCCTACCACGGACAGGACGACCGCGCGCTGCACGAGAAGGTCGCGACGCTCCACCTGCGCGCCTGCCCGTCGCTCGCGTACGTGGCGACCCACTGCGCGGCAGGACGGCGGCACGCCGGCGACGACCGCCACCGCATCGGCTTCGTTTCCCGGCACTTCTACGACCACAGCATCGGCAACGTCACGCGCGGACTGGTCGCGATGCTCGACAAGGCGCGGTTCTCGGTGCGCATCTTCGCCCCGCGCCCCGCGTTCGACCCCACCTCGCGCGCCATGGCGAGCCACGCGGACGAATGGGTGGTGCTCGACCACGACCTCGCGCGCGCGCGGGCCGCGATCGCGGTCCGGGAGCTCGACGTCCTGTTTTATCCAGACGTCGGCATGGACCCCTTCACCTACTTCCTGACCTTTGCGCGACTCGCGCCAGTGCAGTGCACGACCTGGGGACACCCGGTCACGACCGGCGTCCCGACGATGGATTACTACCTGTCGACCGACTACTTCGAGCCGGAGGACGGCGCGGCGCACTACAGCGAGCGGCTCGAGTGCCTGCGCGACGTCGCGTTTCCCGGCTACTACTACCGCCCCGCGCTGCCCGCGCCGGCCGCGCGTGCGGCGCTCGGCTTCGACGATGACGCCCACGTCTACTTCTGCCCCCAGGCGCTCTTCAAGTTCCACCCGGAGTTCGACGCGATCCTCGGACGGATCCTGCGCGCCGACGCGCGCGCGCGCATCTACCTCGTCGCCGACCGCGACGACTTCCGCCGCGCACGGCTCGAGGCACGGCTCGCGCGCGCGCTCGGGGCACTCATGGACCGGCTGGTCTTCCTGCCGCGCGCCGAGCGGCGCGAGGGCTACCTCCAGCGGCTGCAGGCGTGCGACGTCGTGCTGGACACGATCCACTACTGCGGCGGGAACACGAGCCTCGAGGCGATCTCGGCCGGTGCGCTGGTGGTCACGCTGCCGGGCGCGACGATGCGCAGCCGCCACACCTACGGCTTCTACCGCAAGATGCGCTTCACCGACACAGTCGTCGCCACGCCCGAGGCGTACGTCGAACGGGCAGTCGAGATCGCGACCGATGCGGCACTGCGCGCGCGGCTGCGGAGCGAGCAGGCCGAGCGGGCGGGCACGCTCTACGAGGACCGCGCTGCCGTCGCACAGATCGAGGCGTTCTTCGAGCGCGCGATCGCGGGCCGCTGAGCGGGTCCGCTGGCCGGTCCGTAGAATGCGGCGAGTCGGTGCCGATCAATGGACGCCCCCGGAGCCACTCGCCGTCCCCTGCCCGCCGCCGCGCTCGACGCACTGCGCGCGCTGCTCGGCGACCGCGCGTCGACCGGCGAGAGCGTGCGCGCGCAGCACGGGCGCGACGAGTCGTCGTTCGCGCCGGTGCCGCCCGACGCGGTGGTGTTTCCGCGCTCGACCGACGAGGTCGCCGCGATCGCGCGGCTGTGCCACGCGCACGACGTGCCGATGATCCCGTATGGCGTGGGCAGCTCGGTGGAGGGCCACGTGCTCGCCGTGCGCGGCGGCGTGTCGATCGACCTCGGGCAGATGGACGCGGTGGTCGCGGTGCACGCCGAGGACCTCGACGCGGTCGTGCAGCCGGGCGTCACGCGCAAGCAGCTCAGCGACGCGCTCAAGGGCACCGGGCTCTTCTTCCCGCTCGACCCCGGCGCAGACGCGTCGATCGGCGGCATGACCGCGACGCGCGCCTCGGGCACGAACGCGGTGCGCTACGGCACGATGCGCGAGAACGTGCTCGCGCTGACCGTCGTGCTGGCCGACGGCACCGTGCTGAAGACGGGCACCCGCGCGCGCAAGTCCTCGGCCGGGTACGACCTCACGCGGCTCTTCGTCGGCTCCGAGGGCACGCTCGGGATCATCACCGAGATCACGGTGCGGGTGCACCCGCAGCCCGAGGCGATCTCGGCCGCGACGTGCCGGTTCCCGAATGTGCGCAACGCCGTCGAGGCGGTGATCCAGGTCATCCAGCTCGGCGTGCCGATCGCGCGCTGCGAGCTCGTGGACGCCGCCGCGATCCGCGCGATCAACCGGCACAGCAGGACGGCGCTGCCGGAAGCCCCGATGCTCTTCTTCGAGTTCCACGGCTCGCCGGCGGCCGTGGCCGAGCAGGCGCGGACGGTCGAGGCAATCGCGTCCGAGCACGGCGGCGCGGGCTTCGAGTGGTCGGCGACGCCGGAGGAGCGCACGCGCTTGTGGACCGCGCGGCACAACTGCTATTTCGCCACGCTGGGACTGCGGCCGAACACGCGCGTGCTCTCGACCGACGTCTGCGTGCCGATCTCGCGGCTGGCCGACTGCATCGCCGAGACCGAAGCCGACTGCGCGACGACCGGGCTGCCGATCGTGCTCGTCGGCCACGTCGGCGACGGCAACTTCCACCTCGG
>CAZIXQ010000126.1:0-10628 GCA_964543155.1 uncultured Enterobacteriaceae bacterium
CGCATCACCGACGACCGGCAGCTCGCCGAGTGGCTCGGAAAGCAGAAGGTGGACGTGGCCAAGTTCGAGGCGGCGATGAAATCGTTCGCGGTCGAGAGCCGGCTCAAGCGCGCCGACCAGCTCGTGCGCGATGCGCGGATCGACGGCGTCCCGGCGTTGATGATCAACGGCCGCTACCTGGTGGTTGCGGGCGGAAGTTCGCAGCTGATGATCGACACGGCGAACGCCCTGATCGAGCAGTCGCGCAAGGACATGGCCGCGGCGCCGGCATCGAAGGCCGCGGCGCCGGCGAAGAAGTAAGCCCCGATCGCACGCGCGGTCTTCATCACCGGGGCCTCGAGCGGGATCGGCGCCGCGCTCGCCCGGCACTACGCGCGCGAAGGGGCGGCGCTCGGCCTCCTGGCGCGGCGCAAGGACGCTCTCGACGCTCTGGCGCAAACGCTGGGCGTCCCGTGCACGACCTACGCCGCAGACGTCGCCGACGTGGCGGCGGTGCGCTCGCACGCGGAGGACTTCATTTCCCGGCACGGCGTCCCCGACCTCGTCATCGCGAACGCGGGCGTCTCGGCGGGCACCTCCGGCGGAGAAGCCGAGGATCTCGCGGCGCTCGAGCGCATCCTGCGCACCAACGTCGTCGGGCTGGCCGCATCGCTCCAGCCGTTCGTCGCGCCGATGCGCGCGCGCGGCGCCGGCACTCTGGCGGGCATCGCGAGCGTGGCGGGCTTCCGCGGGTTGCCCGGCGCGGGGGCGTACTCGGGCTCCAAGGCCGCAGCGATCGCCTGGCTGGAGAGCCTGCGCGTCGAGTTGGCCGGGAGCGGCGTCGCCGTCGTCACCCTCTGCCCCGGGTACATCGACACGCCCATGACGCGCGTGAACCGGTACCCGATGCCGTTCTTGCTTTCCGCCGCAGAAGGTGCCCGACGCATGGCGCGCGCGATCGATGCACGCCGCTCCTGGGTCGTCGTGCCGTGGCAGATGGCCATCGTCGGCGGGCTGATGCGTCGCATGCCCAACTGGCTCTACGACCGCGCGGCGAAGCGCGCACCTCGCAAGCCGCGCAAGCTCCCTCTTTAGCCCCCTCGCCGCGCTCCGCGCCCCGCGAACGCGCGATCGGAGTATCTTCCGCCCTTGACGTCGTCCCCGCGAGGGCGCGGGAGAATGCGACGCGCAGCCCCTGCCAGGAGGCCTTCGTCCGCTCCGGACGTCCGCCTCGAGTCTCGTGCGGCCCGGCATTCGGAGGAAGCAGGCGATGGCGACAGTCGAGGCGGAACCCTACGAGTTCGAGCTCGATCCGCGCGCCTGCGCGCTCGTGGTCATCGACATGCAGCGCGACTTCGTCGATCCGGGCGGCTTCGGCGAAGCGCTCGGCAACGACGTCTCGCTCCTGCGCAAGGCGATCGCGCCGACGCGGCGCGTGCTCGATGCGGCGCGCGGTCGCGGCATGCTGGTCATCCACACCCGCGAGGGCCACCGCCCCGATCTCACCGACCTCCCGCCCAGCAAGAAGTTGCGCGGCAAGCTGAAGGCCGGCATCGGCGACGCCGGCCCGATGGGCCGCATCCTGGTGCGCGGCGAGTACGGCCACGACATCATCGACGAGCTGAAGCCCGCCCCCGGCGAGCCGGTCATCGACAAGCCCGGCAAGGGGGCGTTCTACGCCACCGACCTCGACGCGCTGCTGCACAACCGCGGCATCAGGCAGCTCGTGGTCTGCGGCGTCACGACCGAAGTGTGCGTGAACACCAGCGTGCGCGAGGCGAACGACCGCGGCTACGACTGCCTGGTCCTCGAGGACTGCGTGGGCTCGTACTTCCCGGAGTTCCAGATTGCCGCGCTGAACATGATCAAGGCGCAGGGCGGGATCTTCGGCTGGGTGAGCGACTCGCAGCGCTTCCTCGAGGCGCTCGCACGCACGTAGGCGACGGCATTCGGCGCCCGAAACCAGGCGGGCGCATCTCAACGGGGAGAAGAACGATGTCGAACGCAACGGCAGTGCGCTGGTGGGTGCCCGGGGACTGGAACGGCTTCTTCGGCCTGTTCACGAACGTCGTCCTCAACGTGATCGTGCTGACCGGGCTGTGCCTGTACGTGGTCAAGCTGCCGGAGGATCTCGTCTTCGGACGCATCCTCCCGGCGCTCGGCATCGCGCTCCCGCTCGGCAACCTCTACTACGCCTGGCTCGCCCGGCAGCTCGCGCGCAAGGAGGGCCGCACCGACGTGACCGCGATGCCCTACGGTCCGAGCGTCCCGCACATGTTCATCGTCGTGTTCGTGGTCATGCTGCCGGTGTACCTCAAGACGAACGACGCGAAGCTCGCCTGGCAGGCGGGGCTCGCGTGGTGCTTCATCATCGGCGTGATCGTGCTGCTCGGCGCGTTCGTCGGTCCGTGGATCCGCGCGCACACGCCGCGCGCGGCGATGCTCGGGACGCTGGCCGGGATCTCGATCGCATTCATCTCGATGCGCCCGGCGTTCCAGATGTGGGAGCTGCCGTGGATCGCGTTCGTGTCCTTCGCGATCGTGCTCATCGCCTGGACCGCGAACGTGCGCCTGCCCGGCGGCATCCCGGGCGGCCTCGCCGCGGTGCTGGTGGGCATCCTGCTCGGCTGGCTCGCCACCGCGGTCGGCTGGAGCGACTACATGAAGCCGGCCGAGGTGACGAAGTCGCTCGCGCAGTTCGGCCTGCACCTGCCGTGGCTGTCCGCCGACGTCTGGGCCGGCCTGAGTGACGTCGCGCCGCTGCTCGCCACCGCCATCCCGCTCGGGATCTACAACTTCACCGAGGCGATGAACAACGTCGAGAGCGCGGCCGCCGCCGGCGACAACTACAACCTGCGCAAGGTCCTGCTCGCCGACGGCGTCGGCGCGATCGTCGGCGCGATGCTCGGCAGCCCGTTCCCGCCCGCGGTGTACATCGGCCACCCCGGCTGGAAATCGGTCGGCGGGCGCATCGGCTATTCGCTCGCGACCGGCGTCGTGATCGGGCTCGTGTGCTTCCTCGGCCTCACCGCGCTGCTGCTGGCGGTCGTGCCGCTGGTGGCGATCCTCCCGATCCTGCTCTACATCGGGCTGGTGATCGGCGCCCAGGCGTTCCAGGCTTCGCCACAGGCCCATGCGCCCGCGGTGGTGCTGGCGATCATCCCGAACGTCGCCGCATGGGGGCACCTGCAGGTGGACAGCGCGCTCGCCGCGGCCGGGACCTCGGCCGGCAAGGTCGGCGCGGCCGCGCTGGGCGGGACCGGGGTCGTGTACCACGGCATGGAGCTGCTCGGCGGCGGCGCGGTGCTCGCCGGCCTCGTGCTCGGGGCGATGGCCGCGTTCATCATCGACCGGCAGTTCAAGATGGCGGCGATGTACGCATTCGCCGGCGCGGTGCTGGCCTTCTTCGGATTCATCCACGGCGCCCAGCTCGGCTGGGCCATGTCGCCGATGGTGGCGCTCGGGTATGCGCTGTTCGGCGCGATCTGCCTCGCGGTGAGCGGGCAGCGGCAGGCGCCGGCCTAGAGCCGGAGCCGGCGCCCGGACCGCGCAGGGCGCCGCGCGCGCCCTGCCGTGGTCACGCGCTCCGGTTGAACCACAGCACCGACAACGCGGCCGCCGCCAGCACGAGCAGGCTCGCGACCGCCGTCGCGAGCGCGCTGACCTCGGTCTCCTTGCGCTCGAGCACGAACTGCGTGTTGAGCTGCTGGTACACCTTCTTCAGGTCCGCGGCGCTGCCCGCGTAGAAGTACTCGGCCTTCGTGATGTCGGCGACGGTCTTCAGCGTCTCCTCGTCGAAGCGCATGTAGATCGACCAGCCCCCGACGTCGGCCATGCCGCCCGCGGCCGTGCCGAAGCCGACGGTGTAGACGCGCACGCCGCGCTCCGCGGCCATCCGCGCCGCGTCGGCCGGGTCCGGCCCCATCGTCCGGCGCCCGTCGGTGAGCAGGATGATCGCGGCGGACGGATGCGATCCCGCCGGCACCGGCGTGAACGGCTTCGGCTCGGGCTTGCGCGCCCGGTCGCCGGCGATCGGGCGGTCGCCGTCGCGCCCCGGCCTGCCGCCGAAGAGCAGCGACTCGAGGTCGATCCCGGCGTCCGGGAACAGCGCGGCGAGCGAGACGATGATGCCGCTGCCGATCGCCGTGTGACGCTGGAGGTGCAGCCGGTCGATCGCCGCGACGAGGTCGTCGCGATTGCGCGTGGGCGCCTGCACGACCGACGCGGTGCCGGCGAAGGACACGATGCCGATGCGCACGTCCGCGGGCTGCTCCTGGACGAATGCCTTCGCCGCCTCCTGCGCCGCCTGGAGGCGGCTCGGTTCGACGTCGGAGGCGCGCATGCTGAGCGACACGTCGATCGCGAGGATGATCGTCCGTTGCTCCGAGGGCAGCGTGACCACGGCGGTCGGGCGCGCGATCGCAAGAATCGAGGCGACCAGCGCGAGCAGGAACAGCGCCGGCGGAACGTGCCGCCGGATGCGCTGCCCCGGCCCGAGCGCGGCCTTGATCAGCCCCAGGCTCGCGTACCGGATCGCGGCCTTCTTCTTGCGCTGCAAGAGAAACAGGTAGGCGCCGATGAGCGCCGGCACCGCGAGCAGGAGCCAGAGAGCTTCAGGCCACAGGAACTTCATCGCCGTCCTCGGGGGGGCGCGTCCGCCGACCGCTACCCGGCGTCCCGCGCCCGAGACTCTAGCACCGCCGGACCCGGTCTACTCGGGCTGGATCCCCGCGAGCTTCACGAGCTTCGCCCAGTGGGCGATCTCGCTCTGGATGAACTTCGCGAGCTCGCCCGGGTTGAGCGGCGCGACATCGGTGCCGATCGCCGCGAACTTCTCCTTCACCTCCGCCTTCCCGATCCCCTTGACGGTGACCTCGTGCAGCCGCTGGACGATCTCCGGCGGCGTTCCGGCGGGCGCCATGAGCGCAAACCAGGCGATGAGCTCGAAACCCTTGAGCTCCTCGGCGACGGCCGGCACGTCCGGCGCGAGCGGCGTGCGCTTCGCCGAGGTCACCGCGAGCCCTCTCAGCTTGCCGCCCTTCGCCTGCGCAAGGGCGTTGCCGAGGTCGACGAAGGTGAACGAGAGCGTGCCGCCGAGCACATCGGTGATCGTCTGCGGGATGCCCTTGTAGGGCACCTCGGTCACGTCCAGCCCGCCCATCGACCTGAGCATCGCGAGCGACACCTGGGAGCCGGACGACCCGTACCCCGCGGAGAGCTTGCCCGGCTTCGCGCGGGCGTCGGCGAGGAACTCCTTGAAGGTCTTGAGAGGGGAGTCCGACCTCACCATCAGCATGAACGAGGTGGTTCCGATGCGCGCGACCGGCGCGAAATCCTTCACCGGGTCGTAGGCGAGCTTCTTGAACAGGCTCACGTTGGCCGCTTGGGGCGTGTTCGTGGTCACGAGCAGCGTGTAGCCGTCGGGCGCGGCCCGCGCGACCTCGCCGGCGGCGATCGAACCCTGCGCGCCGGGCTTGTTCTCGACGACGAACGGCTGCTTCAGCTCGTCCTGGAGCTGCTGGCCGACCAGGCGCGCAACCTGGTCGGTCGCGCTGCCGGCCGGAAACGGGACCACCAGCCGCACGGGCCGCGCGGGATAGGTCTGGGCGTGCGCGCCGACGGTGAGAGCGGCGAGGCCGGCGGCGACGAGGGCGCGGAGCATCGGATTCCTCCTGCTTGGGACCGGTGGATCATACCGCCGCCCGGACGACCCCCGCCGCGGACGCGAGATCCCGACTCCGGCTTACGGTGTGCGGATCGACCGGGACCCTGCCGCCGGCGGGGGCCGGGTCGTGAGCAGGACGCCGCCGATCACCATCACGCCGCCGACGATCATGCTGGCGAGGATCGGCTCGCCGAGGAGGAGCGCTGAGAACGCGACGCCGAACACCGGGACGAAGTTGATGAAGATCGCGGTGCGCGACGGGCCGATGCGCCGCACGCCTTCGGAGAAGAAGAGGAAGGCGAGGACGGTCCCGAAGATCCCGATGTAGGCGATCGCGAGCCACCCGCGGGCGGGCAGCGCCGCGACCGCGGCCCAGGGCCGCTCGAACAGCGCGGCGAGGGCGAGCATCGCACCGCCGAACAAGGCCGCCCAGGTGGTCATCGCGAGCGGCGAGACGCGGCCGAGGACGCCGCGCCCGATCAGCGTGTAGCACACCCAGCCGAGGACCGTGCCGAACAGGAGCAGCTCGCCCGTACCGAGCGCGCCGGTGAAGAGCGACGGCAGGTCGCCGCGCGAGATCACCACCGCCGCCCCCGCGAGGGCGAGCGCGATCCCGGCCCACCGGCCGCGCGAGAGCCGCTCGCGGAAGATGAGCCACATCCCGAGCGCGGTCCCGATCGGGTTGAGCGCCATGATCAGGGCGCCGCGCCCCGCCGGCACGCGCTCGAGCGCGGGAAAGAAGCAGGCGTTCCAGACGAACACGCCGGTGAACCCGAGGGCCGCCATCGTCACGAGGCCGCGCGCGTCCGGGCGGGGAAGCCCGCCCTCGAGCACGCGGACGAGGGCGAGGAGGATCGCGATCGCGATCGCGAGGCGCAGCGCGCCGGCGGTGAACGGCGGCAGGAGCGGCGCGGCGATGCGGCCGGCGACGAACTGGCCGCCCCAGCAGGCGGCCATCAGCACGAGCCGGAGGTAGAGGCCGGGGGATGCGCCCGGTATCGCCTTCACCGGGCCCGCCCGCGGCGCGCGCGCCTCACGCCTCGAGGCAGTCGCTCTGCGCGCCGCCGTCGAGGCGCAGCGCGACGTACGACCCCGGTGCATCCTCGATCGGCTTCAGCTTTCCGTCGCCCGGGGTGCGCGCGGGGACCTTCTCGCCGGCGTTGAGCGCGTCGATCCACGCCTGCCAGTCGGGCCACCACGAGCCCTCGTTCTGCCTGGCGGCCTGCTGGAACGCCTCGGGCGTGTCGGGCAGCCCGTCGCTCGTCCAGAAGCCGTACTTGTTCGCGGCGGGCGGGTTGACGATGCCGGCGATGTGGCCCGAGCCGCCGAGCACGAAGCGCACCGGCCCGCCGAGCGCGCGCGCGCCGAGATAGGTCGAGCGCCAGGGCGCGATGTGGTCCTCGACCGTCGAGATGAAGTACGCCGGGATCTTGACCTCGGCGAGGTCGATCGGCACGCCGCCGAGCGTGATCCCCCCCGGCTCGCGCAACCGATTGTGCAGATACATGTTGCGCAGGTAGAAGCTGTGCATCGCCGCGGGCATGCGCGTGGAGTCGGAGTTCCAGTACAGGAGATCGAACGGGAACGGCTCCTTGCCCAGCAGGTAGTTGTTGATCACGAACGACCAGATGAGGTCGTTCGAGCGCAGCATGTTGAACGTGGTGGCCATCTCGGAGCCTTCGAGGTAGCCGCGCTCGTTCATCTTCTTCTCGAGGCTCTCGATCTGCTTCTCGTCGATGAACACGCCGAGCTCGCCCGGCACCGAGAAGTCGAGGAGCGACACGAAGAAGGTCGCGCTCTTGACGCGGTCGTCATCCTTCGCCGCCATGTAGCCGAGCGTCGCGCCGAGCAGGGTACCGCCGAGGCAGTAGCCGATGGTGTTGATCTCGCGCTCTCCCGTGGCCGCCTCCACCGCGTCGAGCGCGGCGAGCGTGCCCTCGAACATGTAGTCCTCGAACTTCTTGTGCGCGAGGCGCGCGTCCGGGTTCACCCAGGACACGACGAAGACCGTGTGGCCCTGCTGGTTCGCCCAGCGGATGAAGGAGTTCTTCTCGCGCAGGTCGAGGATGTAGAACTTGTTGATCCAGGGCGGGACGATCAGGAGCGGCCGGCGGTACTGCTCGGCGGTGAGCGGGTCGTACTGGATGAGCTGCATCAGCTCGTTCTGGTAGACGACTTTGCCCCTCGAGGTGGCGACGTTGACGCCGACCTTGAACGCCTTCATGTCGGTCATCTTGATGCGCAGCTGGCCGTCGCCCTCGTCGAGGTCCTCGAGCAGGTTCTTCAGGCCCTTGACGAGGTTGTGGCCGCCGGTCTTCATCGTCTCGCGCAGCACCTGCGGGTTGGTGAGCGCGAAGTTCGACGGGCTGAGCGCATCGACGTACTGGCGGGTGAAGAAGTCGACCTTCTTCTTCGACTCCTCGGGAATGCCCTCGACGCTCGACACGACGCCATGGATGTGGCGCGCGGCGATCAGGTAGCTCTGCTTCACGTAGTCGAAGACGAAGTTCGACTGCCACTCCTCGTCCTTGAACCGCGAGTCGCTCTTCGCCGGCGCGGCGACCGGGTCGGACTGGTGGCCGAGGAGCTTCAGCCACGAGCTCTGCCAGAGGCGCATGTAGTCGAGGTACATGTTCATCTGCGCCTGGGCGAGCGCCATCGGGTTCGCGGCGAGCTTGGCCCACATGTCCATGAACGCCTTGGCGATGCCGAGCTCGTCCGAGAACGAAACGCCCTGGCCGGACGCATGGCGCTTCAGGAAATCGCCGAGCACGTTCGACGAGCGCTCCGCGACCTCGCCGAGCACTTTCGCGACCTCGGCCGGATGCGGCGCCGCGTCCTGTTCGTCACGCTTGTTCATCGACTCTCCTCCTCCCTTGGCCATCGCGGACGCAGGCTGGGCCGCCTCGTTCCCCGATGCGGTTTTCTTCCCGGCTGCGGCCGCCGCACGCGCGCGCGGCGCCTTCGGCGGCGCCTTGCGCGTCGGCGCGCCCTTGCCCGTCGCGGAGGTCCGGCCCGGCATCACGCGCCCGCGGCGCGCACGAAGCGCACCACGCCGTCGGCGCCGGCCTGCCGCACGAACCGGCCGGCGTGCATCAGGTAGTTCAGATGGGCGAGCGCCTCGCCCATGGCGAAGAAGGTCTGGTGGACGTCGAGCGAGCGCCGGAACAGCGTACCGATCACCTCCGCCGGGGACTTCGGCTCGGTGCACGCATCCTCGAGCTCCTCGAGGCGCGCGGCGTGGTGCGCCTCCAGCTGGCCGACGCGCTCGCGCATGCCGCGGAAGGGCAGGCCGTGGGACGGCAGCACCAGCGGGTCGCCCCCGATTTCCTGGGTGTAGCGGTGCAGGCTCGCGAGAAAGAGCGCGAGCGGGTTCGCGTCCGGATCCACCTGGTTGACGCTGATGTTGGTGGAAATGCGCGGCAGCAGCATGTCGCCCGAGATGAGCACGCCGGGCTCGCGCGCGTAGAGCGACGCGTGTTCCGGCGCGTGCCCGTAGCCCATGATCACGCGCCAGGTCCGCCCGCCGATCGCGAGCGCTTCGCCGTCGATGATGCGCCGGTAGGTGCGCGGGAAGTCGGGGACGCTGCGCCGGTACGCGTTGCCGCGGGTCGCCTGCCCGTCGAACATCTCGCCCGCGAGGCCGTGGCGCGCGAGGTGCGCGAGCATCGCGTCGATCGAGAACCCGGCGGTGTTCTCGCTCCACGCGTGCGCCATCAGGTAGTCGGACTGCGACATCCAGAGCGGCGCGCCGAAGCGGGCGGTGAGCCAGCCGGCGTTGCCCGCGTGGTCGGGATGCAGGTGCGTGGCGATGACGCGCGTGACCGGGCGGCCCTTGACGAACCCGTCGAAGACCTGCTGCCAAAGCGCGCGCGTGGCGTCGTTGCCAAGGCCGGTGTCGACGAGCGCGAGCCCGGCGCCATCCTCGAGCGCCCACAGGTTGATGTGGTCGAGCGCGAACGGGAGCGGCATCCGCAGCCAGTGCACCCCCGGCACGACCTCGCGGACCTCGCCCGGCGGCGGGGGCGCGGCAAACGGATAGTCGAGGAGCAGCTCGGGGCGATTCACCTGGACGCGGGCCGCACGGGAGTAGAATGCGGCGGCGCGGCATTTTCGCAGAATACGAGCCCGGGCGCCATGTGGGCCGCCCGGCCGAGCGCCCCTGGAGACCCCCGATGGACCGCTCTTCGCACGTCGGCTCCGCCGTCCCGATGATCGATTTTCCGCAGCTCGCGTTCGACCTCGGCGAGACGGTCGACATGCTCCGGCGCACGGTGCGCGAATTCGCCGCCGAGGAGATCGCGCCGCGCGCGGCCGAGATCGACCGGTCGAACGCGTTCCCGATGGACCTCTGGAAGAAGCTCGGCGACCTCGGTCTGCTCGGGATCACCGCGGAAGAGGCGTACGGCGGCAGCGCGCTCGGGTACGTCGCGCACATCGTCGCGGTGGAGGAGATCAGCCGCGCCTCCGCGGCCGTCGGGCTCTCGTACGGCGCGCATTCGAACCTGTGCGTGAACCAGATCCGCCGCAACGGCAGCGAAGCGCAGAAGAGGAAGTACCTGCCGAAGCTCATCTCCGGCGAGCACGTGGGCGCGCTCGCGATGAGCGAGCCGGGCGCCGGGTCGGACGTGGTCGGCATGCGGCTGCGCGCCGACTACTCGAACGGCAAGTTCACTCTGAACGGCAGCAAGATGTGGATCACCAACGGCCCGGACGCGGACACGCTGGTGGTCTACGCCAAGACCGACGCCAACGCCGGGCCGCGCGGCATCACCGCCTTCATCATCGAGCGCGGCATGAAGGGGTTCGGCACCGCGCAGAAGCTCGACAAGCTGGGCATGCGCGGTTCGAACACCTGCGAGCTCGTTTTCCAGGACTGCGAGGTGCCCGAGTCGCAGATCCTCGGCGAGTTCGGCAAGGGCGTGAACGTGCTCATGAGCGGGCTCGACTTCGAGCGCGCGGTGCTCTCGGGCGGGCCGCTCGG
>CAZIXQ010000127.1:0-10571 GCA_964543155.1 uncultured Enterobacteriaceae bacterium
TCCCGGGCAGGAGCACCTTGACCTTGCCCTCCTCCCAGTGAAGCTCGCGCCAGTCGAGCTCCGGCGCGCACGCGACGAGGAGCGCGGTGAGTACGAGGGCAAGGACACGTGTCAAGACTGCCTCCGGCGCAGGTAGCGCGCGTCGTCGAAGGTGCACACCCACCCCGGCTTGTAGACCACGAAGAGCGTGATCAGCATCCCGGTCAACGTGGCCTCCGCGAAGGCGAGCATCAGCGCGAGCGCGGTCCAGGCGTCGCTATGGGGTCCGACCGAGGCCGCCGCGAGCGCGAAGCTCGCGGCGGCCGCCGCGACGGTCGCAAGCATCGCGAGGCCACCGCCGAGGAAGCCGGCTACGAAGACGTAGACGAAGAAATTGGCCGGCAGGCGCGCTTCGGCCGCGCGTCGCACCGCGTGACTGACGAGCGCCGGCAGCGCGCCCGCGACGAGGACACGACCCGCGATTGCGGTCCACTCGTGGTCGGTGGCGAGAGTCGTCGCCACGGCCGCGAGCGTCATGCCGACGAGCGCCAGCGGCAGGCCGAACATGAGGTAGAGGAGCGTCGCGCCGAGCAGGTGAAAGCGCACCGGCCCGACACTGCTGCCGATCGTCCACAACAGCGCCACGGCGACGACCGCGCCGAAGAACGCGTGGCTCTGCTCGCTCGCGCGGAGCCGCGACCAGTCGGCGCGCACGAGCGACCCTGCGATCGCCGCAGCGAAAGCAAGCCAGGCAATGACGTGCCAGCCTGCCGGGAGGTGCTGAGAAGGTTCCATGCCGGATGCGACCACCCCGTCCGCGAGTGCGTTCAAGCCAGCGCGACGACGGGGTCGCCCTGACGGATGGCGCCGCGCTCGAGCACGCGCGCCGTGATGCCGCCGTGGCCGCGCATCGCGTTGTATCCGCCGGCGCCGAGCGCCTCCTCCATCCGCGAGCAGGGATGGCAAGGCCCGGTGTACTCGAGCACCGCCTCCCCCACGCGAAAACGCCGATCCTTGAGCGCGACGAGGTTGAGGGCCGAGACGACGAGGTTCCGGCGCAGGAGCGCCGGATCGACGCGCGGCGCGCCAACGAGCGACGCGATGGCGGGGAGATGCTCGGCCTGGATCAGCGTCACCTCCCGCTTCCCGCCGCCGTAGTGGTCGCCGAGCAGTCCGCCGTCGGTCGCAAGCACCTCGCGCAGTGCCTCCGGCGGCACGTGCCGTGCAGGGCGCACGCCGATCCACTCGACGCGGCCCGCGCGCGGGAACGCCGCGAGCAGGCGCGCGAGCGTGCCGTCCGGACGCAACGCTACTTCGCCGCGACGCAGGCGATCTCGACAAGCATGCGCGGATCGGCGAGCTTGGCCTCGACCGTGGCGCGCGCCGGCAGGTTGTTCGGGTCGACCCACGCCTTCCACACCGCGTTCATCCCTTCGCGGTTGCGGATGTCGGTGACCCACACGTTCGCCCAGAGGATCCTCGCCTTGTCGCTGCCGGCCTTCGCCAGCGCCGCGTCGATCGACGCGAGCACCTGCCGCGTCTGGCCGGTGATGTCCTGGGTGAGGTCGTCGGCGACGGTGCCGGCGACCCAGACAAGTCCGCCGTGTTCGACCGCGTCGGAGAGGATGCCGCCGTGGGGGTTGTGCCTGGTGATTGCCATTGATGCTCCTATCGCAGCTGACTTGGGGGATCTACAAGGGGGCGTCGCCCCCTTGTTCGTTCACCGACCGTGTTCGACCGCGTCGGAGAGGATGCCGCCGTGGGGGTTGTGGCGCTTGATGGTCATGGATGCTCCAGGGAGGGGAATCGAGGCGTCGGGTTCGCGCGCGGATTCTACGCGGCCCGGCAATCTTTCTTTACACCTGGTTGCCGCCGCGAGGGGAAACCGGGGCGCGGTTTCTGATCTAATGGACCGATGAACCGCCCTACCGACCCGGCGCTGCGGGAACCGGCCGTGGTGCAGACCCCGGCGCAGCGGCGCGCGCGCGGGCTGGTCTGGCTCGTCGCGGCTGCGGTGTTCCTGGGCATCGGCTATTTCGCGTACCAGCGTTATGCCGGAGCGCCCGCGACGCCCGCCAGCACTGCGGCCGGGCGAACCGGCGCCGGCGGTGCGCCCGGGCCCGTGCCGGTCGTGGCCGCACCGGCGCGCAGCGCCGAAATCGACGCCTACCTCACCGGCATCGGCACCGCGGCGCCCCTGCGCACCGTCGCGGTGAAGGCGCGCGTCACCGGCCAGCTGTTGCGCGTCGCGTTCGAGGAAGGCCAGCTCGTCAAGGAAGGCCAGCTCCTCGCCGAGATCGATCCGCGTCCGTTCCAGGTGCAGCTCGCGCAGGCCGAGGGGCAGATGGCGCGCGACCAGGCGCTGCTCGAGAACGCGCGCCTCGACCTTGCACGCTATCGCACGCTCTTCGAGCAGGACTCGATCGCCAAGCAGCAGGTCGACACCCAGGCGGCGCTCGTGCGCCAGTACGAAGGGGCGGTGAAGATCAACCAGAGTGCGATCGACAGCGCGCGACTGCAGCTCACCTACGCGCGCATCACCGCGCCGATCTCCGGCCGCGCGGGGCTGCGCCAGGTCGATCCGGGGAACATGGTGACCGGCAACGAGCCGAACGGGCTCGTGGTGATCACCCAGCTCCAGCCGATCACGGTGGTGTTCAGCGTGCCGCAGGACAACGTGTCCGCGGTGATGAAGCGGGTGCAGACCGGCGAGACGCTGCCGGTGGAGGCCTGGGACCGGGAGCTCAAGGCGAGGCT
The DNA here is from genome assembly GCA_964543155.1 of uncultured Enterobacteriaceae bacterium. Classification (GTDB taxonomy): domain Bacteria; phylum Pseudomonadota; class Gammaproteobacteria; order Burkholderiales; family SG8-39; genus JAGVSZ01. Next base: position 2,737 of record CAZIXQ010000127.1, read on the forward strand.
CGCGGCCGGCGTGCTCGCTTCGGTCGACAACGTGGTGGACCCGACGACCGGCACGGTCAAGCTGCGCGCGCAGTTCGCGAACGCGGACAATGCCCTCTTCCCCAACCAGTTCGTCAACGTGCGCATGAAGCTCGACACGCTGCGCGACGCGGTGGTGATCCCGACCTCGGCGGTCCAGCGCGGCGCGCAGGGGTTCTTCGTCTACGTCGTGAAGCCCGACCAGACCGTGGCCGTGCGCACCGTCAAGCCCGGCACCGTCGACGGACAGCGCATCGCCATCGCCGAGGGCCTCGCGCCGGGCGAGGTGGTCGTGATCGACGGGACGGACCGCCTGCGCGAGGGCGCGCGGGTCGAGGTCGGCGAGCGGCCGGAGTTCAAGCTGCCGGCCGACGGGCGCGCGGGCAAGGGCGCGCGCGCCAGACCGCCGGCCGGGGGAGAGAAGGGGCCACCCGGCCCGGCTGCGAAGTAGGCGCATGAACCCGTCCCGGCCGTTCATCCTGCGCCCGGTGGCGACCACGCTGCTGATGGTCGCCATCCTGCTCGCCGGCTTCGTGGCCTACCGGCAGCTGCCGGTGTCCGCGCTCCCGCAGGTCGACTACCCGACCATCCAGGTGTTCACGTTCTACCCGGGCGCGAGCCCGGAGGTGATGGCCTCGTCGGTGACCGCGCCGCTCGAGCGCCAGTTCGGGCAGATCCCGGGGCTCAAGCAGATGTCGTCGACGAGCTCCGGCGGCGCCTCCGTGGTGACCCTGCAGTTCGACCTCGCGGTTCCCCTCGACGTCGCCGAGCAGGGCGTGCAGGCGGCGATCAATGCGGCCTCGAACCTGATGCCGCAGGACCTGCCGGCGCCGCCGGTCTACAGCAAGGTCAACCCGGCCGACGCGCCGATCCTCACGCTCGGGCTTGCGTCGAAGACGATGCCGCTGCCCGAGATCCAGAACCTCGCCGACACGCGCCTCGCGCAGAAGCTCTCGCAGATCTCGGGCGTGGGCCTGGTCACGCTCTCGGGCGGGCAGCGGCCCGCCGTGCGCGTGCAGGTGAACCCGAAGGCGCTCGCGGCGAACAACCTCGGCCTCGAGGACGTGCGCACCGCGATCGCGGCCGCGAACGTGAAGAAGGCGAAGGGCAGCTTCGACGGCCCGAGCCGCGCCTACACGATCGACGCGAACGACCAGCTGCGCTCGGCCGCCGAGTATCGCCCGGTGGTGGTGGCCTTCCGCAACGGCGCACCGTTGCTGCTTCAGGACGTGGCCGACATCGTCGACGACGCGGAGAACATCCGGCTCGCGGCGTGGATGAACGACGTGCCGGCGGTGATCCTGAACGTCCAGCGCCAGCCCGGTGCGAACGTGATCGAGGTCGCCGACCGCGTCAAGCGCGCCCTGCCGCAGCTCCAGGCGTCGCTGCCCGCCGCGGTCGACGTCGCGATCCTGACCGACCGCACCGTCACCATCCGCGCCTCGGTGCGCGACGTGCAGATCGAGCTCGTGGCGGCGATCGCGCTGGTCGTGATGGTCATCTTCCTCTTCCTGCGCAGCGTCCCGGCGACGCTGATCCCGAGCGTGGCGGTGCCGCTGTCGCTCGTCGGCACGTTCGGGTTCATGTACCTCGCCGGCTTCTCGATCAACAACCTGACGCTGATGGCGCTGGTCGTCGCCACCGGCTTCGTCGTCGACGACGCGATCGTGGTGATCGAGAACATCGCGCGCTACGTCGAACAGGGCGAGCGGCCCCTCGACGCGGCGCTGAAAGGCTCGCGCCAGATCGCGTTCACCATCATCTCGCTCACGTTCTCGCTCGTCGCCGTGCTGATCCCGCTGCTCTTCATGGGCGAGGTGGTCGGGCGGCTGTTCCGCGAGTTCGCCATCACGCTCGCGGTGGCCATCCTGATCTCGGCGGTGGTGTCGCTCACGCTCACGCCGATGATGTGCGCGAAGCTGCTGCGCCGGACCGGGCCACGCGAGCGCGGCGCCTTCCACCACGCGGCGGGGCGGTTCTTCGAGCGGATGATCGAGCGCTACGGGCGCGCGCTCGACTGGGTGCTCGACCGCCAGAGCGCGACCCTCGCGGTCGCGGTCGCGACGCTCGCGCTGACGGTCGTGCTGTACCTCGTCGTGCCGAAGGGCTTCTTCCCGGTGCAGGACACCGGCGTGATCCAGGGCATCTCGGAAGCGCCGCAGAGCGTGTCCTTCGCCGCGATGGCCGAGCGCCAGCAGGCGCTCGCCAGGGTGATCCTGCGCGATCCCGCGGTCGAGAGCCTGTCGTCGTTCATCGGCGTCGACGGCGCGAACGCGACGCTGAACAGCGGGCGGATGCTGATCAATTTGAAGCCGCTCGCCGAGCGGCGCATCCACGCCTCCGACGTCATCCGCCGCCTGCAGCCCGAGCTCGCGCAGGTGCCGGGCATCACGCTCTACATGCAGCCGGTCCAGGACCTCACCGTCGAGGATCGTGTCAGCCGCACGCAGTACCAGTTCACCCTCGAGGCGGCCGATCCCAGGCTGCTCGGCGAGTGGGTGCCGAAGATGGTCGAACGCATGCGCGCCCTGCCCGCGCTCACCGATGTCGCGTCCGATCTGCAGAACGAAGGTCTGCAGGCGTTCGTGCAGATCGACCGCGACAGCGCGGGCCGCCTCGGGATCACGCCGGCGGCGATCGACGCCGCGCTCTACAACGCGTTCGGCCAGCGCCTCGTCTCGACCATCTTCACGCAGGCGAGCCAGTACCGCGTCGTGCTCGAGGTGAAGCCGGAGTTCCGGCGCGGGCCCGACGCGCTCAAGGACATCTACGTCACCTCGTCGTCCGGCGCGCAGGTCCCGCTGTCGGCGCTCGCGCGGGTGGAGGTGGGCACCGCGCCGCTCGCGCTGAACCGCATCGGCCAGTTTCCCGCCGCGACCATCTCATTCAACCTCGCGCCGGGGGCCTCGCTCGGCGCCGCGGTCGACGAGATCCAGGCGCTCGAGCGCCAGATCGGGTTGCCGGCCGCGATCCAGACCGAGTTCCAGGGCGCCGCCGCTTCGTTCCGGGCGTCGCTGTCCGGGACGCTGCTCCTCATCCTCGCGGCGATCGTCACCGTCTACATCGTGCTCGGGGTGCTCTACGAGAGCTACATCCATCCGATCACGATCCTGTCGACCCTGCCCTCGGCGGCGGTCGGCGCGCTCGCGGCCCTGCTCCTCGCCCGCACGCCGCTCGGCATCGTCGCCGTCATCGGGATCATCCTGCTGATCGGCATCGTGAAGAAGAACGCGATCATGATGATCGACTTCGCGCTCGATGCCGAGCGCAAGGAAGGGCTTTCTCCGCGCGATGCGATCTTCCAGGCGTGTTTGCTGCGCTTCCGGCCGATCCTGATGACCACGCTCGCGGCGCTGCTCGGCGCCTTGCCGCTCATGCTGGGCACGGGCGTTGGCTCCGAGCTGCGGCAGCCGCTGGGGCTCACCATGGTGGGTGGGCTGATCGTGAGCCAGGTGCTCACGCTCTTCACCACGCCCGTCATCTACCTGGCGTTCGACCGGCTGGCGCAGCGGGCCCGTGCGCGGCTCGAGTCGCCGGGGCAACCGGCGTCGCGGGGCGCGCGGCCATGAATCTCTCCGCGCCCTTCATCGACCGGCCGGTGGCGACGACGCTGCTCGCGATCGGCCTCACGCTCGCCGGCGCGGTGGCGTACACGCAGCTGCCGGTCGCGCCGCTGCCGCAGGTCGAGTATCCGACCATCGTCGTGTCTGCGAGCCTGCCGGGCGCGAGCCCGGAGACGATGGCGGCGACGGTCGCGACGCCGCTCGAGCGCCAGCTCGGGCGCATCGCGGGCGTCAACGAGATCACCTCTTCGTCCTCGCTCGGGTCGACGCGGGTCGTGCTCCAGTTCGACCTGAGCCGCGACATCAACGACGCGGCGACCGAGGTGCAGGCCGCGATCAACGCGGCACGCGGGCAGCTGCCGACCGGCATGCCGGGCAACCCGACCTACCGCAAGGCGAACCCGGCCGACTCGCCGATCATGGTGCTGACCCTGACCGCCGACACCCTGAGCCAGGGACAGCTCTTCGATGTCGCGGACACCATCCTCGGACAGAAGCTCGCGCAGCTGCGCGGCGTCGGGTCGGTCTCGGTGGGCGGGAGCGCGCTTCCGGCCGTGCGCGTCGAGCTCAATCCCAAGGCACTCGCCGCGTACGGCATCGGCCTGGGCGAGGTCCGCACCGCGCTCGCCAATGCCAACGCCAACCGGCCCAAGGGGCTCGTGGAGGACGGCGAGCGGCAGTGGTGGATCTACGCGAACGACCAGGCGCGCACCGCGGCGGAGTATCTGCCGCTCATCATCACCTACCGCAACGGCGCCGCGGTGCGCCTCGGCGACGTGGCCGAGGTGGTGGACTCGGTGCAGGACGTGCGCAACGCCGGATCGAGCAACGGCCGGCCGGCGGTGCTGCTCACGATCCACCGCGAGCCGGGCGCCAACATCCTCGAGGTCGTGCAGCGCGTGCGCGATCTCCTGCCGTGGATGCGCGCCTCGATCCCGGCGGCGATCGAGCTCGACATCGCGATGGAGCGCACCTCGACCATCAAGGCCTCGCTCGCGGAGGTCCAGAAGACGCTCGTCATCGCAGTCGCGCTGGTCATCCTCGTCGTGTTCGCGTTCCTGCGCCGCGTGCGCGCGACGCTCATCCCGGCCGTCGCGGTGCCGGTGTCGATCGTCGCGACGTTCGGATTCATGTACCTCGCCGGCTACAGCCTGAACAACCTGTCGCTGATGGCGCTGATCGTGGCGACCGGGTTCGTCGTGGACGACGCGATCGTGGTGCTCGAGAACGCGGCCCGCCACGTCGAGGCCGGGATGGCGCCACTCGCCGCTGCGACGGCGAGCGCGCGCGAGGTCGGATTCACGGTCGTCTCGATGAGTCTTTCGCTGGTCGCGGTGTTCATCCCGATCCTGTTCATGGGCGACATCGTCGGCCGGTTCTTCCGCGAGTTCGCTCTCACGCTCTCGGTGGCGATCCTGATCTCGCTCGTCGTGTCGCTCACTCTCACGCCCATGATGTGCGCCCGGCTCCTCGACCGGTCCCGCCCCGGCACGGAGGGCCGCCTGTCGGCGGCGATCGGGCGCTGGCAGGACGCGTTGCGCCGGGGCTACGAGCGCAGCCTCGCGTGGGCGCTGCGCCACTCGCTCCTCACCATCGCGGTGCTCGCCGCGACCATCGGCCTCAACGTCTACCTCTACATCACCATCCCGAAAGGCTTCTTTCCGCAGCAGGACACCGGACGCCTGATCGGCTGGATCCGCACCGACCAGTCGAGCTCGTTCGCGGCGACGCGCGAGAAGATGGATCGCCTGGTCGACATCGTGCGCGCCGACCCGGCGGTGGCGCAGGTGACCGCGGTGACCGGCGGCGGCTCGCGCAATTCCGGCACGATGTTCATTGCGCTGAAGCCGCTCGCCGAGCGGCGCGCCTCGGCGGCGGAGGTCGTCGCCCGGCTGCGCCCGAAGCTCGCAGCGGTGCCCGCCGCGAACCTCTGGCTCGTGCCGGTGCAGGACGTGCGCATCGGTGGCCGGCCGGGCACCGCGTCGTACCAGTACACCCTGCAGAGCGACGACGTCGAGCTGCTGCGGACCTGGACGATCCGGCTGCAGGCCGCGCTGCAGGGCGTGCCGCAGCTCACCGACGTGAGCACCGACCAGGAGACCCGCGGCCTGCAAACGACCGTGGTGATCGACCGGCCGACCGCCTCGCGGCTCGGCATCACGCCGGACCTCATCGACACGACCCTCGGCAACGCGTTCGGACAGGCGATCGTCTCGACCATCTACACCGATCGCAACCAGTACCGCGTCGTCATGGAAGTCGATCCCCGCTACGCCCAGAGTCCGGAAGCGCTCAAGGACCTGTACCTGCGCACGCCGCCCGGACAGCAGGTGCCGCTCTCCGCGGTGGCGCGCTACGAATTCACCAACACGCCGCTGTCGGTGAATCACCAGGGCCAGTTCGCCGCCTCCACGATCTCGTTCAGCCTGCCCCCGGGCGTGTCGCTCTCCACGGCGACCGCGGTCATCGGCGATACGATGGCCCGCATCGGGATGCCGACGTCGATCTACGGCGGATTTCAGGGCACGGCGCGCAGCTTCCAGACCACCCTCGCGCGCCAGCCCTGGCTCATCCTCGCGGCGATCGTGGCGATGTACCTCGTGCTCGGCATCCTGTACGAGAGCTTCGTCGTGCCCATAACGATCCTGTCGACGCTGCCTTCCGCAGGGGTCGGCGCGCTGCTCGCGCTGCAGGTCTTTGGCGCGGAGTTCGGCGTGATCGCGCTGATCGCCGTGTTCCTGCTGATCGGCCTGGTGAAGAAGAACGCGATCATGATGGTCGACTTCGCGCTCCACGCGGAGCGCAACGAAGGAAAGTCCCCGGCCGAGGCGATCCTCCAGGCATGCAGCCTGCGCTTCCGCCCGATCATGATGACCACGATGGCGGCGCTGCTCGGCGCGCTGCCGCTCGCGCTGAAGGCGGGCGACGGAGCGGAGCTGCGCCAGCCGCTCGGCATCGCGATCGTCGGCGGGCTGATCCTCAGCCAGCTGCTCACGCTCTACACGACGCCCGTCGTCTACCTCTATCTCGACCGCTTCCGCCTCTGGTGCCGGCGGAAGCTCGCGCGCGGTGCCACGCCCGCATTGGAGCCCCTGTGATCAAGGGGTTCACCCTTGCAGTTGCTGCAGTCGCGCTCGGCGGCTGCATGGTGGGGCCCGACTACGTGCGGCCCGACGTCGACACGCCCGCGGCGTACAAGGAGATGGCGGGCTGGAAGCGCGCCGAGCCGCGCGACCAGCTCGCGCGCGGGCAGTGGTGGGAGATGTTCGGCGACCGTGAGCTCGACGCGCTCGCCGCGCGGGTGGACGTCTCCAGCCAGACGATCAGGATCGCCGAGGCGAACTTCCGGCAGGCGCGCGCGCTGGCCGAGCAGGCGCGCTCCGGTCTCTTCCCGACGGTGAACGCGGGCGCGTCCGCCTTCCGCACCCGCTCGCCGTCGGGCTCGGGCTCGTCGGCCCTCACGTCGAACAACTACGACCTCGCGGCGAGCGCGAGCTGGGAGGTCGACCTGTGGGGGCGAGTACGGCGCGGCGTCGAGTCGGGCGAGGCGAACTGGCAAGCGAGCGCCGCGGACCTCGAGTCGGTGCGGCTCGCTTCGCAGACGGCGCTCGTGCAGACGTACATCGCGCTGCGCCTCGCCGACGCCCAGCGCAGGCTGCTCGAGGAGACCGTCGCTGCGTACGAGCGCTCGCTCCGGCTCACGCGCAACCGCTATGCCGCGGGGGTGGCCGCCAGGGTCGACGTGGTGCAGGCCGAAGTGCAGCTGAAGAACGCGCAGGCGCAGCTCGTCGACCTCGGGCTCGACCGCGCGCAGTTCGAGCACGCGATCGCGGTGCTCATCGGCGTGCCGCCCGCCGCCCTTTCCATTGCGCCGGCCACGAAGGTCGTCGCGGTCCTGCCCGCGATCCCGGTCGGCGTGCCTTCGGAGCTGCTCGAGCGCCGGCCGGACATCGCGGCCGCGGAGCGCGCTGTGGCCGCGGCGAATGCGCGAATCGGCGTCGCGCAGGCCGCGTTCTACCCGGCACTGACCCTGTCGGCAGCGGGCGGCTACCGCAGCGGGAGCTTCGCCGACTGGCTGTCCGCGCCGAGCTGGTTCTGGTCGCTCGGGGCGTCGCTCGCCCAGTCGCTCTTCGACGGCGGACTGCGGCGCGCGGTCTCCGACCAGGCGATTGCCGCGTACGACGGACAGGTGGCGCAGTACCGCCAGACCGTTCTGGCGGGCTTCCAGGAGGTCGAGGACAGCCTCGCGGCGCT
>CAZIXQ010000128.1:0-10531 GCA_964543155.1 uncultured Enterobacteriaceae bacterium
TTTCCGGGCGAAATTGCTGACTGTAAAGGACTAATGCCCCCGGCGAGGCACGCATCGTGGTGCCAGCAGCCCTGCCTGGCGTGCCGCGAAGCGTAGAATTGACCCGTGATCGTGTTCGAATTGGCGTGCACTGCGGATCATCGGTTCGAGGGCTGGTTCGGATCGCTGGACGACTTTGCGCATCAGGAGGCGGTCGGGCAGCTCACGTGCCCCCTTTGCGGGACTTCCGGCGTGCGTCGGCTCCCGAGCGCCAAGGTGCGCACGACCTCGGCCGCCGAACCCGTGGCGGAACCGACCGCCCCGGCCGCGCCGGCCAAAGCGCGGTCGACCACCGAGGTGACCCTGGCCACGGTGGTTCGGGAGATTCTTGCCCGGACCGAGGACGTCGGACGCCGGTTCCCGGAAGAGGCGCGGCGGATCCATTACGAGGAAGTCCCCCCGCGCCCGATCCGAGGCGTCGCGACCGCGCAGGAGGCCCAGGATCTCGCGGACGAGGGCATTCCGGTGGTCTCGCTGCCGATTCCGCCGAGAGGAGAAACGCACTAGCGCCGGGCTGGTCGCTGCGCCTCGGGATGCGCGAGAATGTATATTATGTAAAGTTAGATTGGCGTTCAGAGGCGGAGCGCCCGGCCACGGGTGGGTCCACGCCTATTCACTGGCCCCCGCCTTCCGCAGCAGTGCCGCGATATCGGTGTTCTGGGTCTGGAGCGCCCATTTGAGCGCGGTTGCCCCCGAGTCCGCCTTGGCGCTCGGATCAGCGGAGCGCCCGAGCAGCAGGCGCACCACCTCCACGTGGCCACCTCGCGCCGCGAACATCAGCGCGGTCGCGCCGTTCGGCGCCTTGGCATCCACCTCGGCCCCGTTCTCCACGAGATACCGGGCGGCTTCCGTCTGGCCCTGAAACGCCGCGTAGTGCAGCGGCGTCCAGCCGTCCTTGTTGATCTGGGCGCCCCGCTGGTGCAGGAGCCGGACGGTCGCCAAATGGCCCTTGTAGGCCGCGAACATGATCGCGGTCTCGTTGGAGGGCGTCCGCGCGTTCACATTCGCCTTCCGGTCGAGCAGCAGGCGCACGAGCTCCAGGTGGCCCTCCCGCGCGGCGTACATGAGGAGGGTCTGGCCTTCCTTGTCCGTGGAGCTCGGGTCCATGCCCCGGTCCAGAAACTGCCGCACCTCGACGGCGTCATTCAGCCGGACCGCGTTGAAGAGATCGTCGAGCGTCCCCTGGGCCGCAGCGGGGGCGACGGCAACCGAAGATAAAAAACATGCAAACAGTAGTTTATCGATCATTTCTAATGTCCCATCTCAAATCCAGGCGGGCGAAACAGGCGGCCAAAATTTCGGGTTGTGGCGGCTGCGATCGCATCGGGCGCCTCCTCCCGCACCCGGGCAAGCTCCGCTGCCACGAACCGCACGTAAGCCGGCTGATTCGTCTTGCCCCGGTGCGGGACCGGCGCGAGGTAGGGCGCGTCGGTCTCGACCAGGATCCGGTCCCCGGGGAGCGCCCGCGCCGTGTCCCGGAGACTCTGGGCGCTCTTGAAGGTCACGATCCCGGAGAACGAAATCATGAACCCGAGCTCGACTGCGGCCTGTGCGACCTCCAGCGTCTCGGTGAAGCAGTGCATGACCCCCCCGACCTCCTCCGCGCGCTCCTCCCGCATGATCCGCAGCGTGTCCTCGGCGGCGGCGCGCGTGTGCACCACGAGGGGCTTTCCGCACGCCCGCGCGGCGCGAATGTGCGTGCGGAAGCGTTCTCGCTGCCACTCGAGGTCCCCGCGCAGCCGGTAGTAGTCGAGCCCGGTCTCGCCGATCGCCAGGACCCGCGGATGGTCGGCGAGCCGAACCAGCGCTTCGACCGAGACGGGCGCCTCGTCCGGATAGTCGGGATGGACCCCGACGGTCGCGAACAGCCGATCGTGGGCCTCCGCGAGCGCCCTCACCCGCGGAAATTCGGTCAGCGTGACGCTGATGCAGAGCGCGTGCGAGACCCCGGCCGCGGCCATCTCGGCCAGCACCTCCGGGATTCGGTCGCGGTACTCATCGAAGTCGAGGTGGCAGTGCGAATCGACCAGCATCCACTCAATAGGTATGGGTCGAGCGGGTCGACTGCATCAGCCCCCCCAGCAACCCCTCGATGCGGCGCTTCGCCGCGTGCCCGCTCTCGTCGTCGGAGAAATGCACGCCGATGCCTTGCGCCTTGTTGCCCTGGCAGTTCGCCGGGGTCACCCAGACCACGGTCCCGGCGACCGGGATCTTGTTGGGGTCGTCCATGATCGTCAGGAGCATGAACACCTCGTCCCCGATGCGGTAGCGCTTCGTCGTCGGGATGAAGATGCCCCCGCGCCTGAGGTGGGGGATGTAGGCCGCGTAGAGCGCGGACTTCTGGGAGATGGTCAGCGAGAGGACGCTCGGGCGCACCCCGCTCTTGCCGTTCGTATCGTCATTCATGCGGCGACTCCCGAAGCTGCGCGTAGCGCAGGCAGATCTCCTCGATGAAGAGGCGCGCGTTGAGCGGGTGCAGCGCAACCGCCCGCGCGGCCGACAGCGAGCGCTCGAATCTTAGCAGCGCCGCTCGAGGCAGCCCACGCGCAATCGCGCGCACTGCGGACTCCTGCCGCACGTTGTAGCGGATCGCGCCCCCGCTGCGTGCCGCCACCAGATCGTACGCCCACTTCTGGAGCCAGCCGACGACCACGTCGGGCGCGACCCCCTGGCAGGCATCGGCAAGGTCGAGCGCGGTCGCGTCGGGCCGCGCCAGGGAGGCGGTCAGCGCCTCACGCGCGCGGGCGGTCTCGCCGTCCTCCTCCATCGCCGCCAGCGGCGCGCGCCCCGCATGACGCAAGCGCGCCTCGGGGTCCTTCAGCCCCTGTCCGGCGAGCCAGGGCAGCGCCGTCTCCGGCGCAGCCGCGGTGACCGCGACGCGCTGGCAGCGGCTGCGCACCGTCGGCAGCAGCCGGTCGGGCGCGCTGGACACGAGCAGAAACAGCGTTCGTGGCGGCGGCTCCTCGAGGCTCTTCAGCAGCGCGTTCGCAGTGGCGGCGTTCATGGCCTCTGCCGGACGCACCAGGATGACCCGGACACCCCCCCGGTGGGTCCCGACGCTGAGGAAGCCCTGCAGTTCGCGGACCTGATCGACCTTGATCTGCCGGCTGGGGGCAGCCCCAGCCTTTGGCGGCGCCTCGCCCTCCGTAGGGGTGGTCGCCTCGGAAAGTGCCTCGGGCTCGACGACGCGGAAGTCGGGGTGGTTTCCCAGGGCGAACCACCCGCAGGCGGGGCAACGTCCGCAGGGAAACCCACCGGCGCTGGGCGTCTCGCAGAGCAGCGACTGGGCAAACGTCCGTGCCAGGATCGTCTTTCCGAGGCCAGGTGGTCCGTGGATCAGCAACGCGTGAGGCAACGCCGAGCGCCGTTGCGCAAGGGCCTCCCAGGCGGCATCTAGCCACGGCAAAATATTATTGTTCAAATGGATATGATTAAATCTTCGAGTGCTTTACGAACATCTTCGACCGAGCGGGTGGCGTCGATCACCCGAATTCGTCTCGGGTCCCGGCCGGCGCGCTCGAGATAGGCCGCCCGAACCCGCTCGTGAAACGGCATCGACTCCCGTTCGAAGCGGTCGAGGTTGCCCTGCCCCGCGCGCAACCGGTCCTGCCCGACCCCGACGGGGACGTCGAAGAAGAGCGTCAGGTCCGGCTGCAGGCCCTCCTGCACCCACTCCTCCAGGACCCCCAGCTTCTCCACCGGCACGCCCCGACCCCCACCCTGGTAGGCGAACGTGGCATCGGTGAAGCGGTCGGACAACACCCAGTCGCCGCGGCTCAGGGCCGGTCGGATCACCTGGGCGAGGTGCTGCTGGCGAGCCGCGAACACGAGCAGCGTCTCCGTGCCCACGTCCATCGGCTCGCCCAGGATCAGCGCGCGAAGGCGCTCGCCGAGCGGCGTGCCGCCCGGTTCCCGCGTCACGATCACGTTGCGCCCGGCCATGCGGCGAAGCCGCCCGGCGAGCCACTCGAGGTGCGTGCTCTTGCCCGCGCCGTCGAGGCCCTCCAGGGTGATGAACTTTCCGCGCATGCGAGCGATCGACGGCGCCTGCCGTCAGGGACGGCCCCCGCGCTGATATTTTGTCACGGCCCGATTGTGCTCCTCGAGCGTGCGCGAGAACTCGCTCGAGCCGTCGCCGCGCGCGACGAAGTAGAGCGCAGAGGACGGGGCGGGCCGCAGCGTCGCCTCGATCGCCGCCAGGCCGGGCAGCGCGATCGGCGTCGGCGGCAGGCCGTCGCGGGTGTAGGTGTTGTAGGGCGTGTCGGCGAGCAGATCCCGCTTGCGCAGGTTCCCGTCGAACGCGGCCCCGAGACCGTAGATCACGGTCGGGTCCGCCTGGAGCCTCATCCCCACGCGCAGGCGGTTGTTCAGCACTGCCGCGATCAGCGGCCGGTCCTCCGGCCGACCGGTCTCCTTCTCGACGATCGAGGCGAGGATGAGCGCTTCGTACGGCGATGCGAGCGGCACGTCCGGCTGGCGTGCGGCCCAGGCGACCGCCAGCCGCTTCTCCATGGCGCGATAGGCATTGCGCAGGATCTCGAGGTCGCTCGTTCCGCGCGGAAAGACGTAGGTGTCCGGAAAGAACCAGCCCTCCGGATGGGCGCTCGGCAGATCGAGCCGCTTGACGAGTGCCGCGTCCGACAGCTCGATCGTGTCGTGGCGGACCCGCGGATGCGCGTTCAGCGCCGCGCGCACCTGCTGGAACGACCAGCCCTCGATCAGGCGCACCTCGGCCAGTGCGAACTCGCCGCGGACGAGCTTGCCGAGCAGGTCGAGCGGGGTGGCGCCGGTCCGCAGCTCGTAGCTGCCCGCCTTGATGTCGGACGGCTTCGCCGCAATCCTTGCAACGAGCTCGAACGCCCAGGGCGGCATGTCGACGCCGGCGCGCACCATCATGCGCGTCGCCGCCCGCAGCGAGGTGCCGGACGGGATCGCGAACTCGACCGGATCGGACTGCAGCCGCAGTGGCGCGTGGGCGAAACGATGCACCCACGCCGCGGCGCCCAGGCCGGCGAGAATGACGAGCAGGATCAGCAGCTTGAGAAGCTTCAGCATTTCCGGCGGGAGGCCGACCGAGGCCGGCCCGCCCCTATAATAGCCCGCCCCGATAGCCTGTTACACGATGCACACCGACTGGACCGACTTTCTGCGCGCGCACGGCGCCGTTCTGACCGACGGCGTTGCGCGTGACTTCGGCGATCCGGCGGCCGAGCGCGTCGCCGCCCACGAGGGCGACGTCGTCGCGGACCTGTCACATCTCGGCCTGATCGCCGTCACCGGTGCGGACGCGCGAGCCTTTCTCCACGCGCAGCTCAGCTGCGACATCCAGGGGCTGGGGAGCGCGCAGGCGAGTCATTGCGCCTACTGCTCCCCCAAGGGACGGATGCTCGCGAGCTTCCTCGTCTGGCCCGAAGCGGACGGGTTCGCGCTCCTCCTCGCACGCTCGATTGCGGCGTCGACGATCAAGCGGCTGCGCATGTTCGTCCTGCGCGCCAAGGTCGCGCTCGCCGACCGCACCGACGAGCGGCGCCTGCTCGGCGCGTCGGGACCGTCCGCCGAACGGACGCTGCGGGCGATCGTGGGACCGGTGCCTGAAGCACACTATCGCGTGGCGCACGGCGTGGACACGACCATCGTCCGCGTCGCGCCGAACCGTTTTCTGGTCGCGACAACATCGTCGCGCGCGCCCGCGCTGTGGGATGCGCTCGCGCAGGCGCTGCGTCCGGTGGGTACGCCGTGCTGGGAATGGCTCGAGATCCGCGACGGCATTCCCCTCGTCACGGCGCGGACGCAGGACGAGCTGGTCCCCCAGATGGCGAACCTCGAGGTGCTTGGCGGGGTCAGCTTCCAGAAGGGCTGCTACCCGGGTCAGGAGGTCGTTGCGCGGACCCAGTATCTCGGAAAGTCCAGGCGCAGGCTGTTCCTCGCGCGCGTGGAAGGTGCCACGCCTGCCGCGGGGGATCCGCTCTACAGCGAGGCGCTCGGCGAGCAGGCGAGCGGGATGGTCGTCAACGCGGCACCGGCCCCGGACGGGGGGCACGACGTCCTCGCGGTCGTCCACGCCCCGACCGGCAGTGCGGGCGCCGTGCACCTCGGCTCCCCGTCCGGCCCGCCGCTCCGGTTCCGGCCCCTGCCCTACACCGTCCCGTGACCTGCAGCTACTACGTCTACTACCGCAGCGGCCACCCGGAGCGCGAGATCAGCGCGGTCGTCGGCGAGATGCAGGCGGCGCTCGCGCGCGAGACCGGCGTCGCGGGGCGGCTCATGCGCCGCGCCGACGATCCGGCCACCTGGATGGAAGTGTACGAAGCGGTTCCGGACCCCGCCGACTTCGAGCAGCGCCTCGCGGTCGCGGTCGCGCGCTTCGCGGTCGACCGCCTGCTCGAGGCGGATGCGCGGCGGCACGTCGAGCGGTTCGTGCCGGCCGGCTGAGCATGTGCCTGATCCTTCTCGCGTATCGCGCCCACCCGCGCTATCGGCTCGTCGTGGCGGCCAACCGGGACGAGTGGTTCGGTCGCCCCACCGCGCCCGCGGGGTTCTGGCCCGATGCGCCCGAGGTGCTCGCGGGACGCGACCTCGCCGCCAGCGGGACCTGGCTCGGCGTGACGCGCGGCGGGCGCTTCGCGGCGCTCACGAACTTCCGGGATTCCGCGCCCGTCCGCCCCGACGCGCCGTCGCGCGGCGCGCTCGTGCGCGAGTACCTGACGGCCGGCGCCGATGCCGGGACCTACCTGCGGTCGGTGCGCCGGGACGCGGACCGCTACAACGGGTTCAGCCTCGTTCTCGGCGATCGTGGCGCGATGCACTATTTCTCGAACCGCGCGGGCGAGGGACGCGAGCTGCCGCCGGGGATCTACGGGCTCTCGAACCACCTGCTCGACGCCCCCTGGCCGAAGGTGCGCACCGGGAAGGCGCGCCTCGCCGCGCACCTCGAGGGTGAGGTGGACCCGGAGGCGCTGCTCGGCCTCCTGGACGATGCGCAGGAGGCGCCCGACGCCGAGCTCCCGCGCACCGGCGTCCCCCTGGAGCGGGAGCGGCAGCTCTCGCCGCTGCGCATTCGTGCGGGCGACTACGGCACGCGGTCCTCGACCGTGGTGCTCGTCTCGCACGACGAGGAGGTTTCGCTGCTGGAGCGCAGCTTCGACGCGTCCGGCGCCGAGTCGGGCGTCGTGCGGGAGCGCTTCCGTCTCGCGCGCTAGAGCTCGCGCGCCATCGTGACGTGCGGAATGCCCGCCTCCATGAACGTCGCGCCGGCCACGGCGAACCCGAGCCGCGTGTAGAACGGCACCGCGTGGGTCTGCGCGTTGAGCACCACGCGCCGCATGCCGCGCGAGCGCGCCCGCGCGATCAGCGCCTCGAGCAGGCGCGCCGCGACGCCCTGCCCGCGCGCCTCGCGCAGGACGGCCATCCGGCCCACGTGCCCGTCGGGCAGCAGGCGGCCGGTGCCGATGACGTGGCCGGCGGCGTCGTACGCGAGGGCGTGGTCGCAGCGCTCGTCCCACTCGTCGAGCTCGATCTCGGGCGGCACGCCCTGCTCGACGACGAAGACCGTCTCGCGCACGCGCTGCGCCTCGGCGCGGGCCGACTGCCACGGCAGGATGCGGATCGAGACGCGGTCGTTCATTCGGGGAGCGTGCGAGGCCGGACCGTATAATACCGAGCTCAATCACCCGACTGCGAGCGGATGCAGAGTCTCTGGGGCGACGCCGAAGCCGAAACGTTCGACGGCGAGCTCGGCAAGCGCGTGTACACCTCCCGCCTGCTGGGGCGCGACAAGTCGCTGGTCCTGCACGGCGGCGGGAACACGTCGGTGAAGCTGCGCGAGCGCGACCGCTTCGGCGGCGAGCAGTCGATCCTGTACGTGAAAGGCAGCGGCTGGGACCTCGAGACGATCGAGGCCGCGGGTTTCGCGCCGGTGCGACTCGACCCCGTCGCCCGGCTCGCGACCCTGGAGCGCCTGTCCGACCCGGACATGGTGAACGAGCTCACCACGCAGCTCGCGCGCGCGTCCGCGCCGATGCCTTCGGTCGAGACGATCCTGCACGCCTGTCTCCCCTTCCGCTTCGTCGATCACACGCATGCGGACGCGGTGCTCGCGATCACCGACACGCCCGACGGCGAGCAGCGGATCCGGCGGCTCTACGGCGACGCGGTCGTCGTCATCCCCTACTTCATGCCGGGATTCGACCTCGCGCAGGCGGTCGCGCGCGAGTTCGCGCGCGCGGCGTCGCCGCGCACGATCGGGATGGTGCTGATGAAGCACGGCGTGTTCTCGTTCGGCGACACTGCCCGCGAATCCTACGAGCGGATGATCGATCTGGTCGCCCGGGCGGAGCGGTATCTCGACGCGCAGCGCGCGTGGAGCGTCGTGCCCGATCCCCTCCCCGCGGCATGCGACGCGGACCCCCTCACGCTCGCGGATCTGCGCCGCCGCGTCAGTGGCGCGGCCGGTTTCCCCCTGGTGATGCGGGTTCGCTCGAATGCGCGCACGCTCGGGTTTGCGCGCCACCCGGAGGTGGCACGCCTGTCGCAGCAGGGCCCGGCGACGCCGGATCACGTGATCCGCACCAAACGCGTGCCGATGCTGGGCGATGACGTCGACGCCTACGCCACGGCCTATCGCGAGTACTTCGCGCGGCACGAGCCGAAGGCCAGGGTGCGCAAGGTCATGCTCGATCCCGCGCCGCGGGTCGTCGTCGATCCCCGGTTCGGCATCGCGAGCTTCGGACGCACCGCGAAGGACGCCCGCATCGTCGAGGAGCTCTACGAGCACACGATCGAGGTCATCCTGCGCGCCGAAGCGCTCGGCCGCTACGAGGCGCTGCCGGCGCAGGACATCTTCGACGTCGAGTACTGGGACCTGGAGCAGAACAAGCTCCGGAAGGGGCCCGCCCCGGCGGTCTTCGCCGGCGAGGTCGCGCTGGTGACCGGCGCCGCGTCGGGCATCGGCAAGGCCGCGGTCGCCTCGTTCCTGGCACGCGGCGCCGCGGTCGTGGGGCTCGATCTCAGCTCGGCGGTCGATGCCCTCCACCATCGGGACGACTACCTCGGAATCCGCTGCGACGTCTGCGACGACGCGGCGGTGCGTACCTCGCTCGCACGCGCGGTGCAGAGCTTCGGCGGCGTGGACATGCTCGTGCTCAACGCGGGCATCTTCGCCGCCGGCCGCAGCATCAAGGATCTGCCGCAGGAGGAGTGGCGCAAGGTGATGGCGGTGAACCTGGACGCCAACCTCGCGCTCCTGCGCGCCTGCCATCCGCTCCTGCAGCGCGCACCGCGGGGCGGCCGGGTGGTGGTGATCGGCTCGAAGAACGTGCCCGCACCCGGCCCGGGCGCGGCCGCGTACTCCGCCTCCAAGGCGGCCCTCAACCAGCTCGCCCGGGTCGCCGCGCTCGAGTGGGGCGCGGACGGGATCCGGGTCAACACGCTGCATCCGAACGCGGTGTTCGACACCGGGATCTGGACCGAGGAGGTGCTCGCCGAGCGGGCGAGGCGCTACGGCATGACGGTCGAGCAGTACCGGACCAACAACGTGCTGCGGACCGAGGTGTCGAGCCGCGACGTCGCCGAGCTGGCGGCGGAGATGTGCGGCCCGCTCTTCGCGAAGACGACCGGTGCCCAGGTCCCCGTGGACGGCGGCAACGAGCGGGTGATCTGATGGCGCGCGGCGTGGAGACGCTGCGCTGGACGGGCGATCGCCTCGAGCTGATCGACCAGCGCGCCCTGCCGCAGCGTCTCGAGTACGTCGGCTGCCGCAACGCCGCCGAGGTGGCCGCGGCGATCCGCGACATGACGGTGCGCGGCGCGCCGGCGATCGGCTGCGCGGCCGCCTACGGGATCGCGCTCGAGTCGACCCGGCCGACGTTCGCCTCGCTCGGCGAGTTCCACGCCGCGCTGCAGGCCGCGTTCGCCGAGCTCGGGGCGAGCCGGCCGACGGCGGTGAATCTGTTCTGGGCGCTCGAGCGGATGCGCGGCGTCTACGAGGCAACCCGCACCGAACCGCCGGAACGCATCTCCGCGCGGCTCGTGGCCGAGGCGATCGCGATCCACCGCGAGGACGTGGAGGTCAACCAGGCGATCGGCCGGCACGGTGCGGCGCTCGTTCCCGAGGGCGCGCGGATCATGACCCACTGCAACGCCGGGGCGCTCGCGACGGCGGGTCACGGGACGGCCCTCGGGGTCGTGCGCTCGGCCCGCGACTTGGGACGAAAGATCTCGGTGATCGCGAACGAGACGCGGCCGTTCCTGCAGGGCGCGCGGCTGACGGCCTAGGAAATGGTCCAGGAAGTGATCCCGGTCACGCTGATCACGGACAACATGGCCGGGCACCTGATGCAGCGCGGGCAGGTGGACCTGATCGTGGTGGGGGCCGACCGCATCGCGGCGAACGGCGACGTGGCGAACAAGATCGGCACCTATACGCTCGCCGTGCTCGCCGCGCGTCACGGTCTGCCGTTCTACGTCGCCGCGCCGCTCTCGACCGTCGATCGCA
>CAZIXQ010000129.1:0-10531 GCA_964543155.1 uncultured Enterobacteriaceae bacterium
GCCTTGAAGGCGTGGCGCCAGCGGCGAAGCGTCTCCGCGTAGTCCGCGCCGAACGCGAGCTCCCCGTCCACCCGCAGCCCGGCGCGGACGGCCTCCGCCCGGAAGCGCGCGGGCGAGGCGAGCATGCCCCCGGGGAACACGTACTGCTGGATGAAGTCGGTGCCGGACCGGTAGCGCTCGAACAGCCGGTCGGCGATGGTGATCGCCTGGACGACCGCGCGGCCGCCGGGCTTCAGCCGGTCGCGGATCGCGCGGAAATAGGCGGGCCAGTAGCGCTCGCCCACCGCCTCGTACATCTCGATGGAGACGACGTGATCGTAGGTTCCGCGCTCGTCGCGATAGTCGCGGAAGGCGAGCTCGACGCGGTCCGCGACGCCGACGCGGTGCATCCGCTCCTCCGCAAACGCGAGCTGTTCCTCCGACAACGTCAGGCCGGTCACGCGGCAGCGCGACTCGCGCGCCGCCAGCTCCGCGAAGCCGCCCCAGCCGCAGCCGATCTCGAGGATGCGCGCGCCGGGCCGCGGCGCGAGGCGCTCGAGAATGCGGCGGTACTTCGCGTCCTGCGCCGAGGCGAGCGACTGCAGGGCATTGCCGGCGAACAGCGCGCTCGAGTAGGTCATGGACGGGTCGAGCCAGAGCGCGTAGAACGCGTTGCCGAGGTCGTAATGCGCCGCGATGTTGCGGCGGCTGCCGCGGCGCGTGTTCCCGTTGAGCGCATGCCGCACGCGGTAGGCGATCTGCCCCCAGAAGCCCCCGTAGATGGCGCTCTCCAGCGCGTCGCGGTTGCGCGCGATCACGGTCAGCAGCTGCGCGAGGTCGGGCGAGGACCACTGGGCGTCGACGAACGCCTCGGCGAAGCCGATGTCGCCGCGCCGGAGCGCCGCGCCGAACGCCGCCCAGTCGGAGACCTCGAGGCGCGCGACCGGCGCGCGGCCCACCGCGCGCCGGCTGCCGTCGGGGAGCGCGATCTCGATTCCGCCATGCGCGATGCGCTCGAGGAGCGCGAGCGCCATGCGGGCGGCAAACGGCATGCGCTCGCCGGTCGCGGACGCGACCTGCTGCCGGACGTTCATCGGGTCACCTCCTCCATCGGGGGCACGGGTTTGGGGAAGAACGGCACGCGCTTCGCCCAGAGCCGGAGCGCCTGCCAGTGGATGCGCGCCATCACGCCGAGCGTCATCCACGGGTGCGCGCAGAACGCAGCGAGCGCCGCGCGCGCCGAGTAGGGCACCGCCCGGCCGGCGAGGCTCGTGTGCAGCAGGTCGCCGGCCGCGTCGCGGTAGTCGATGCGGGCGAGCGCGTGCCGGTCGCCGGCGACGAACCGGAACCGGTACTCCCCCTCGACGCGGCAGAACGGGGACACGTGAAAGACCTTGCGCACGCCGAGCGGCTCGCCCGGCGCGATCGGGCGCGAGTCGGGGTGGGCGAGCAGGTAGCAGTGCCGCTCGCCGAAGGTGTTGTTGACCTCGCACACGATCGCCCGCAGGGCGCCCGCGCGGTCGTGGCACAGCCAGAAGCTCACCGGGTTGAAGACATAGCCGAGCACGCGCGGAAAAGTTTGCAGCCAGACCTCGCCGTCGGCAACCGCCAGGCCCTCGCGCCCGAGCAGCGCCCGGATCCAGCCGAGCGGATGGGAGCCGTCGCGCGCGCCGTGATCGCGGAAGTGGAAGCCGAGCAGATTCCAGCGGTTGACCCCGAACCAGCGGTTCGCGAGAGCGTCCACGTTCGAGAGCGGAATGGACAGGAAGAAGACGCGGTACACGAAGTGGTTCGCCGCCGGGCGCAGTCGCCGGTGCATCACCGTGCCGCGGAAGAGCTTCGGCGCCGGCCGCCCGGGCGCGTCGAGGCGAGCGCGCGCGGCGGTCACGGCGTGACCTCTGCGACCGCGCTGTCGCGCCTGCCCTCGGCGAGGGGCGTCTGCCTCCGGGCGTCACCGGCGTCACCGCGGCCCTGCCACGGCGCAAACTCGCCCAGAGCGTTCGCCACGGCGAGCCCCGCCTTCAGCCCGTCCTCGTGGAAGCCGTAGCCGGCCCACGCGCCGCAGAACCACAGTCCGCGCCGCCCCTGGATCGAGGCAAGGCGGCCCTGCGCCTCGATCGCGCCGAGGTCGAACACCGGGTGGTCGTAGTCGAACTCGGCGATCACCTTGTCGCGCGCCGGCTCGACCGGCGGGTTGAGCGTGACGACGACCGGCGTGGCGAAGGGCAGCGGCTGCAGCTTGTTGATCAGGTACGACACGCCGACCGGGCGGTCGGCGCGAGCGTCCGCGGCGCTCAGGTAGTTCCAGGCGGACCACAGCGCCGTCCGCCGCGGCAGCAGCCGCGCGTCGGTGTGGAGCACGGCCCGGTTCGGCTGGTAGCGCACGCGGCCGAGCACGCGGCGTTCCCCGGCGGTCGGGTGCGCGAGCAGGCGCAGCGCCTGGTCGCCGTGGCAGGCGAGCACCACCTGGTCGAAGGTCTCCACCCCCGCGTCGGTCGCCACGCGGAACGCGCCCGGGATCCCGTCGACGCTCCGCACCGGCGCGGCGAGGCGCACGTCGTCGAGCCGCGCGGCGAGGCGCCGGACGTACTCCCGCCCGCCGCCCTTCACGGTCAGCCACTGCGGTCGATCGTCCACCTGCAGCAGGCAGTGGTTGTGGCAGAAGCGCGCGAACGTCGCGACCGGGTAGTCGAGCATCGCGCGTGTCGGGCACGACCAGATCGCCGCGGCCATCGGCAGCAGGTACCAGTCGCGGAACTCGCGCCCGTAGCCGCCGCGGTCGAGGAACTCGCCGAGCGTGTGCTCGCCCGGCATCCGGCCGCGCGCGATCGCGGTCGCCTCGCGATTGAAGCGCACGATGTCCGCGAGCATGCCCCAGAAGCGGGGTCGCAGGAGGTTGCGCCGCTGCCCGAAGACCGTCCCGAGGTTGGTCCCGGCCCACTCGAGGTCGCGCCCGAGCAGGCTCACCGCGAACGACATCTCGGCTGCGACCGGCTCGACGCCGAGGTGCGCAAAGAGCGCGCAGAGGTTCGGGTAGGTCTTCCGGTTGAAGACGAGGAACCCGGTGTCGACCGGGTGCGTGATCCCCTCCACGGTCACGTCCACCGTGTTGGTGTGCCCGCCGAGGTAGCGGTTCGCCTCGAACACGGTCACGCGGTGGCGCCGGGCGAGGAGCCAGGCGGCGGAGAGGCCGGCGATGCCGGTACCGACGATGGCGATGCGCACGCGCTTCCCCCGTCAGGCGGCGAGCCGCTTGTCGCGCCGCACCAGCGCGTAGGCGGAGTGGTTGTGGATCGACTCGAAGTTCTCCGACTCGACGGTGAAGGCGACCACGCGCTCGTCGCGGGCGAGCTCGAGCGCGACATCGCGCACCAGGTCCTCGACGAACTTCGGGTTGTCGTAGGCACGCTCGGTGACCCACTTCTCGTCCGGACGCTTCAGCAGCCCGTAGAGCTCGCACGAGGCGTGACGCTCGGCCACCTCGATCAGCGTCTCGACCGCGATCTCGCCCTCGATCGTCGCCGCGATGGTCACGTGCGAGCGCTGGTTGTGCGCCCCGTACTCGGAGATCTCCTTCGAGCACGGGCACAGGCTCGTCACCGGCACGACCACGGTGAGGGTGAAGTCGTACCCGCGCCCGGGGCGCACCTCGGCGCGAAAGGACACCTCGTAGTCCATCAGGCTCTCGACGCCGGAGACGGGGGCGCGCTTCGGGACGAAGTACGCAAAGCGCGCCTCGATGTAGCCCGCCTCCGCGTCCAGCCGCGCGAGCATGCGCGCCATGAGGTCGCGGAACCCCGCGACGGAGAGCGGCGCGTGCAGGCCCTGGGCGATCTCGATGAAGCGCGACATGTGCGTTCCCTTCACGTCGCCGGGAAGCGCGACATACATGTCGAAGGTCGCCACCGTCGGCTGCGCCGTACCGTCCGGGCGCGCGACGGTGACCGGATGGCGGAGCGACCGGACACCGACGCGGTCGATGGCGAGCGCGCGACCGTCGGGCGCGGCCTGGACGTCGGGCAAGAAGAATCGATCGGGAGCATTCATGTCCTGTTCCTTGCGGTGAACCGGGCGGCGCTAGCGCGTCGCGAGGAGGCGTTCGATCTGGGTCGTGATGCGCGCGTCGCCGGGTGCGACCGCACTGTCGAAGGCGGCGACGACCACGCCGTTGCGGTCGACGAGGTACTTGTGGAAGTTCCACTGCGGGCGCTTTCCGGTCTGTGCGGCGAGGTCCCGGTAGAGCGGACTCGCCGCAGGTCCCACCACCACGGTCTTGGCGAACATCGGGAAGCTCACGCCGTAGTTCACCTGGCAGAACCGCGCGATCTCGGCGCCCGCGCCCGGCTCCTGACCGCCGAAGTCGTTCGACGGAAACCCGAGGACCACGAGGCCGCGGTCCCTGTAGCGGCGATAGATCGTCTCGAGCCCCTCGTACTGCGGGGTGAACCCGCATTGACTCGCGGTGTTCACCACGAGCAGCACTTTCCCCTTGAACCGGCAGAGGGGCACGGCCTCGTCGGTCAGGAGGTTGGGCGCGCTGCGCGCGAGGAGCGGCGGGCAGTCGCCGTCGACGGCCGGCGGGGCGCCGCCCCCCGGCGGGGCAGCGGCCGCCACGCCTATGATGCCGGCGAGGGCGAGCGCGAGAGGAGCCTGCAGCATCATTTTGTCCTAGTCAAATCGTCTGATAGGCGGTACGATACGGCCTGAACTGGCCTTTGTCAACATATTGACCTAGACAAAATGAACATGAGGCAAGGCGTGGGGGAAGCGCTCTCGATCGGTGCCGTGGAGCGCGAGACGGGCCTCAGTAAGGACACGCTCCGGGTTTGGGAGCGTCGCTATCGTTTCCCGGAACCGCGCCGCGACACGCACGGCGAGCGCGTGTACAGCGCCGAGCAGGTCGGGAAGCTGCGGCTCCTGAAGCGCCTCATCGACCGCGGTCATCGACCGAGCCGGGTCGTCGGCCACAGCCTCGAGGAACTGCGCGCGCTGATCGAGGCGGCCACGCCACCGGCGCAGACCCCGTCCGGGCGCGCCGAGATCCTGGAACCGCTGCGGGCGCACGACGTCGCCGGACTGCGGGAGGCGCTCGCCGCGGCGCTCCTGCGGCAGGGGCTCGCGGCCTTCGTGCTCGAGACGGTCGCGCCGCTCAACCGCCACATCGGCGAGGCCTGGATGCGCGGCGAGCTCGAGGTGTTCGAGGAGCACCTGTACACCGAGACGCTGCAGCGCGTGCTGCGCAGCGCCCTCGCCGGCCTGCCGCAGCGCACGGATCCGCCGCGCGTCGTGCTGACGACGTTCCCGGCCGAGCTGCACGGGCTCGGACTCCTCATGGCCGAATGCATGCTCGCCCTCGAAGGGGCCGCGTGCACCCCGCTCGGGACCCAGACGCCGGTCCAGGACATCGTCCGTGCCGCGGCGAGCCACCGCGCCGACGTGGTGGCGCTGTCGTTCAGCCTCGCCTACCCGGTCAATCAGGCGCTCGAGGGCCTGACCGCGCTGCGCGCGCAGCTCGGCACGGAAACCGAGATCTGGGTCGGCGGCGCGAACCCGGGTCTGGTGCGGCGCGCGGTGCGCGGCGTGCGCGCGCTCCCGGAGCTCGCGGAGGTGCCGGCAGCGGTCGCGCGCTGGCGCGCGGCGCATCCGCGCGCCTGAAGCGCGCCCCGCCTCTAAACGCTTGATCGGATTGGAGGTGCAGGCCGCACGGCTCGCGCCCCGCGGCGGCGCCTCCAACGGGCGCGCTGCATGCGAATGTCCTATCTGCCTTTTTTGCGTTACGGCGCAGATCTGTAACGCAAGCCTTTGATATAGTTCGCGCCGCATGTCCGCGAAGATGATCTACCCGCAGGCCTTCAAGTCGCTCGAGCGCGTCCGCTGGCAGCTCGAGACCGACGTGCCGTGGGGCGACTTCGCCGCCGACCGGCTCTCCGACGAACAGGCGCGGACGATCAAGATGAACGCCATCACCGAGTGGTCGGCGCTCCCCGCCACCGAGATGTTCCTGCGCGACAACATCCACGACAGCGACTTCTCGGCGTTCATGTCGGTCTGGTTCTACGAGGAGCAGAAGCACGCGCTGGTGCTGATCGAGTACCTGCGCCGCTTCCGCCCCGACCTCGCGCCGACCGAGGACGAGCTGCACGCGGTCCGCTTCCAGTTCGACCCGGCGCCGGCGTTCGAGACGCTGATGCTGCACTTCTGCGGCGAGCTGCGCCTCACCCACTGGTACCGGCGCGCCGCCCAGTGGCACACCGAGCCGGTGATCCGGGCGGTCTACGCGCTGATGTCGGGCGACGAGGCGCGCCACGCGGGCGTGTACCGCCAGTACATGAAGCGCGCGATCGAGCGCGCCGGCGACGAGGCGCGCGCGGCGTTCGCGAAGATCGGCATGCTGATGGCGAGCTCGGGCCGCAGCGGGAAGCCGCTCCACCCGACCAATCTCCACGTCAACCGCACCCTCTACCCGCGCGACACGGTGCAGTCGAAGCTGCCCGATCCCGAGTGGCTCGAGCGCTGGCTCGACGAGCAGATCCGGTTCGACCGCGCATGGGAGGCGAAAGTCGTGGCCGCAATCCTGCGCAACCTCTCGGTGCTGTTCCGCCGCTCCATCGCCACGGTCCAGGACCTGAACCGGTACCGGAAGGCGCTCGCGCCGAGGGCGCTCCCGGCCACGACCCTCGAGCCGGCCTGAGCCCGGACCGCCGCGGGCGGCACTTGCGCCGATCAGCGCGCCGATGAGCGCCCCCGCTTTCGAACGCAAGCTGTGCGAGCCGCAGGCGCTCGCCGCCGCCGCGCTCGCCCTGCCCCGCCCGGTCGTGTTCACGAACGGCGTCTTCGACGTCCTGCACCGCGGCCACGTGACCTATCTCGCGCAGGCGCGCGCGCTCGGGGCGAGCCTCGTGGTCGCGGTCAATTCCGATGCTTCGGTGAAGCGCCTCGGCAAGGGCGACGACCGGCCGGTCAATGCGCTCGCCGACCGCATGGCGGTGCTCGCCGCGCTCGAAGCGGTGAGCCTGGTGACGTGGTTCGACGAGGACACCCCGCTCGCGGCGATCCTCGCCTGCCGCCCGGACGTGCTCGTGAAGGGCGGCGACTGGAAGCTCGCCGACATCGTCGGGGCGAAGGAAGTGGCGGCGTGGGGCGGTGCCGTGCACGCGATCCCGTTCGTCCACGAGCGGTCCACCTCGGCCCTGCTGCGCAGGATCCGCGCGGCGGACGCGGGCGCCCCGGAGCAGTAGCGCGGCGGCTACTCGGCCCGCAGCGCCAGCGCCATGAACCGCGTGCCGGCGAGCGGCGTGTCGTAATACGAGGGAATCTCCCGGAAACCCGCCGCCGCGTAGAGGCTCCGCGCCGCCGTCATGCGCTCGAGGGTGTCGAGCACGAGCCGGCGGTAGCCGATCGCGCGCGCAGCCTCGATGACCGTCGCGGCAAGCGCGTGCCCGAGGCCGCGCCCGCGGTGTTCCGGCCGCACGTAGAGCCGCTTGACCTCGCCGGTCGCCGCGTCGAAGCGCCGGAGCGCGACGCAGCCAACCGGCCCCGTGTCGCGGCATGCGAGGAACAGCCGCCCGTCGGGCGGCGCGTACTTGCCGGGCAGCGTCGCGAGCTCCTCCGCGAAGCCCTGAAAGCAGAGGTCCTCCTGCAGCCATGCCGCGTACTCGCGAAAGAGCGTCCGCGCCGCGTCCACGTCCGCCGCGCCGGCCGCCGGACGGATTGCGTAGCCGGCCGCTAGTTGGGACATTCGCGCACCTCCGCGCCCGGGAAGCCGTCGCGCAGCTCGCCGAACTTCGCGCGCACCGGCTCGGGCGCGTCGCGGAGCTGCACGTACACGCGCGCCCCGGCGCTCTCGCGCGAGGCCACCTCGATGCCGCGCAGGCCGCGCCGGCGCAGCTCGTCGGCGCGCTTGGCGGCCGCCTCCTCGCTGCGGAACACGCCGAGCGAGATCGCGTTGCGCCACTGGGGATCGTCGCCCACGACCGAGAAGTCCTCGATGCCCTGCTTGCGCAGCTCCGCGGCGCGCTGCACGGCCGCGGCCCGCGTCGCGAACGGCGGCAGGTAGACCCACCAGCGGGCCGGCTCCTCGACGCGGCGCACGGTGACCTTGAGGCCGGCGGCGATTCCGCCCACCGCCTCCTCCGCGCGGGTCGCTTCGCCTGCGGCAACCGGGCCGAGCTCGAGGCACGCCGCCAGCTTGCGCGCGCCGGCGATGCGCGAGAGGTCGTCCGGCCCGACGAGCTTCACCCGTTCCGGGTTGAGCTGCTGCGCGAACGGGTCGATGCCGCGCGCGGCAAAGTGCTCGTCGTAGTAGCGCCAGGCGAAGAACGCGACGTTCGCGAACGCGAGGAGGAGGAAGAGCGTCCTCACGCGAGGGCCCTCAGGCTGACTTCACCAGCGTAGAAGCGCTGCACGCCGGCCTCCGTCCCCAGGAGCAGCGCGCCGTCGTCCGCCACCCCTGCCGCCACGCCCACGATCGAATGCCCGGCTCGCACGAGCAGCCGCACCCGCTTGTCCTGGAACGCGTGACGCCGCTGCCACGCCGCGCGGAAGGCGGTGAACCCTTCGCGCTCGAAGCGCGCGAGCGCCGCCGCGAGCGCGGCGAGGACGCGCCCGAGCACGGCGCTGCGCGAACCGTACGGCACGCCGGTCAGGTCGGCGACCGGCTGGCCGATCGCCGCCCGCGCTTCGTCCGAGAGCCGCACGTTGATGCCGACGCCGATCACGGCGGCGAGCGGACCGCGGGCGTCGCCCTGCGCCTCCACCAGGATGCCGCCGAGCTTTGCTCCGGCGCGCAGCAGGTCGTTCGGCCACTTCAGCGCCACGTCGCTCACCCCGAGCGCTTCGAGCGCGTCCGCGCAGGCGAGTCCAGCCACAAGCGGAAGCCCGGTCAGCGTGCCGGCCGCGCGCTCGAACCGCCACAGCAGCGAGAAGGTGAGGCCGTCCCCGCGCCCCGAAATCCAGCGCGCGCCCTGGCGTCCGCGCCCGGCGCGCTGCAGCTCGCAGGCGAGCGCCGTGCCGGTGGGCGCGCCGGCGCTGGCGCGGGCGGCGAGCATGGCGTTCGTCGAATCGCACTCGTCGACGAGCTCGATCCGGATCGCATCGGCAGCCGGCCCGATGCCGGCGCGGATCGCGTCGAGCGCGAGCCCGTCAAGGGCCGCGGCGGAATGAGCGGCGGAGCGGGACACGCGCGGAACTGCAGGCCGGACCGGTGCAGCGCGTCGATCCCGGCGCATCTCAGGCGCGGGACTGCGCGATCTGATGCAGCCCCTCGAGCACGAGGTTCTCGTGCAGCTGGAACGGGATGGCAAGCCGCGGCGCGAGCGCCTTCGCCGCGCCGCCGGAGAGGAGGCACGTGATCTCCGGGTAATTTTGGCGATGGAGCCGGAACAGCCGTTCGACCGCGCCGGCCTGCGCGTGCTGGCAGCCGCTCACGATCGCGTCGACGGTCTGGGTCGGGTTGTCGGCGTACTGGCCGTCCGCGTCGGGCAGCGCCGCAGTGCCCTCGTGGAGCGAGCGGATCATCAGGCCGACACCGGGAAGGATCACCCCGCCGGTGAAGAGGCCCGCCGCGTTCACGAAGTCGACGGTGGTCGCGGTGCCGCACACCACGACGAGCACCGGCCGACCGTCGACGATCGCGCGCGCACCGATCATCGCCGCCCAGCGATCGGAGCCGAGCTGGGCCGGGTTGCGATAGCCGTTCTTGACCCCGCACTGCTCGGCCTGGGAAACGAGCCACTGTGGGGCGGGGGCCTCCGGCCAGACCTCCAGGCAGCGCAGCATCGACGCGCGCACGCGCGTGCCGGCGACGTTCGAGATGACGATCCGCTCCGGCGCGCGCAGCCGCCGCCAGCCGGCGGCGAGCTCCGGCACCTCGGCGAGCAGCAGGTGCCCCGAGTCGAGGCAGTGATCGGCGGCGGTGCCCTTCGCGCCGGCGCGGTAGCGGCCCCACTTCACGAACGTGTTGCCGATGTCGATCAGCAGGTAGTAGGGGGTCTGCGGCATGGCGAAGGCGAGTTTACCGCGCCGTCCGGCGCGCGCGGGGCTACAGCGCGTCGAGCGGGTAGATCGGGCGCTTCAGCTTTTCGTAGCGATAGACGGAGAGGTCGGCGTTCGTCACGCCCTCCCCCTGGCACTCGACGATCGCCGCCGCGATCGGCTTGAATCCCGCCCGGTAGTGGATGCGCGACTTCAGCATCAGGTAGCGCTTGGCGGTGGGCTCGATGCCGAAGTGCCGGAAGATCACGAGATCGAAGGGCTCGTGGTGGCGCTCGGTGACCACGATCTGCGCGCGCGGGGTCTCCAGCACCGCGCTGCGCCCGAGAGAGGACTTGACCCCGGTGTACATCGGCCCGCCGAACACGATCTCGCCGTCGGTGATCGTGCGCACGCGGCCCGACACGGTGAGCGGGCGACCCTGCAGACCGATCGAGGGCATATCGGTCTTGCCGCCGAGGGCGAGCGTCACGTTCGCGCCGATGCCGGCTGCGGCCATGCGCGCGACCGCGTCCGGGTCGCGGATCGGCGCGATCGCGACGTCCTCGAGGCCCTGCTCGAG
>CAZIXQ010000130.1:0-10446 GCA_964543155.1 uncultured Enterobacteriaceae bacterium
AGTACTGCAGCTTCTGCGTCGTGCCGTACACGCGCGGCGAGGAGGTCTCGCGGCCCTTCGACGACGTCCTCACGGAAGTCGCCGACCTCGCCGACCGGGGCGTGAAGGAGCTGACGCTGCTCGGCCAGAACGTGAACGCCTACCGCGGGACGATGAGCGACGGCGAGGCTGCGGACTTCGCGCTCCTTCTCGAGTACGTCGCGGAGGTCCCCGGGATCGAGCGCATCCGCTACACGACCTCCCACCCCAGGGAGTTCACCCAGCGGCTCGTCGACGCGCACGCGCGGCTCGACAAGCTCGCGCCGCACGTTCACCTGCCGGTGCAGTCGGGCTCCGACCGCGTGCTCGCCGCGATGAAGCGCGGCTACACCGCGCTCGAGTACAAGTCGATCGTGCGACGCCTGCGCGCCGCGCGAGCGGACGCCTCGATCTCGTCGGACTTCATCGTCGGCTTCCCGGGCGAGACCGAAGCCGATTTCGAGCAGACGCTCAGGCTCGTCGCGGAGGTCGGCTTCGACGCCTCGTTCTCGTTCGTCTACAGCCGCCGCCCGGGCACGCCGGCCGCAGATCTCGCCGACGACACGCCGCCGGCGGCGAAGCTCGCGCGCCTGCAGCGCCTGCAGGCTCTCCTCGAGGCGCAGTCGCGCGCGATCAGCGCGTCGATGGTGGGCACCGTCCAGCGCGTGCTCGTCGAGGGTCCCGCGAGGAAAGACCCGCGCGAACTCGCCGGGCGCACCGGGAACAATCGCGTGATCAACTTCGCCGGGCCGCCGCGGCTGGTCGGCAAGTTCGTCGAGCTGGTCGTCGAGCGCGCGCTCCCGCACAGCCTGCGCGGGCGTCTCGCGGGGGTCGAGCACGCGCCGGGCGCCGCGGTGGCATCCTAGCGTCCGAATGGGCGATCCCCGACCTCCCCGACCCGCGTTGAGGCCGAAGTCCGTCGAGCTGACGCTTGCGCCCGCCGACAACCAGCGCCTCGCGAACCTGTGCGGCGCGCTCGACGAGAACCTGCGCCAGATCGAGACCGCGCTCGAGGTCACCATCGCGCGCCGCGGCGACCGCTTCACCGTGCGCGGCGACGCGGACCGCGCCGCCCGGACGGCCGAGCTCCTCGAGCGGTTCTATGCCGGCGCCGCGCGCGAGCTGACCGTCGACGACATCCAGCTCGGGCTCGTGGAGGCGCAAGGGCCGCGCACGCGCGAGGAGTCGGACCAGCCGGTGCTGCAGACGCGGCGCCCCGACCTGCACGGGCGCACGCCCCACCAGCGCGAGTACCTGCGCAACATCTTCGCCCACGACGTCACGTTCGGCGTCGGCCCGGCGGGCACGGGCAAGACCTACCTCGCGGTGGCGTGCGCCGTGGACGCGCTCGAGCGCGACGCGGTCAAGCGCATCGTCCTCGTGCGCCCCGCGGTCGAGGCGGGGGAACGCCTCGGCTTCCTCCCCGGCGACCTCGCGCAGAAGGTCGACCCGTACCTGCGCCCGCTCTATGACGCGCTCTACGACCTGATGGGCTTCGACAAGGTGCAACGCATGTTCGAGCGCGGGGCGATCGAGATCGCGCCGCTCGCCTACATGCGCGGGCGCACGCTGAACCACTCGTTCATCATCCTCGACGAGGCGCAGAACACGACCCCCGAGCAGATGAAGATGTTCCTGACCCGGATCGGCTTCGGCACCAAGGCGGTGGTCACCGGCGACGTGACCCAGATCGACCTTGCGCGCGGGCAGCGCAGCGGACTGGTCGAGGCGCGGCGCATCCTCGGCGCGGTGCGCGGCATCGCGTTCACCGAGTTCGGCTCCGAGGACGTGGTGAGGCACCCGCTGGTGGCACGCATCGTGAATGCCTACGAGGCGCACTCGCGCGCGAACGCCGCGCGCGCGCCGCGCGACCGTGAAGAAGGCTGATGCGCGCGCCCGGCTCGCGCTCGCGGTCCAGTACGCGGCACCGCGCGCCGGTCTTCCCGCGCGGCGCAGCCTCGCGCAGTGGCTCGGCGCCGCGCTCGAGCGCGCGGCCCGCGTCACGGTGCGCTTCGTCGGCGCGGTCGAGGGGCGACGCCTCAACCGCGCCTATCGCGGCCGCGACTACGCGACGAACGTGCTGACCTTCGTCTACGACGCCGGGCGCGACGGTGCGCTCGAGGGCGACATCGTGCTGTGCGCGCCGGTGGTGGCGCGGGAAGCGCGCGCGCAGCGGCAGGCGCCGCGCGCTCGCTACGCCCATCTCGCGGTGCACGGCGCGCTCCACCTCCAGGGCTACGACCACGAGCGTGCGGCGGACGCGAGGCGGATGGAGGCGCGCGAGCGCACGATCCTGGCGCGCCTCGGATTCGCCGACCCCTATGGACGACGCGCCGGGTAACCGCAAGCCGTCGTGGCTCGACCGACTGGGCGCGCTCATCATGCGCGAGCCCGAGGACCGCGAGCACCTCGTCGCGCTGCTGCGCTCGGCGCACGGCCGCAACCTGCTCGACGGCGAGGCGCTGTCGATGATCGAGGGCGCGCTGCAGGTCTCCGAGATGAAGGTGCGCGACGTCATGATCCCGCGCGCCCAGATGGACGTGATCGACATCAACGAGACCCCCGACCAGTTCATCCCTTCGGTGATCGGCACCGGCCACTCGCGCTTCCCGGTGATCGACCGCGACCGCGATCACGTGATCGGCATCCTGCTCGCGAAGGATCTGCTGCGCTACTACGCGGGCGAGGAGGAGTTCAACGTCCGCCAGATGCTGCGCCCCGCGGTGTTCGTGCCCGAGTCGAAGCGCCTCAATGTCCTGCTGCACGAGTTCCGCAAGAACCGCAACCACATGGCGATCGTCGTCGACGAGTACGGCGGCGTCGCGGGGCTGGTGACGATCGAGGACGTCCTGGAGCAGATCGTCGGCGACATCGAGGACGAGTACGACTTCGACGAGCTCGAGGACAACGTGCTGCGCGAGAAGGGCGGCCGCTGGCGCGTCAAGGCGCAGACCGAGATCGCGGACTTCAACCAGGTGTTCGGCACGTCGCTGCCGGACGACGAGTACGACACGGTCGGCGGGATGGTCATCCACCGCTTCGGCCGCCTGCCGAAGCGCGGGGAATCGGTCGCGATCGACGGGCTCAAGCTCACCGTGCTGCGCGCCGACAGCCGTCGCCTGTACACGCTTCAGGTCGAGAGAGCGGCCGAGGAAGCGGCGTGAGCCGGCACGGCGGACGCGCGCGCTGGCTCGCGGCCGCCGCGCTCGCCGGCGGCGCGTCGGCCGCCGCGTTCGGGGACTGGAACCTGTTTCCGCTCGCGCTCGCCGCGCTCGCGTTCCTCTTTTTCGCCTGGACGCACGGCGGCACGCCGAGCGCCGCGGCGCTCGGGTTTGCCTTCGGCGCCGGTCTGTTCCTCGCCGGCGTGAGCTGGGTCTACGTGAGCCTGCACGACTTCGGCATGATGCCGGCGCCGCTGGCGGCGACCGCAACGCTGCTCTTCTGCCTTTATCTCGCACTCTTTCCCGCCGCGGTCGGGTTCCTGCAGGCGCGCATCCCGGCCGCGCTCCCGGTGCGGCTCATGCTCGTGGTCCCGGCGCTGTGGACGGCTGCCGAGTGGGTGCGCTCCTGGCTCTTCACCGGGTTTCCGTGGCTCGTGCTCGGCTACTCGCAGATCGACGGGCCGCTCGCCGGGTTCGCCCCGGTGCTCGGCGTGCTCGGGCTGTCCTTCCTCGCCGCCGTTGCGGCCGGCGCCCTGGCGGCGCTCGTCGCCGGTCGCGTCGCGCGGCGCACGCGCCTCACGGCGGCCGGCGTCCTGGTCGCGCTCGCCGCGACCGGCTGGGGACTGCGGAGCATCGAGTGGACCGCGCCCGCCGGCGAGCCGCTCGCCGTGAGCCTCGTGCAGGGCAACATTCCGCAGGAGCTGAAGTTCGTCGACGGCCGCTTCGAGGCCACGCTCGAGACGTACGCGAAGCTCGTCGAGCGCGCCGCCGGGCGGCTCGTCGTGCTTCCGGAGACGGCGCTCCCGCGCTTCCTGCACGAAGTCCCGCGCGAGTACCTGGACCGGCTGAAAAACCTGCTCGCGGCGCGCGCGGGGGACCTGCTCGTCGGCGTCCCGATCCTCGACCCCGACCGCCGTTACTACAACGCGGTCGTGAGCCTCGGCGCCCAGCCGCTCCAGGCCTACGCGAAGTCGCACCTCGTCCCGTTCGGCGAGTTCGTGCCGCCGGGCTTCGGGTGGGTCGTCGGGGTGCTCAAGATCCCGCTCTCGGATTTCTCCCGTGGCGCGGACACGCAGCGACCGCTCAACCTCGCCGGCCAGCGCGTCGCGCTGAACGTCTGCTACGAGGACGCGTTCGGGCCGGAGATCATCCGCCAGCTGCCCGAGGCCACCCTGCTCGTCAACGTGAGCAACGTCGCCTGGTTCGGCGACTCGGCGGCGCCCGCCCAGCACCTGCGGATCGCGCGCATGCGCGCACTCGAAACCGGCCGGACGATGCTCCGGGCCACCAACACCGGCGTGACCGCGGTCGTCGATCCGCGCGGGCGGGTGGCGGGACGGCTGCCGGCCTTTACGGAGGGGGTCCTGGAGGCCCGGGTCGAGGGCCGAACGGGGGCGACGCCGTACGTCCGCGCGGGCAACGCTCCCGTCGTGGCGCTGGTCGGTCTGATCGTCGGGATCGCACTGGTCCTCGGTCGCCGGCGAGCCAAAAACGCGAGCCGCGGCGCGGGGTTGCACCGGCCCGCCTGAGCCGCGTCGGGCGCAGGCGCAGCGCAGCATCGCCCGCCTGCGGGAAAAAACGTGATCCGGCTTGCGCCGGGCGGAGGGCCGAGGAGTAGACTAACCCGCGCGGTGCGGCACCGCCGATTCGTCCCGTCCACTACTTCCTTCTAGAGGAGGCGCCCATGACCGAAACGGAGATCGAGTCCCTCAAGCAGATGATCAGCACCCTGCGACTGGAACATCACGATCTCGACGCCGCAGTCTGCAGGATGGAAGAAAGCAGGATCTTCGAAGACGAGCAACTGCACCGCTTGAAGAAGAAGAAGCTGTTCCTGAAAGACCAGATCACCCTGCTCGAGCGCAAGCTCGGGCCGACGAAGCACCACTAACCCGCGGCTCGCACCCGAACCTGACCCGCGCACGGGCGGCGCCCGCCTGCGCGCCGGGAGCATCGTCCCCATGGGAAGCACGCTCGAGCTCGTCGCCGCCGACGGGCATCGCCTCGCCGCCTATCGCGCCGATCCGCCCGGCAAGCCGCGCGGCGGCCTCGTGGTCGTGCAGGAGATCTTCGGCGTGAACAGCCACATCCGTGGCGTCGCCGACGGCTTCGCGGCCGACGGCTACCTCGCGATCGCGCCCGCGCTCTTCGACCGCGTGGAGCGCGGTCTCGACATCGGGTACTCGCAGCCGGAGATCGACCGGGGGCGCGCGCTCATGCAGAAGCTGTCGCTGGACGACGCGCTGAAGGACGTCGCCGCGGCGATGAAGGCGGTCGCGCCGGCGGGCAGGACCGGGATCGTCGGCTACTGCTGGGGCGGCACCGTGGCGTGGGTGTCGGCGGCGAAGCTCGACGGGCTCGCCTGCTCGGCACCCTATTACGGCGGCGGCATCCTCGCGAACAAGGACCTCAGACCGCGCTGCCCGGCGATGCTGCACTTCGGCGAGACCGACCATGCGATCCCGATCGCCGAGGTGCAGGCGATGAAGGCGGCGCGACCGGAGCTCACCATCCACGTGTACCCGGCGGGGCACGGCTTCAATTGCGACCAGCGGGGCTCCTACCACGCAGAGAGCGCGAAGCTCGCACGCGAGCGGACCCTCGCGTTCTTCAGAAAGCACCTCGGCTAGTTCGGCCTTCGCGCCGCGACGTCGGACACTGCGTGCGGAGTCGCGCCGACCATGCAGCGGCAGCTATTGCGCGCCGCCGCAACGGCTGCCTGTAGAATTGCGGGCTTTCCGGCGTCCGCGGTGCGGACGCCTCCGCTCATGCAGACCTTCCAGGACCTGATCCTCCGCCTGCAGACCTTCTGGGGGGAGCGCGGCTGCGTGCTGCTGCAGCCGTACGACATGGAGGTCGGTGCGGGCACGTTCCACACCGCGACCTTCCTGCGCGCGATCGGGCCGGAGCCGTGGAACGCGGCGTACGTGCAGCCGTCGCGGCGTCCGAAGGACGGCCGTTACGGCGAGAACCCGAACCGCCTGCAGCACTACTACCAGTACCAGGTGGTGCTCAAGCCCTCCCCCGACGACATTCAGGACCTGTACCTCGACAGCCTGCGCGCCCTCGGCGTCGACCCCGGGGTGCACGACATCCGCTTCGTCGAGGACGACTGGGAATCGCCGACGCTCGGCGCGTGGGGCCTCGGCTGGGAAGTGTGGCTCGACGGCATGGAAGTGACCCAGTTCACCTACTTCCAGGAGGTCGGCTCGCTCGCGTGCAAGCCGGTCCTCGGCGAGATCACCTACGGCCTCGAGCGCCTCGCGATGTATCTCCAGGGCGTGGAGAACGTCTTCGACCTCGTCTGGGCGACCGGGCCTGCTGGCCCGACGGGCCGGCTCGTTACGGTGACCTACGGCGACGTCTATCACCAGAACGAGGTCGAGCAGTCGCGCTACAACTTCGAGGAGAGCGACCCGCAGTGGCTGCTCGGGCTCTTCGACGGCTTCGAGCGCGAGGCGAAGCGGCTCCTCGAACGCGGGCTCACGCTGCCCGGCTACGAGATGGTCATGAAGTGCTCGCACACGTTCAACCTGCTGGACGCCCGCGGCGCGATCTCGACCACCGAGCGCGCCGGGTACATCGCACGCGTGCGCGCGCTCGCCCGCGCGGCGGCCCAGGCGTACTACGAGTCGCGCGAACGCCTGGGCTTCCCGATGCTGAAGAAGGCGTCCTAGCGTGGCCGCGACCGCTTCGCTGCTCGTCGAGCTGCTCACCGAGGAGCTGCCGCCGAAGGCGTTGCGGACGCTCGGGTACGCCTTCGCCGACGCCCTGGTGAAGGACCTGCGCGCGGATGCGTTCGCCCCGGCCGAGGGCGCGTTTGCCGTCTACGCGTCGCCGCGCCGCTTGGGCGTGCTCGTGTCCGACGTCTCCGGCAGAGCGCCCGATCGCGAAGTGCTCGCGAAGGGACCGTCGGTCAAGGCCGGGCTCGGCGCGGACGGGGCGCCGACCCAGGCGCTGGTCGGCTTCGCGAAGAAGCAGGGCGTGTCCGTCGACCGGCTCGAGCGCGTCAACGACGGGAAGCAGGAAGTGTTCGCTTACCGCTCGGTCGCCGCGGGGGCCGTGCTCGAGGAGACGCTCGCGACCAAGGTCAGCGCCGCGCTCAGGAAGCTCCCGATCCCGAAGATGATGCGCTGGGGCGACCTCGACGTCGAGTTCGTGCGCCCGGCGCGCGGCCTGGTCATGCTCCACGGCGAGCGCGTCGTGCCGGGGAAAGTGCTCGGGCTGGAGAGCGGCCGCGTCACGCGCGGCCACCGCTTCCTCGGCCGCGGCGAGATCACGCTGGCGCGCGCCGACGAGTACGAGCGCGCGCTCGAGCGGGACGGCAAGGTGGTCGCGAACTTCGAGCGCCGCGCGCGCGCGATCCGTGAGCGCGTGGCCGCGGCGGCCGGCGGCGCGACCGTCGCCGCCGACGACGCGCTCTTCGACGAGGTCACGGCGCTCGTCGAGTGGCCCGCGGTCTACGAGGGCCATTTCGAGAAGGCGTTCCTGGAGGTGCCGCAGGAGTGCCTGATGCTGACGATGCGGCAGAACCAGAAGTACTTCCCGCTCGTCGACGGCCAGGGCCGGCTCTCGAACCGCTTCCTCGTCGTGTCGAACATGGAGATCGGCGACCCGCGCCAGATCGTGCACGGTAACGAGCGCGTGCTGCGTGCGCGGCTCGCGGACGCGAAATTCTTCTTCGACCAGGACCGGCGCCGGACGCTCGCCTCGCGTGTCGAGGGGCTCGGCGCGGTCACGTATCACAACAAGCTCGGGACCCAGCTCGCCCGGGTCGGGCGCATCGAGCGACTCGCGGTCCTCGTCGCGCGCAAGCTCGGCGCGGACGAGGCGTTCGCGGCGCGCGCCGCGCGGCTGTGCAAGGCCGATCTCCTCACCGGCATGGTCGGCGAGTTCCCCGAGCTGCAGGGCATCATGGGCGAGTACTACGCGCGCCACGACGGCGAGCCGGAGCCGGTCGCGCGGGCGATCGAGGCGCACTACCGGCCGCGCTTCGCGGGCGACGCCCTGCCCGCCGACCGCGTGGGCGACTGCGTGGCGCTCGCCGACAAGCTCGACACGCTCGCCGGGATCTGGTCGGTCGGCGGCGCGCCGACCGGCGACAAGGATCCGTTCGCCCTGCGCCGCGCGGCACTCGGCCTCGCGCGCATCCTCGTCGAGCACCGGCTGCCGCTCGACGCGCTCGAGCTCGCGCAGGATGCCGCCGCCGCGTTTGCCCCGAACGCGCCGGGCACGATCGCAGCCGAGGTGCACGCCTTCGTTCTCGACCGCCTGCGCTCGTACCTGCGCGAGCAGGGCTACGCGCCGGACGAGATCGAGTCGGTGCTGGCCGACGGGCCGGGGCGGCTCGACCTGGTCGTGGCGCGCATCGAGGCCGTGCGGGCGTTCCGCGCGCTGCCGGAAGCCGAGAGCCTCGCCGCCGCGAACAAGCGCGTGCGCAACATCCTGCGCAAGGCGGAATTCGCGCCGGGCGGCGCCGATCCCGCGCTGCTGCAGGAGGCGGCCGAACAGGCGCTCCACGCCGCGCTGGGCCGCATCCGGTCCGACGTGGAGACGCAGGCGGCCGCCGGCGACTACGCCGAGTCGCTGCGCCTGCTCGCGCGGGTGCGGCCCGAGGTCGACCGCTTCTTCGAGGACGTCCTCGTCAACGCCGAGGATCCGCGGCTGCGCACCAACCGGCTGCGCCTGCTCACGGAGCTCGAGCACGTGCTCAACCGCGTCGCCGACATCTCCCGGCTCGCGCAATAGGCTGCGCGCCGCGGCGGCGTAGAATCCGCGGCGTTGCGGCGCTTGCCCCGTCCTGACCCCTGCCCAAGATGAAGCTGGTGATCCTCGACCGCGACGGCGTCATCAACGTCGACAGCGCGCAGTTCATCAAGAGCCCGGAGGAGTGGAAGCCGATCCCGGGCAGCCTGGAGGCGATCGCGCGCCTCAATCAGGCCGGCTACACCGTCGTCGTGGCGACGAACCAGTCCGGCATCGGCCGGGGACTCTTCGACATGGCGACGCTGAACGCGATCAACGCAAAAATGCACAAGGCGCTCGCGCAGGTCGGCGGGCGCATCGAGGCGGTCTTCTACTGCCCCGACACCGCGGAGTCGGATTCGGCCTACCGCAAGCCCGCCCCCGGCATGCTGCTCGAGATCGGCGAGCGCTTCGCGATGCCGCTCGAGGGCGTGCCGGCAGTGGGCGACAGCCTGCGCGACCTGCAGGCGGCCGCGGCGGCGAAGGCCCAGCCGATGCTGGTGCTCACCGGCAAGGGCCAGAAGACCCTCGAGGCGGGCGGGTTGCCCGAAGGGACGCAGGTCTTCCCGGACCTCTCCGCCGTCGCGGAGGCGCTCGCGGCATGACCTGGCTGCGGTCGGCGCTGTTCCAGATCATCCTGCTGGTGGTCGTGATCCCGTATGCGGGCATGGTGCTGTGCACCGCGCCGTTCCCGCGCCTCGTGCGCTGGCGGATCATCGCCGGCTGGCCGCAGTTCGCGTTCTGGCTCTCGCGGCACCTGCTGCGCATCGACTACGAGGTGCGCGGTCGCGAGCACATCCCCGCCACGCCCTGCGTGGTGCTCTCCAAGCACCAGTCGGCGTGGGAGACGATCGCGTACACGACGATCTTTCCGCCGCACGTCTACGTGCTCAAGCGCGAGCTGCTGTGGCTGCCGTTCCTCGGCTGGGGGCTCGCGCTGATGAGCCCGATCGCGATCGATCGCTCGAACCGCAAGGCGGCGATGCAGCGCGTGATCCAGCTCGGCGGCGAGCGCCTCGCGCAGGGCTTCTCGATCATGGTCTATCCCGAAGGCACCCGCATCGCGGTGGGCCGGCGCGGCGTCTACAAGCTGGGCGGCGCGGTGATTGCGGTGCAGAACCGCGCGCTCGCGCTCCCGGTCGCGCACAACGCCGGGCTCGTCTGGCCACGCAATTCCTTCGTCAAGCGACCGGGCAAGGTCACGGTGGTGATCGGCCCGCCGATCGCGACCGAGGGCCTCACGGCCGAGCAGGTCATGCGGCGCGCCGAGGAGTGGATCGAAGGCGAGATGGAGCGCCTGACGCCGCCCGAGGCGGTGCAGCGGTTCGATGCAGCTCGAGCTGCCGTTTCTCGTTGAACCGCCGGCCGCGGCGCCGGGCCGGCTGCGGCGCGTGCAGCTCGGCGGGCGCGTCGTGCCCTACCGGTTCCGCCGGGCACGCCGGCGCACGATCGGGATCGTCGTTGACGAGCACGGCCTCGCCGCCGCGGCGCCGCGGTGGGCGACGATCGCGGAGGTCGAGGC
>CAZIXQ010000131.1:0-10377 GCA_964543155.1 uncultured Enterobacteriaceae bacterium
TCGACCACCCGCAGCGCGGCAAGTGGTGGAACGTCGGCATGCCGATCAAGCTCTCCGCCTCGCCCGCGGTGATCAAACGCTCGCCGACCCTCGGCGAGCACACCGACGAGATCCTGGCGGAGGTGCTCGGCTACGACGAGGCGAAGGTCGGCGCGCTCAGGGCTGCCGGCGCGTTCTCCGCTCCGCCCAAGAAGGCCGCGTGATGAAGATCGCGATCATCGGCCAGCAAGACTTTGGAAAAGCCGTCCTCGAGGCGTTCCTCGCCCGGAAGGACGAGGTCGCGGGCGTGTTCTGCGCGCCGGAGAAGGAGGGTGCCAGGACCGACCCGCTGAAGGCAGCCGCGCAGGAAAAGGGACTGAAGGTCTTCCAGTTCCAGTCCCTGCGCGCGCCGGAAGCTCACGCCGCGCTGCGCGAGCTCGAGGTCGACCTCGGGGTGATGGCGTACGTGCTGCAGTTCGCCCCGCAGGACTTCGTGAACATCCCGCGCCTCGGCACGATCCAGTACCACCCCTCCCTCCTGCCGAGGTATCGCGGCCCGAGCTCGATCAACTGGCCGATCGCGCGGGGCGACACGAAGACCGGTCTCACGATCTTCCGCCCGACCGACGGCCTCGACGAGGGGCCGGTGATCCTCCAGAAGGAGACCCCGATCGGTCCGGACGACACCCTCGGCAGCGTGTACTTCGATCGCCTGTTCCCGATGGGGGTCCAGGCCATGCTCGAGGCGGCCGACCTCGTTCTTGCCGGCAAGCACAGGGAGATCGTTCAGGACGAAAGCCAGGCCACCTACGAGGGCTGGTTCCGCGCGGGGGAAGCGAAGATCAACTGGGCGAACCACGCCGACGTCATCTACAACACCATCCGGGCGGCCAATCCGGCGCCCGGGGCGTGGACCACGCTGAACGGCAAGAAGATCCAGGTTTTCGACGCCAGGAAGCACCCGTTCCGCACGTTCGGCGCGGTCAAGGGAAAGGTCGGCGAAGTTTCGGAAGTCGGCGCGGCGAGCTTCTTTGTCACCGCCCAGGGCGGGCGGATCGAGGTGCTGAAGGCGAAAGGCGAGGACACCAAGAAGATCGGCGGCGCGGAACTGGCGGCGGCCCTCGGTCTGGCCGTTGGCACGCCGCTCGGCACCTGACGGCCTCCCGGGGATCGGGTTGGAGACGGCGAGCCTGCGGGCTCGCCGTCGTCGTTTTGGGGTGCCTTGGAGGCCGGCTGCGCAGCGCTTTGGGCGACCCGCACTGACGGTAAGTCGGCAGAGAATTTGACTAATTTCATACCCGACTGTAAGAATGGCAATTATGCTGCTGTTTCTACAGCAACTTAGGGGCTAGTGGGACGGTTTCGCGCGCCGCGGAGGGAGGCGGCGTGGAACGGACGCGCGTGCCGCATGGCGGCGTGCGTCAGCGCGAGGGCCCGACGACCCAACTCCTAGGCACCGAAGAACGACAACATCGGCGGGGAGACGAACCTCGGTGAGCAAGGCGGGATTCTGGAGAAGGGACTGGTTCCTCGGCCTCGCGGTCGCTGTCGGCCTGTTCCTCCTCGCCGGCTCCGACCTGCTCCAGAGCCTCGAGCGCAAGGCCTACGACATGGGCGTGCGCGCGACCGAACGGACGCCCTCCGACCGCATCGCGGTCATCGCCATCGACGAGGCGAGCCTGCGCAACATCGGGCGCTGGCCCTGGTCGCGCGACGTGCACGCGCGACTGACCGAGACCCTGACCGCCGGCAAGGCCAAGGTCGTCGGCAGCCTCGTGTTCTTCACCGAGCCGCAGATCGATGCCGGGCTCGCGTACATCCAGAAGCTCGGGGCCGAATACCGCAAGCTCGCCGCCGACCCCGCTGGCGCGGCCGAGCCCGGCTCCCCGCTCGCGCAGATGGGTTCGCTG
This sequence comes from uncultured Enterobacteriaceae bacterium, assembly GCA_964543155.1. GTDB lineage: Bacteria > Pseudomonadota > Gammaproteobacteria > Burkholderiales > SG8-39 > JAGVSZ01. The sequence continues at coordinate 1,890 of CAZIXQ010000131.1, forward strand.
CTCCAGGAGGCCGAAGGCGCCCTCAACACCGACCGCAAGCTCGCCGAGAGCTACGCGAAGGCCGGCAACGTGCTGCTGCCGATGCTGTTCGCGCTCGGCGACGCGCGCGGCAAGCCGGACCGGCCGCTGCCCGACTTCGTCACCCGGAACGCGCTCAAGAACGTCCAGGGGACCAACGCGGCGCTGCCGTTCGCGACGGCGGCCGACGTGGTCTTCCCGATCGACGTGCTCGGCCGGACCACCGCCGGCGTCGGGCATCTGAACGCGCGCGTCGACGTGGACGGCGGCATCCGCTCCGAGCCGCTCGTCCTGGCGCACTTCGACCAGTTCTACCCGTCGCTCTCGATGCTGATCGCCGCGAAGAGCCTCAACCTCGGACCGGACGACATCCAGGTCGCGCTCGGCGAAGGCGTGAGCCTCGCGAACCTGCGCATCACCACCGATCCGCGGCTGCAGATGCACACCTACTTCTACAAGGATCGCGACGGCCGGCCGGCGTTCCCGGTCGACTCGTTCTTCGACGTGTACTCCGGGAAGATCCCGGCCGACCGGTACCGGGACAAGATCGTCCTGGTGGGCCCCACCGCGGCGGGGCTGGGAACAGCGTCGGTCACGCCCGTTTCGCCCGCGATGGCGCCGGTGCTCGCCCTCGCGCACTCGGTGTCGTCGATCCTGCAGGAGCATTTCTTCGTCGTCCCGACGTGGGGCGTCTGGGCGGAGTACGGCGTGTACCTGCTCGTCGCGCTCTACCTGATCATCGCGCTGCCCCGGCTCAAGGCGGGGATGGGCGCGGCGGTCACCGCGGTGCTGCTGGCGGCGATCGTCGGGACGCACTTCGCGCTCATGGCCGGCAAGGGCCTGTGGCTCCAGCTCATGCTGCCGGCGGTCCTGCTCGTGCTCGGCCACGTGGCCCTCACCACCAAGCGCTTCCTCGTCACCGAGGAGGGCAAGGAGAAGTCCGAGGCCGAGTCGGCCGCCTCGAACCGGATGCTCGGACTCGCGTTCCAGGGCCAGGGCCAGCTCGACATGGCGTTCGACTACTTCCGCAAGTGCCCGGTCGACGACACCCTGCTCGACAACCTGTACAACCTCGCGCTCGACTTCGAGCGCAAGCGCCAGTTCAACAAGGCGGAGAACGTGTTCCGCTACGTCGCCGAGCGCAATCCCAAGTACCGCGACGTCGGGCAGAAGGTCGCGCGCGCGAAGCAGCTTTCGGAGACCGTCATCCTCGGCGGCGGCGCGGCGCGCACCAACACGAGCATCCTCACTGCCGAAGCGGTCGAGAAACCGATGCTCGGCCGCTACCAGGTCGAGCGCGAGCTCGGCAAGGGCGCCATGGGCGTGGTCTACCAGGGCAAGGATCCGAAGATCGGGCGCGTCGTGGCGATCAAGACGATGGCGCTCGCCCAGGAATTCGAGCCCGACGAGCTCGCCGACGTGAAGGCGCGCTTCTTCCGCGAGGCCGAGACCGCCGGGCGCCTCAACCATCCGAACATCGTCACGATCTTCGACGCCGGCGAGGAGCACGATCTCGCCTACATCGCGATGGAGTTCCTGAAGGGCCAGGATCTGGTGCCCTACACCAAGCCGGGCAGCCTCCTGCCGCCGGACCGGGTGGTGTCGATCGTCGCGCGCGTGGCCGAGGCGCTCGGCTACGCGCACCGGCAGAACGTCGTCCACCGCGACGTCAAGCCGGCGAACATCATGTACGAGCCGCAGTCGGACACGGTGAAGGTGACCGACTTCGGCATCGCGCGCATCACCGACGCCTCCAAGACCAGGACCGGCATGGTGCTCGGCACCCCGTCCTACATGTCGCCGGAGCAGCTCGCCGGGAAGAAGATCGACGGGCGCTCGGACCTCTTCTCGCTCGCCGCGAGCCTGTACCAGCTCCTGTGCGGGCGCCTCCCGTTCGAGGGCGAGTCGATGGCGCAGCTCATGTTCAGGATCGCGAACGAGCCGGCGCCCGACATCCTCCAGCTCAACCCGGCCGTGCCGCCCGCGCTCGCGGCCTTCCTCGAGCACGCGATGGCGAAGGAGGCCGACGCGCGCTTCCAGACCGGCGAGGCGTTCGCCGAGGCGCTGCGGCAGTGCATCGGCGCGGCCGGCGCGCGCAGGCGGGACGTCGACATCTCCCTCTAAGAAGATGAACTTGAGCCAGGCCCTCGAAATCGCGAGCTGCACCGATCCAGGCATCGTCCGCTCGCACAACGAAGACTCGATCGCGGCCGACGCGACCAAGGGTCTGGTGGTGCTCGCCGACGGGATGGGCGGCTACAACGCCGGCGAGGTCGCGAGCGGGATGGCGACCACCGTGATCACGACCGAGCTGCAGCACCTGCTCGAGGAGACGCCGCCCTACCGCCTGGAGCCGGCGAGCGGCCGGCCGTGGGCCGAGAAGCTGCTGAAGGACCAGATCGCGAAGGCGAACACCTCGATCTTCCAGGCGGCTCAGAGCCAGCCGCAATACTCGGGGATGGGCACGACGCTGGTGGCGGGGCTCTTCTACGACAACAAGGTGATGCTGGCGCACATCGGCGACTCGCGCGCCTACCGCCTGCGCGGCGAGGCGTTCGAGCAGCTCACCCGCGACCATTCCCTGCTCCAGGAACAGATCGACAGCGGCATGATCACGCCCGAGCAGGCCAAGTTCTCGCAGAACAAGAATCTCGTGACGCGCGCGCTCGGGATCGACCCCGCGGTCGAGCCCGAGCTCACCTGCCTCGAGGCGCAGCCCGGCGACGTCTACCTCCTCTGCTCCGACGGGCTGAACGACATGGTGAGCGACGAGGACATCGGCATGACGCTGCAGACGCTGTCGGCGAACCTTCGCCTCGCCGCGCAGCAGCTGGTGCAGATGGCGAACGACAACGGCGGACGCGACAACGTGTCCGTGATTCTGGTCCGAGTGGTGAGGGACTACGCCGCACCGAAGGGTTGGCTCTCGCGCTTGTTCAGCTGGTTGAAATAGGACGGGGACACTGCCATGCCTGCAAAGCTGATTTTGAGTATGGACGGTCTGGTGCTCAAGGAGATCGCGCTCACCAAGGAGCGCACGACCATCGGGCGCAAGCCGCACAACGACATCCAGATCGACAACCTGGCGGTGTCGGGCGAGCACGCGGTGATCGTCACGATCCTGAACGATTCGTTCCTCGAGGATCTCGGGTCCACGAACGGGACGCTCGTGAACGGCCAGCCGATCAAGAAGCACTTCCTGCAGACGAACGACGTGGTCGAGCTCGGCAAGTACAAGCTGAAGTACATCAGCGACCAGACGAGCAAGTCGGCCGCGCCGCAGGACTTCGAGAAGACCATGGTCCTGCGCCCTGGCGCGGTGCCGAAGGCGGACGCGCCGAAGCCGTCGACCTCGCAGGCGGTGCCCACGATGGGGGCCTCGCAGCCGACCCCCGCGATGGGGACCTCGCAGCCCACGCCGACGGCGCCCCCGCCCTCGGCGTCCCAGCCGGTGCGGCCGGTCGCCGCTTCGCAGGGCGTGCCGACGATGGGGACCTCGCAGCCGATGTCCGCCTCGCAGCCGCTCGCCGCGGGCGGGAAGGTGGCGGCGATCCAGATCCTCTCGGGCTCGAACGCCGGCAAGGAGATGGAGATCACGAAGGCGCTGACCACGCTCGGGAAGCCCGGCGTCCAGGTGGCGGTCATCACCAAGCGCCCGCAGGGCTTCTTCATCACGCACGTCGAGGGCGCGAACTTCCCGATCCTGAACGGCAAGCTCCTCGACGCCCAGGCGCACCCGCTCAACGATCACGACATCATCGAGCTCGCCGGCGTCAAGATGGAGTTCTTCTACAAGACCTAGCAGGCTGTCGAACGGCGTGCGTACGCAGCTTCGCTTGACTGTAGCGTGGGATCGGACGTTCGCTCGATCGAAGGCTTGGGGCGCGTGTGCGCCCCGCAGAGAAGCCGCGGGCGCTCGCGCCGTCCCTGTTTCAACGGCCTGCTAGCCCGGCCCCACGCACGGCGGCCGGATCGCGGTCAGGCGGGAGCGCGCGAGTTGAGTCGGCGGCCTGATCCGCTCGCCCTGCGCGCCTTGCGCGGGGACCGCGCCCCGTGAGGCAGCACCTCGGCCCGATCCTGCTCGGCCTCGCCGTCCTCGCGGTCTTTCTCGGCCACGCGGCGAAGTTCTACGAACTCGGGATCGTCACGCGACTCGACCACGTCCTGTACGACACGCGGCTGCGCCTCACCGCGCCCGGCGGCGTGGACGACCGGATCGTGGTCCTGGACATCGACGAGCGCAGCCTCGCGACGCCGGAGCTCGGACGCTGGCCGTGGGGCCGCGACGTGATGGCCGGGCTCCTCGCCAAGCTCTTCGACAAGTACGGCGCGGCGCTGGTCGCGTTCGACGTCGTGAACGGGGAGCCCGACCGCTCGAGCGGGCTGCCGGTGCTCGAGCGGCTCGCGGCGGGCGAGCTGAAGGACGCGCGCGAGTTCCACGCCGCGCTCGAGCGCCTGCGGCCGCGGCTCGACCACGACGGGCTCTTCGCCGCGGCGATGCGAGGCCGCCCGGTGGTGCTCGGGTTCTACTTCACCAACCCCGAGTCCGAGGCGAGCGGGGCGCTGCCGGCGCCGGTGCTCGATGCGAGCCTCTTTCGCGGGCGCCCGATCGCGTTCGCGCGCTACCAGGGCTACGGCGCCAACCTGCCGCAGTTCCAGGCTGCCGCCCTCGGCGCCGGGCACTTCACCCCGCTCGTCGACGAGGACGGCATCATCCGTCGCGTCCCGATGCTGGCGGAGTACAAGGGCGAGTACTACGAGCCGCTGTCGCTCGCGGTCTTTCGCGCGCTCGCCGGGGCCGCGAAGGTCGAGGCGGGCTTCGCGCCCGAGGGCCGCTTCCTCTCGCGCGGCTACGCCGGGCTCGAGTGGCTCGAGGTCGGCCCGCGCCGCATCCCGATCGACGCCAACGCGGCGGCGCTCGTCCCGTATCGCGGCAAGGTGCGCAGCTTCCCGTACGTCTCGGCGGCCGACGTCCACCTCGACAAGGTGCCGGTCGAGCGCCTCAAGGGCCGCGTGGTGCTCGTCGGCGCGTCGGCGCCCGGGCTCGTGGACCTGCGCGCGACCCCGGTGGGCACCGCCTATCCCGGGGTCGAGATCCACGCCAACCTCATCGCGGGCATGCTCGACGGCTCGATCAAGCAGCGCCCGGCCTACGTGATCGGCGCCGAGGTGCTGCTGCTCCTCGCGTTCGGGATGACGCTCGCGGCGGCCCTGCCGCTGCTCTCGCCGCTGCGCGCGACGCTCGCGTTCGTCGCCGCCCTGGCGCTCATGGTCGCGCTGAACGTCGCCGTGTGGACGCACGCCGATACCGCGCTCCCGCTCGCCGCGGGGGTGCTCATGATCATCGCGCTGTTCGCGGTGAACATGTCGTACGGCTACTTCGTCGAGACGCGCTCGAAGCGGCAGTTCGCCGAGCTCTTCGGCCAGTACGTCCCGCCGGAGCTCGTGGACGAGATGGCGCGCGATCCGGCGCAGTACAGCATGGAGGGCAAGAACGAGGTCCTCACCGTCCTCTTCACCGACATCCGCGGCTTCACCTCGATCGCCGAGGGGCTCGACCCGAAGGCGCTCGCGGCGTTCCTGAACGAGTTCCTCACCGCGATGAGCCTGGTGATCCGCACCCACCGCGGCACGCTCGACAAGTACATGGGCGACGCGATCATGGCCTTCTGGGGCGCGCCCGTGGCCGACCCGCAGCACGCCCGGCACGCGCTCGCGGCCGCGGCGGCGATGCAGGCCGAGCTCGCGCGCCTCAACCCCGCGTTCCGGGCGCGCGGGTGGCCGGAGATCCGGATCGGCATCGGCCTGAACACCGGCCCGATGAGCGTGGGGGACATGGGGTCCAAGCTGCGCAAGGCCTACACGGTCATGGGCGACGCGGTGAACCTCGCCTCCCGGCTCGAGGGGCTCACCAAGACCTACGGCGCCGGCATCATCGTCGGCCAGGCCACGCGGGAAGCGGCGCCGGGGATCGTGTTCCGCGAGCTCGACCGCGTCCGCGTCAAGGGCAAGGACGCGCCGGTGGCGATCTACGAGCCGATCGGGGCGGAGAACGAGGTCGGCAAGGAGCGGGTCGAAGAGCTTAGGCTCTGGACCCAGGCGCTGAAGGCCTACCGTGCGCGCAACTGGGAGCAGGCGGAACTAATCCTCTTCAATCTCCGGAGGTTATATCCGGGTGCGCCACTTTATTCCTTATACGCCGAGCGGGTCGCTCGGTACCGTCAGGCCTCGCCCGGCCCGGAGTGGGACGGCGTGACGGCGTTCGAGACGAAATAGCGACACACCCCGGATAGCGAGTGAGGCTCCGCGTACTCGGCTGCAGCGGCGGAATCGGTGGGCGGCACCTGCGCACCACCTCGATGCTGCTCGACCGCGATGTCCTCATCGACGCGGGCACCGGGGTGTGCGACCTCACGCTCGCCGAGCTGATGCCGATCGACCGGGTGTTTCTCACGCACTCCCATCTCGACCACGTCGCGGCGATCCCGTTCATGGTGGACACCGTCGGCGGGATGCGCGACGAGCCGCTCACGGTGCACGCGCTGCCCGCGACCATCGAGATCCTGAAGAACCACATCTTCAACTGGTCGATCTGGCCCGACTTCACCGAGATCCCGTCGCGCGAGCGGCCCTTTCTGCGCTACGAGCCGATCGAGCTCGGCGAGACCGTGACGCTCGGCAACGGCCGCCGCATCACCGCGCTGCCGGCGAACCACGTGGTGCCCGCGGTCGGCTACCAGCTCGACAGCGGCAAGGGGAGCCTGGTCTTCACCGGCGACACCACGACCAACGACCCGCTGTGGGCGATCGTCAACAAGATCGCCAACCTGCGCCAGCTGATCATCGAGTGCGCGTTCTGCAACCGCGAGAAGAACCTCGCGATCATGTCGAAGCACCTGTGCCCGAGCATGCTCGCCGAGGAGCTGGCGAAGCTCGAGCGCAGCTGCGACATCTTCATCACCCACCTCAAGCCCGGCGAGATCGAGCTCACGATGGAGGAGCTCGAGGAGTACGCGGGCCAGTATCGGCCGCGCATGCTGCAGAACAACCAGGTCATCGAGTTCTAGCGGCGGCGCGGCAAACACGGGAAGCGGCGGCAATGTCAACGGAGAAAATCGGGGTGGCGGTACTCAAGGGGCTCGAGCCGATCAGCGCGCTCTCGACCCAGCGCCTGGCGGAGCTCGCGGAGCTGTGCGTCGTCGAGCCGGTCAGCAAGACCCTCGACCCGTTCCGGGTGAAGGGCGTGGCGGGGCAGCTCGTGTACCTGCTGAAGGGCGAGCTCGCGCTCACGCTCGGCAACGGCAGCTCGGATGTCGTGGTCGGGACCACCCCCGAGGCGCGCCACCCGCTGGGACGGCGCACGCCGTTCGCGCAGGCGAAGGCGATCACCGACATCGAGCTCCTGCGCATCGACGAGGAGCTGCTCGACATCATGGTGACCTGGGACCAGCTCGCGGCCGCCGAGCGGACCGGCTCGCGCGCGACCGAGTCGGGCGCGCCGTCGATGGCCAACTGGTCGATCCTCACCGGGCTGTTCAGCATCAACAACCTCAAGTCGGGCATCTTCGCCCAGCTCCCGAGCGCCCACATCAACGAGATGCTGCGCCGCTTCACGCGCGTCAACGTGAAGCGCGGGCAGGTCGTCATCCGGGAGGGCGAGGACGGCGACTACTACTACGTCGTCGAGGCCGGCAAGTGCCTGGTGGAGCGCACGGTCGGCGGCGTGTCGATGCGGCTCGCCGAGCTGAAGAGCGGCGACGCCTTCGGCGAGGAGGCGCTGGTGGCCAACGCCAAGCGCAACGCGACGGTCACGATGCTGGCCGAGGGCTCGCTGCTGCGGCTCGCGAAGGGCGATTTCAACGAGCTGCTCAAGAAGCCGCTGCTCCAGGGCGTCAACCTCGACCAGGCGCGCGCCAAGGTCGCCGCCGGCGGCCAGTGGCTCGACGTGCGCTACCCGTCGGAGTACCAGTACGACAAGCTCCCTGGCGCGATCAACATCCCGCTCTCCGAGATCCGCAATGCCGTGAAGGTGCTCGACCGGAGCCGCGAATACGTCCTGTACTGCCAGAGCGGGCGGCGGAGCTCGGCAGCGGCATTTCTGCTCGCCCAGCGCGGGCTGAAGGCCTTCGTCCTCGAGGGCGGGCTGCGGGGCGCGAGCCCCGCCTGAGGCCGGCCGAGGCGCGCGCCCGCTGCGCCGGTGTCCCGCCGGCGGCTCATTTGACAAAAGCCGCAGGCCCCGCGCCTGCGCGGTTGCTGGGGTCGCGCCCGAGAGGCTAGAGTCCACAATTGAGTTTCGCGCCGGGCCCCGGCGCGCGCGGCGGCGCGCGCGCCGCGAGGTGCGGCGCCGCCGACCCGACAGGACGCCCGAACATGAGTGCAGTGCTGAGCCCCCAATCGGTCCCCCCCGCGGACGTGACGAGCCGGCTCGCGTTCCAGAAGAGCCTGCAGGCGGTCACCAACCGCATCCACG
>CAZIXQ010000132.1:0-2410 GCA_964543155.1 uncultured Enterobacteriaceae bacterium
CGTCGTCGTCGCACGCTTACGGGCGGCGGGCGCACGATGCGGTGGACCGGGCGCGAGAGCAGGTTGCGGCGCTGATCGGTGCGACTCCGGGCGAGATCGTGTTCAACGGCTGCGCCACTGAGGCGAACAATCTCGCGATCCTGGGCGTGACACGCGCGCTGCGCGGCGCCAGGCGGCACGTCGTCACTTCGGCGGTCGAGCATCCGGCAGTGCTGCAGCCGTGCCTCCGCCTGCGCGAAGACGGCTGGGACGTCACGATCGTCGCAGTCGACCAGTACGGGCGCGTCGACCCGAAGGCGCTCGTCCGCGCGCTACGCGACGACACCGCGCTCGTCTCGATCATGCTGGCAAACAACGAGGTCGGCACGCTCCAGCCGGTGGCCGAAATCGCGGCGCTCGCGCGCTCGCGTGGCGCGATCGTGCATACCGACGCGGCGCAGGCGGCCGGCAAGATTCCCGTGGACGTCGGCGCGCTCGGCGTGGATCTGCTCACCCTGGCCGGACACAAGTTCTACGCGACCAAAGGCGTCGGCGCGCTCTACGTGCGCGACGGGACGCCCCTCGCGCCGGTGCTCGTCGGCGCGGAGCATGAGCGCGGGATGCGGCCCGGCACCGAGAACGTACCGGCGATCGTCGGGTTGGGCGAGGCCGCGCGGCTTGCGCGGGAGCGGCTGCCCCGGGCCGAGCCGCGCCTCCGGGAACTGCGCGACGCGCTGCACGCGGCGCTCGTCGCAAGCGTGCCCGGTCTCGAGCTGAACGGCGATCCCGAGCATCGCCTGCCAAACACGCTGAATGTCTCGTTTCCGCGCGCGAGCGGGCGCGCGCTGCTCGCGGCGGCCGCGGCCGGCGTGGCCGCGTCGCTCGGTTCGGCGTGCCACGCCGAGAGCGAGGCGGTGAGCGGCGTGCTCGCGGCGATGGGGATCGGCTACCAGCGTGCCCTTGGCGCGGTGCGGCTCTCCGTGGGCGCGTACACCACCGAGGAGGAGGTCCGCCACGCGGGGCGCGCGCTCATCGACGCGTGGTGGGCCACTCGCGACGGGTGAGCGAGGCCGCTGCCCGCTACGACGCCTGGTATCACACCGCGCGCGGCGCCTGGATCGGCGAGCGCGAGTTTGCGCTGCTCACGCGCGCGCTCGCGCCGCGGCCGGGCGAGTCGCTGCTCGATGTTGGCTGCGGCACCGGACACTTCACGCGGCTGTTCGCGCAGCGGACGGGCGTGCGCGTGGTCGGACTCGATCCCAGCTTTGACTCGCTGAGCTTCGCGGTCGTGCACCGGACCGCGGGTGAGGACTATGTCGCCGGCCGCGGCGAGCGACTGCCGTTCCGTGACGCGAGCATCGATCTCACGATCGCGGTGACGTCGCTCTGCTTCATCCGCGCGCAGGAAGACGCGCTGCGCGAGATCGTGCGCGTCACGCGCCGGCGGCTCGCACTCGGCCTGCTCAACCGGCGCAGCCTCCTTTACCTGCAGAAAGGCCGCGGCGGCGGCGCGGGTGCCTATCGCGGCGCGCGCTGGCATACGGCCGCGGAGGTCCGCACGCTGTTCGCACCGCTGCCGGTGCGGGGTCTGCGGCTCGCGAGCGCGATTTTTCTGCCGGAGGGCGGTCTGATCGCGCGGTCCGCGGAGGAGATGCTGCCCGAGCGCCTGCCGCTGGGCGCGTTCCTGCTCGCCGTCGGGGAGGTCGGCCGCTGACTCGGCGATCGGGCAAGCGCGCTTGCACGGTCGGCACCCCGGGGCGTATGCTGGCGCCGTAAAACATTGTTTTACGGAAATCATGATCAAGACCATAGCCAAGATCGGGAACTCGCAGGGACTGATCTTCGACTCTGCGCTGCGGGAGCTCACGGGGCTCAAGCCCGGGGACCAGGTGAACGTTACCGTCCACGAGGGCGGGACGATCGTGCTCACCCCGATGCGCCCGACGATCTCCGCCGATGAGGCGGCTGCGGCCGCGAAGAAGCTGATCCGCGACAACGCCGAGGTGTTCAAGCGCCTTGCCTGAGCCTGGCCTCCGGCATTTGACCGCCAGCGCGGTCCTCGAGATTCACCGGGAGGTCCTGCTTGCACACGGCGGCCGGCGTGGGCTGCGCGACGCCGCGCTGCTCGAGTCCGCCGTCGCCGCGCCGCAGGCGACATTCGAGGGTGAGCCGCTGATCGCCGACCCGGTCGAGATTGCGGCCGCCTATCTCCTCTATCTCTGCCGCAACCATCCGTTCGTCGACGGGAACAAGCGCACCGCGCTTGCGGCCTGCCTCGTGTTCCTCGCCGCGAACGGGCGGCTTGCCGACGAGCGCGTCACGTTGCGCGACCCCGATGCGTGGGAAACGTTTGTTCAGGACGTCGCCGGTTCGCGACTGGATCGGATGCAGACGGCCCGGCGACTGAAGCGGCTGCTCCGGGGCCGGTCGG
>CAZIXQ010000132.1:2510-10346 GCA_964543155.1 uncultured Enterobacteriaceae bacterium
CGCTCGCCGGGATGGGAGATCACGCCCTCCAGCGCCTCAGCGGAGTAGAACCCGACCAGCACGCCAGCGGCGGCGCGCTCTTCGAACACGCGATTGCGCGCGTGGCCCTGCGCATGGGTGCTGCCGTGCCCGCCGCCGGCCGCGCCGGTGACCACGTGCCAGAGCAGGGTCGGGAACTCGCCCCGGACGAGAAAGGGGAACGGCGTCGCCGCGCTCAGCCCGCGGCTCGACGCCTGCCTGATGACGAACGCCTCGAAATCGGGCTGCTTCATGTCCGACGGTACCGTCACGTCATGCCATGCCGTCACTTTCGCCAGCGCGAGCAGCGTGGCGGAGTCGTCCGCACCCGGCATCTCGGTTCGGCCTTCCGGCGAGTGGCCCCGGGTGACCGACGTCTTGCCGTCCCACACGAGGATCTCGCCGCGCAGCCCGGTCAGCGCGCCGACGCCATAAGTGCCCGCCGCCGTCGGCACCTCGCGCAGCGCAATCTTCGCCGCGGTGTCGCCGGTGTGAGCGAGGCGCTTGAAGCTGCCGAACGCCTGGACGCCCGCGGGCCCGACGCCCTGCGCGGCGGCCCAGGACGCGACCGCAATGCCGGCCAGCAGCGACAGCGCGCGAAACGTGCGGGAACGGACGGACATGCAGCAATCTCCCGGAGACGAGAACGCGCACGGTAACGGAGCGCGGCCCGGCCGCATATGATCGCGGTCATACGCTGCCTCCGGACCCGCGAATGGACCCCTCCGACCCCGCACGCGACCTCTGGCGACTGTCGCCGCTCGATACCTTCGGCCCGGCGCTGCGCGCGGCGGCGCGGGGATTCCGCAAGCCTGCCGGCGCGGCCGTCTTCCTCACCGGGCAGCGTCCGACGCGGCTCTTCTTCGTCGCAGCGGGCGAAGCGGTCATGAGCCGGACCGATCGGCATGGCCGGTCGCTCGTCCTGCAGCGCGCCTCCGGCGGCTTCCTCGCCGAAGCGAGCCTGTCCAGTGCCCGCTACCACTGCGACGCCTACAGCCGGACGGCCACCGAGCTCGTCGCCTTTCCCGTGGATCTGCTGCGGCGCGCGATCGACACCGACGCGCGGACGCGGTGGGCGTGGATTGCGATGCTCGCAGGCGAGATCCGCCGGCAGCGCGCCAACGTCGAGCGCATGTCGCTGAAGTCGGTCCGCGAGCGCCTGATCCATTGGCTGCTGACCGAAGGCGAGGGCGGAAGCTTCGCGCTGCGCACGACGCGAAAGGAACTCGCGGCCGAGCTGGGCGTCACGCACGAAGCGCTCTACCGGACCATCGCCGCGCTGGTGCGAACCGGTGAGCTCGCGGACGAGGGAACCGCGCTGACGCTGCGCTGAAGCGCAGTCGGGAAGCTAGAGCTCGAGCAGCCTGCGGCGCAGCAGCCACTGCGTCGCGAGGCCGAACAGAAACGCGACGCCCACGTTCCAGATCGACAGCGCTGCGACCACGATCAGCACGAACCGGTCGTCCTTCTGTTGCCAGCCGTCGCACACGCCGAGCGCGAGCTGGCTCCCCGCAACGAACAGGATCACGCCGAGGATTGGCAGGGGGAAGAGCGCGAGCCCCGTCTCCACCGCGCCGGCGAAGAAGAGCGCCGCGACGACGAGCAGGGTGCCAAGGATCACCGGCGCGCCGCCGGTCCGGGCGCCGAACCGCACGTGGCCGGCCATGCCGCCCGCGCCGTGGCACATCGGCACGCCGCCGAGCGACCCGGCGAACAGGTTCATCACGCCGGTGGAGAGCGCCACGCGCTTCTCGGTGACCCGACGCGCCGGGAAGAGCCGGTTGTTCTCCTCGACGATCGCGATCAGCGCATTGCCGAAGGTGAGCGGCAGCTGCGGGATCACCAGCACGATCGTCGCGATCGCCACGTGCGACCAGTCCAGGCCGCCGAAGGTGAACGCCGGGAGACGGAACCCGACCGGCGCGTCCGCGAGCGCCGCGGCGAGCTCGGGCTGCTGCAGCAGCGCGATCGACGCGCCGACCGCGAGCAGCAGGAGCATGACCGGGAACCGCCGCCGCGAGAGCAGGACGAACGTCCCGAGCAACGCGGGCACGGCGATCCACCAATTCGCCGCCATCATCCTGACGGCCTCGAGCATGAGCGCCATCCCCAAGCCGAGGACGACGCCGAAGCACACGGCCGGGCTGACGAGCCGCGAGAGTCGCTGCGCCACACCCGAGGTGCCGATCGCGAGCCACACGAGTCCGGTGAGCAGCGCCGCGAGGTGGAACGTGCCGGCGGTCAGCGCGACCCCCGCTGCGGTGTGGGTCGCGGCCACCGACCCGATGGCCTTCATCGGCTGGACCGGGAATGGCGTACGGTAAACGAGACCGACGACGATCATCGCGACCCCGAACGTCAGCAGGATCCCCGCCGGGTCGATCTTCACCACCGCAATGTAGGCGAGCAGGAACGGCACGAGCGTGCCGAGATCGCCGAACGCACCGGACCACTCGGCGGGCGCGAACCAGCGCCGCGGCGCGCCGGGCGCGATTGCGCCAGTGGAGGCCGGGGCGTCCCGGGCGTCGGTCTGTTCCATGGGTGGAGCCTACGACAGTGCTGGCGGGCTGCCAATGGAGCAGCGCGGGGCACTGCGGATTGACCCCGCTTGCCCTGCGGCTATTCGCGGCCTATATCCGCCAGGCGAACCACGCCGCGGTGATGGCGAGCGTGGCGAGCGTCACCGGCACGCCGGTCCGCGCGTGGCGTCGCCAGTCGATCGCGATGCCCTGGCGTCGCGCGGCGTCCACGACGATGATGTTCGCGATCGATCCCACGATCAGCAGGTTGCCGGCGAGCGTGCTCACGAGCGCGAGCATCGGGCCGGAGAACGGTTCGGTGGCGGCCGGCAGGAGCAGCATCACCGCGGGCACGTTCGACACGACGTTCGAGAGGACGAGGGTCGCGCCGAAGAGCGGCCCGGGTTCACCGAGGGGCAGTCCCGCCGCGGCGAGCGCGCCGATCGCCTGTGCCGTCAATCCCGTGTGTGCGAGCGCGTGGTTCACGACGAAGAGCCCGATGAAGAGGATCAGCAGCTCCCAGTCCACCAGGCCGAGCATGTGGGTGGAGTGCAGCTTGCGGCTCATGAGCAGGAGGCCGGCGCCGGTGAGGGCGGCCACCTCGCGGGGGAGGTCGGTGAACAGGAACACCACGACGAGCGCGCTGGCGACCGCGAGCCCCTTGGCGGTCTGCCACGGGTCGAGCGGCGGGTGGTCGTCTTCGCGCCGCGCCCGCGCGTACGACCGGTGCGAGGGCGCCTGCGCCCCGCGGCGCATCGGCCACGCGAGCAGCGCCCACAGGGCGAGGAGCCCGAGCGCGACCGGGACGATCGCCTCCAGGAAGTAGGCGCCGAACGGGAGCTGGAGCACGCTGCCGATCAGCATGTTCTGCGGGTTGCCGATCAGCGTCGCGGCCGAGCCGATGTTCGCCGCGCACGCGAGCGCGAGAAGGAACGGGACCGGATCGAGACCCCGCCGCCGGCATGCCTCTGCGAGCACCGGCGCGACCGCGAGGCAGACGACGTCGTTGCTGAACACCGCCGAGAGCGCAGCGACCGCGACGATCACCGCCGCGAGGAACGTGCCCGGCCCGACCGGCAACGCGGCCACGCGCAGCGTGACCCAGGCGTAGAACCCGCCGAGGCGCATCTGCGCCGAGATCACCATGAACGAGAAGAGGAGCAGCAGCGTGGGCAGGTGGATCGAGAGCGCCGCCTGCTCGGGCGTGAGCACGCCGAACGCGACGAGCGCGATTGCGCCGAGCAGCGCGACGCCGGTGCGGTCGAGCTGCACGAACGGCAGCCCGCCGAGGATCATGCCCAGATAGACGAGCGCGAAGACCGCGACGACGATCTCGGTCATCGCGCCGGCCGCGCGTTCCACGCGGCGAAGATCTCGTGCATCCGTCGCACCCCGTCGGTGAGCGCCGCCGGGCCCGGTTGCAGGATGTCGGCCGACTTGATCTCGTGCAGCTCGCCGTCGCGCACCGCGGGGACGTCCGCCCACCCCGGCCGCGCCGCGACGCGCTCGGGGCGGAACTTCTTGCCGCACCACGAGCCGAGGATGACGTCGGGCCGGGCGCGCACGACCTCCTGCGGATCGGCCACCGTGCGGCCCGCCGCCGCGTGGCTGCGCGCGCGTTCCGGGAAGATGTCCTCGCCGCCGGCGACGCCGACGAGCTCGCTCACCCAGCCGATGCCGCTGATCATCGGCTCGTCCCACTCCTCGAAGTAGACGCGCGGCCGGCGCGCAAAGCGCGCCGCGGCAGTCCGGATCGCGGCGAGGCCCGCCTCGAGCTCGGCGACGAGCCGCTCGCCCTTCGGCCCCGCGCCGACGAGGGAGGCGAGCGCGAGGATCATCGACAGGATCTCGTCGACCGTGCGCTGGTTGAAGAGGAGGACGTTCAGGCCCGCCTGCGCGAGCTCGCGCGCGATGTCGGCCTGCAGGTCGGAGAACCCGATGACGAGGTCGGGCCGAAGCGCGAGGATCCGGTCCGTCTTGGCCGAGAGGAACGCCGATACGCGCGGCTTCTCGCGCCGCGCGCGCGGCGGACGAACGGTATAGCCGGAGATGCCGGCGATGCGCCGCTCCTCGCCGAGGAGATAGAGCGTCTCGGTCGTCTCCTCGGTCAGGCAGACGATGCGCTCGGGGCGGCGGGCGGGCATGGGCCGCGGAGCATACCGCGGCCGCAGGCCTCAGGGTGCTACTTGCAGGCGCCGATCGACCCCTCCGCACAACGCCGGGCGAGCGGCTGGCCGTAGGTGTCCTTGCCGGCCGGGAACTGGGCCCCGGAGAGGTCCGCGCCGGACCAGATGACGCCGGAGATCTCCGCACCGCTGAGGTTCGCGCCGCGCAGGTTCGCGTTCGAGAGATCGGCCTGGCGCAGGTCCGCGGTGTCGAAATCGGTGTTCTGAAGGTTCGCGCCGACGAGCTTCACGCCCGAGGCCTTTGCCTCCTGCAGGTTCGCGCCGGAGAGATCCGCCCCCGAGAGGTCCATGCCTGCGATCGCCGCGCGCTTCATCTGCGCCTTGGCGCAGCTCGCCTTCGGCGCAATCGTGCAGCCGCCGATGGTGGTCTGGGCCAGTGCGACGGACGAGACGGTGAGGGCCGCAGCCATCGCGATTGCGTGAGTCAGCCTCATTTCGAACCTCCTTATCGCCGGTCGAGGGCTCGATACGGCCGCGAGGATACGCCGGATGCGCGGCCGCGTTGCAGAGTTCACGCGCCGCGCACCGGAAAAAAAGCGGCCCGCGCGCGGCGGGCCGGGGAAGGAGACCCGTTGCGGGCCTCGAGGGGAGAAAAAGCCGAGGGACCCCGGATGGCGATTCGATGCGAGTCCCTCGGGGGAAGCGGGGCGCGGTCGCTAGCCGATCTGCACCGGGACGAAGAGCCGGTTCTCGCCGCGCTGCACGAGGACCGCCGCGCTCTTGCCGGCCGCGTCGATCGCGCTCTTCAGCTCGTCGACCGACTTCACCGGCTTGCCGTTGACGCCGAGGATCACGTCGCCGGCGCGCATGCCGGCTTTGGCCGCCGGGCCGTCGGCGCGCTCGACGATCAGGCCGCCGTCGCTCTGCAGGCGCTTCGCTTCGTCGGCCGACAGGGGGCGTACCGTGACCCCGAGCTTGCCTTGCGGGGCCGCCTGGGCGGCAGCGACGGTGGCGCGCTCGCTCGGCATCTCGGCGACGGTGATCTTCACGTCGCGCTCGGCGCCGTTGCGCCACACGCGGGCGGTCGCCGTCTCGCCCGGCTTCACGTCGGCCACGATCGTCGGCAGCTCGCCGGATTCGGCGATCGGCTTGCCGTTGAAGGCCACGATCACGTCGCCGGTCTGGAGCCCCGCCTTGGCCGCCGGTGCGTTGGGCTCGACGTTCGAGACGAGCGCGCCGCGGGCCTTGCCGAGGCCGAACGAGTCGGCGAGCGCCGGGGTCACCTGCTGCACGACCACGCCGATGCGGCCGCGGGTCACCTTGCCGTGGGCGACGAGCTGGTCCTTCACCTTCATCGCGAGGTCGATCGGGATCGCGAACGAGAGGCCCATGTAGCCGCCGCTCGTGGAGAAGATCTGCGAGTTGATCCCGACCACCTCTCCGGCCATGTTGAACAGCGGGCCGCCGGAGTTTCCGGGGTTGACGGCGACGTCGGTCTGGATGAACGGCACCAGGCGCTCGTCGGGGAGGTTGCGGCTCTTCGCCGACACGATGCCGGCGGTCACCGTGTGCTCGAGGCCGAACGGCGAGCCGATCGCGGCCACCCACTCGCCGACGCGCAGCCTGGTCGTGTCGCCGACCTTTACCGTCGGGAGCCCGGCGGCGTCGATCTTGATCACCGCGACGTCGGTCTTGGCGTCGGCGCCGAGCACCTTCGCCTTGAACTCGCGCTTGTCCGCGAGCTTGACCGTCACCTCGGTCGCGCCGTCGACGACGTGCGCGTTGGTGAGGATCACGCCGTCGGCGGAGACGATGAACCCGGAGCCCACGCCTTGCGCGGGCGCCCCGCGGTCGGGCATCGGCATGCGGTCGGGCGCGGGAATGCCGAAGCGGCGCAGGAACTCCCGCATCTCCTCGTCGCCGAAGCCGCGGTTGCCGCGCATGGCCATTGCGGCCTCGTCCTTCTTCACCGCGATGTTCACCACCGCCGGGCCCTGGCTCTCGACGAGCGCGCTGAAGTCGGGCAGCTGGCCGGCGGTCGTCGCGGCGGTGGTGGCCGCGCTCGCGACGGCGGGCGCGGCACCCGCGTCCTTGACGCCGGGTACCTTGATGTCGCTGCAACCGGCCGCGAGGGCGGCGGCGACGGCGAGCGCGATGATCGAAGGCTTGAAGCGAATCGCTTGCATGGATGTTCTCTCCTCGTTGATTGGTTTCGACGGGGCGCACCTCGCCCTGCCACGGCCCGCATCCTGGCCGCGGAAACTTAAGCGGGACTTAAGGGGTCGGAAGGGCGGCCGGCGCGACGGCCGATCGCGGACCGGGCCTACCGACGCCGACCGAGCGCCCGCAGGCGCTCGATCGCGGACGCGAGGTCGAGGACGCCGCGAGTCGGCGTCTCATTTCTTGCACTATAGAAATGGGTTTCTATCTTGCAAGGATGAAAGGATTGGAAAGGGAGGCGGGTTCGTGCCGGGCCGTCGCGCCACCCGCGGGCACTCGGCGGGTCTCAGCCCGGTTGGGCGCGTCGAGCGCCGATTCACACGGCGGGAAGCACGACGCGGGCGGTCAGTCCACGCCCGTCCAGCCCGTCGGCGAGCTCGATGCGGCCGTGATGCAGGTCGGCGACCTGGCGCGCGATCGCGAGCCCGAGGCCGCTGCCCGGCACGTCGGTGCCCGGCACGCGATAGAAGCGGTCGAACACGCGCGCGCGCTCGTCCGCCGGAATGCCCGGGCCGTCGTCGGCCACCTCGAGCACCGCGTCCGCGCCGCGCCGGAACGCGCGCACCTCGATCCGCCCTTCGGCCGGCGCGTAGCGGATCGCGTTGTCCACGAGGTTCGCGAGGAGGAGGCGCAGCGCCTCCTCGTTGCCCGTCGTCGTCGCCGGCTCGACGCGGCCGAGCGCGAGCGTCGCCGGCCGTGCCGCCGCGGTCGGCGCGAGCGCGGCGGCGACCGCCTGCGCGAGCGCGTCGAGCGCGACCGGGGCGAACGGCGTCTCGGCCGCTTCGGGCTCGAGGCGCGCGAGCGCGAGCAGCTGCTGCACCAGGCGGCTCGCGCGCCTGACGCCGTCCTTCAGCTTCGCGAAGGCGGCTGCGCGGTCGGCGTCGGTGCCGGCGCGCTCGGCGAGCTGGATCTGGAGCGCGGGCTCGAAGTCGTCCATCGCGCGCCCCGCCTCG
>CAZIXQ010000133.1:0-10333 GCA_964543155.1 uncultured Enterobacteriaceae bacterium
GCACGGCGCCGCGGCGGTCGCGACGATGCGGGCGGTGAAGCGCGCGCTCGATCCGCGGAACCTGATGAATCCGGGGAAGGTGATTCCAGGGTAGAGGAGTGCCGGAATGAAACGCAATCAGCGGCGCGGAGTAGTCGTCTCGCAGCAAGCGCGGAATAGTCGGTTCGCGCGAATCGGGCGACAGTTCAATCTGCTGAGCATGGACTTCGAAGCGATGTTCACGAGCCAGCAGACGGTCGCGGCGCGGGCGGGGATGAAGCGGGCGTTTGCGTCGACGCCGAGACGGATGGGCAAGGTCGCGGCCGCCGCTGCACGCAAGGTGCGCTAGTGTTTCCGATCACGCCTTGAAGCGACGCGCGATCGAAGGTTACGCCGATGTTCGCGCGCTCCTTCAAGAGGTATAAATTGCCGCCGAGGGCTCGTTTTATGATTTGCCCTGGTACGGAGCGCAGGGCTGTTACTTGTTTGTCACCGGCGCCCGTTTCGTACGGGAAGAGGTAGGTATGCTACGAAAGCTGCGATTGACGCGCTTCAAGAACTTCAAGGAAGCTGAACTCGTCGTTGGCCCGTTCAGCCTCCTCGTTGGCACAAACGCGTCCGGGAAGAGCAACTTACGTGATGCGTTTCGCTTCTTGCACGGGATCTCGCGTGGATACATGCTCGCAGAGATCATCGGTGAGAAATGGGTTGAGGGGGGCGTCCTCCAGTGGCGCGGAATCCGCGGGGGAACGCGTGAGGCAGCGTTCCGCAATTCCTCCTCGTTCTGCCTAGCCGTAGACTTCCACGTCCCCGGGAACGGCAAGGGGCTCGAGGGTACCTATCACATCGAAGTGGACGTCGGCGAGGACGGTCTACGGCCCAGAGTCGTTGCCGAACGCTTAGTGGTCAGTGGCAAGGGCCAGTATGTGTTCGACTCTCATCCCGCGACAAGCGCGCCCGAACAAACGGACCCATTCCACCTCGGCGTTCGGTTGCGAAAGGCGGGGCAAAGTGGATACGTTGGGCGGCAGATCAGCTTTCTGAACGACCGTCCCGTGCTGTACCAGGTGCTCGATCACCCCGATGTCGAGCCGCCCTCTGTGAGAGATCACGCTCGCATGGCGCTCAAGGCGCTGGAATCGATGCGATTTCTGGACCTACATCCGGATGCCATGCGTCTGCCGTCGATTCCGGGCCAGACCATCCTCGGGGATCGCGGCGAAAACTTATCTTCGGTCTTGCACGCGATCTGCGAGAACGCGACCATGAAACAGGCGCTCGCCGCGTGGGTCCGCGAACTCACTCCAATGGATGCATCTGACTTCGAGTTCCCGTCGGATCAAACCGGGAAAGTTCTTGTGTCATTAGTGGAGAAGTCTGGACAGCGGACGTCCGCGTACAGCGCTTCCGACGGCACGTTACGGTTTCTCGCGATGATCGCCGCGTTGATCGGCCCGAAGCCTGCTGGGTTCTACTTCTTTGAGGAGTTAGATAGCGGCATCCATGCGACGCGGCTGCATCTGCTCTTGCAGCTCATCGAGCGAAAGGTGGCCGAGGGCACCATTCAAATGATAGCCACATCTCATTCGCCACAGCTCCTCGCCGCACTGAGCAGGGAGTCGTTGGAATCGGCATCTCTCGTATACCGACTTCCCGAGCGGCCAGATGCGCGGATCCGGCGGATCGTGGATTTGCCCGAAGCCCGCCGCGTGATAGAAAAGCAGGACATCGCACGACTCCTCTCATCAGGGTGGCTCGAGGATGCGGTTGCGTTTACGGAAGATGACGAGGCCGTCACTTGAACGTATTGGTCATCCCAGAGGACTTCCGAAAGGACCAATACATCCTCAAACCCATTGTTCAAGCGATGCTTAAAGCATGTGGCCGGCCGCGCGCCAATATTCGCGTCTGTCAGGATCCTGTATTGGGCGGCATCGTACCGGCGTTACGCTGGGAGCTCATCAGCGAGATCCTCGATCGCTATCGTGGGATGGTGGATTTGTTCTTGCTCTGCGTCGATCGTGACGGTGTCTCGACCAGACGGCGGCGCCTTGACGAACTGGAGATGCAGGCAGCCAATGCGCTACCCGCGGAGCGGTCGCTGCTCGCAGAGAACGCCTGGCAGGAACTAGAGGTTTGGACGCTGGCTGGTCACGACCTACCAGAGGACTGGAGCTGGCGCGACGTCCGCAATGAAGTCCACCCTAAAGAGCGTTACTTCGAACCGTTCGCGAGATCTCGAGGAGTGATTGACGAGCCTGGCCAAGGCCGTAGAGTCCTTTCGCTTGAGGCCGCACACCGCTATGCAAGGATTCGTAAGCTCTGTCCTGAGGATGTCTAGAACCTAGAGCAGCGAATTCGCGGTTGGCTCACTGGTCTGTTCCGACCAGATGGCTAGTCGATCAGCTTCCCGCCCTCGTAGAACGGATACGGTCCGGCGAACGCGCCGATGAAGGCGGTGTGCGAGACGATGCCGTTCGCCTCGCTCCACTGGTGCAGCTGATAGCCCGGCGGCTCCATCGTGAAGCGCGAGGGCGCGTCGGGCGCGAGGTCGAGCGCCACCTGGTGCGCCGGGCTCGGGCAGACCGAGGCGATCGTGCCCGCGAAGCGCATCTGGATCGGACGGTGGATGTGCCCGCAGAGCAAGCGCTCGACATTGGGATGCCGCGCGACCACGCCGGCGAGCGCCGCCGTGCCGTCGAGCCCGATCCTGTCCATGTGCCCGATGCCGGTCTCGAACGGCGGGTGATGCATGATCACAACGGTCGGCTTGTCGGGCTGCGCAGCGAGCGTCGATTCCAGCCACGCCAGGCGCTCGCCGCACAGCTCGCCGCCGCTCTTGCCCGCGATCACCGTGTCGAGCGCCACGATCCGCACCGGCCAGTCGTCGATCGCGTACTGCACGAACGGCGCCCATTGGCGCAGATAGTCGTGCTCGGGAAACGCCGCGCGCAGCGCCTCGCGCTCGTCGTGGTTCCCGGGAATGAGGTAGTACGGCATCGGCAGCGGCGCGAGGAGCCGCTTCAGCGTCGCGTACTCCTCGGGCTTCCCGAAGTCCACGAGGTCGCCGGTGATCACCAGCACCTCGGGGCGCTGCTTCAGCGCCAGCACGTGCTCGATGCAGCGCGCGAGCATCCCGGCAGTGTCGACCACGCGGTACGAGAGCTTCCCGTCCGCCTTGATGTGCAGGTCCGAGATCTGGCCGATCAGCATCGCCTTGCCCCTCAGCGTTCGAGCGCCAGCAGCGCCTCCGGGTTCACCGCGAGCGCGAGCGCCTCGCCTTGCCGGAAGGTCCGGCGCTCCGCCGTCTCGACCACGAGCGGCTGCGCCGCGCCGGTGTCGACGATGAGTCGCGTATGGTCACCGAGGAAGAACGCCGATACCACCGCACCCTTGAGATGCGCGCCGTGGCCGTCCACGATGCGCACGTCCTCGGGGCGGAACAGCAGCTCCTGCCGCTCGCGCGCCGGACCCGTCC
This sequence comes from uncultured Enterobacteriaceae bacterium, assembly GCA_964543155.1. GTDB lineage: Bacteria > Pseudomonadota > Gammaproteobacteria > Burkholderiales > SG8-39 > JAGVSZ01. The sequence continues at coordinate 3,458 of CAZIXQ010000133.1, forward strand.
ATGGCAGCCGCCCGCCCGGCACTTCGACCCCCGCCCCGTCGGCGCGCCCCGCGAGGCGGTTCATCGTGCCGACGAAGTCCGCGACGAACGCCGTCTGCGGGCGATAGTAGATCTCCTGCGGCGTGCCGATCTGCGCGATACGCCCCTTCTCCATCACCGCGATGCGGTCGCCGAGCGCCATCGCCTCGGCCTGGTCGTGCGTCACGTAGATCGACGTGATCTCGAGCGACCGGAGGAGGCGGTCGATCTCGACGCGCAGCCCCTCGCGCAGCTTCGCGTCGAGCGCGGTGAGCGGCTCGTCGAGCAGCAGCACGCGCGGCCGCACCGCCAGCGCGCGCGCGAGCGCCACGCGCTGCTTCTGTCCCCCCGAGAGCTGGTCGACGCGCCTGTGGCCGAGCTCCTCGAGATGCATCATCGCGAGCATCTCCCGCACCCGCGCGTCGCGCTCGACGGCGCCGAGCTTGCGCACCTTGAGCCCGTACGCCACGTTCTCGGCGACGGTCATGTTCGGGAACAGCGCGTAGCTCTGGAACACCATCCCGACGTTGCGCCGCTCGATCGGCTGCGCGGTGACGTCCTCGTCGCCGAAGAGCACGCGGCCGGGCTCGTCCGGCGCCTCGAGGCCGGCGATGATCCGCAGCATCGTCGTCTTGCCGCAGCCCGAGGGACCGAGGAATACCACCGTCTCGCCGGCGCGCACGTCGAGGTCGAGCGGGAGAAGCGCCTTCGTCCCGTCGGGGAAGGTCTTCGCGCACCGCTCGAGGCGGATGCTCACCGCGCCGGTTTCCACCTCGCGCCTTTCCCGCGCCCGCCGTCGCCGCCCAGGACCTGCATCGCCACCAGCAGCGGAATGATCATGAAGAAGAACACGATCGTGTAGGCCGAGCCGATCTCCAGGCGCATCGACGCGTAGCTGTCGGCGAGCCCGACCGGCAGCGTCTTGGTGAGCGGCGTGTGCAGCATCCAGGTGATGTTGAACTCGCCCATCGAGAGCGTCACCACCATCAGCGAGCCGGCGAGGATGCCCGGCTTCGCGTTGGGCAGGATCACCCCGAAGAAGCGCTCGCGGAAACCCGCACCGAGGCTCGCGGCCGCCTCCTCGAGCGTCGTCATGTCGATCGCCGCCATCACCGCGATCACCGAGCGCACCATGAACGGCAGCGTGAACAGCACGTGCCCGACCAGGATGAACGCCCAGCTCGTGCGGAAGCCCTTCACCTCGCCGTAGAACAGGATCAGCGCGAGCGCGGTGGCGAGCCCGGGCACCGCGACCGGCAGCACCAGCAGTTCCTCGATCGCGCGCGTCCAGCGGTTCTGCTTCTTCGCCAGCACGTAGGCCGCGGGCACGCCGAGGACGAGCGTGCAGGCGAGGCACGCAGCCGCGACGCCGATCGAGCGGAACACCGTGTCGGCGTACAGCGCCCACACCTCGCCCACCCAGCGCAGCGTGAGCCCGCTCTTCACCCCGACGAAGAAGTTCGTCGATAGCCCAGCGAGCACCGACAGAACGACCGGCACGACGAGAAATGCGCACACGAAGAGCGTGAACGCGAGCTGCGACCAGAAGCGGACGTTGCGCCGCATCGCTCAGGCCGCGGCCGACACGGTCGTTCCGGCGAGCGACCGCGCCAGCGCGAGCGCCGCCCAGGTGATCACGCCGAGCACGATCGAGAGCGCCGCCGCGATCGAGAAGTTGGCGTAGTTCGTGAACTCGGTGTAGATCGTGATCGGCAGGACGTTGATCTTGGTGGCCAGCGTGAACGCGGTGCCGAATGCGCCCATGCTCGTCGCGAAGCAGATCGCGCCCGCCGAGACGAGCGCCGGCATCAGGCCGGGGACGATGACGTCGCGCACGACGCGCCACGGGCCCGCGCCGAGCGAGCGCGCCGCCTCCTCGAGCGCGGGGTCGAGCTTCTCCGCGGCGGCCATTACCGTGAGGATGACGCGCGGGATCGAGAAGTACAGGTACCCCATGAACAGGCCCGCCATCGAGTAGGCGAACACGAGCCGCTCGTCGAAGAGCCACCCGCTCACGTCCCCGATCAGCCCCTGGCGGCCGGCGAGCATGATCACCATGAAGCCCACCACCACGCCCGGGAATGCGAGCGGGAAGGTCAGCATCGCCACGAGCAGGCGCTTGCCGTAGAACTCGTTGCGGGTGAGGAAGAGTCCGGCGATCCCGGAGATCACGAGCGTTGCGGCGGTCACGCCGAGCGACAGGACGACGGTGGAGACGAGGCTGCGGAAGTACTGCGCGTTGGTGACCACGGCGAAATACGCCCCGACGCCCTGCGGCCCGCTCCAGCCGACCGCGACGAGGCGCGCGAGCGGCAGCAGCCAGAACGCGGTGAAGACCGCGGCCGCCGGCGCGAGCAGCCAGACGTAGAGCCCCGCGCCGCGCGCGGCGCGGGGCGCCCCGGCCCGGTTCAACCTGCGCGCCCTACTGGACTTCCTTCAGGTAGCGGTCCGAGAAGCCCTTCTGCACCTCCGCCATCCGGCCGTAGTCGACCGTCTTCGCGCGCGCGTACTCGGACGCCGGGAGAAAGCGCGCCTGGGCCTCCTTGGAGATCGCGCTCGCGCGCACCGGGCGCAGGAACGCGTTCGCCCAGATCGCCTGCCCGTCGTTCGACATGACGAAATCGAGCACCTTCTTGCCGTTCGCCGGGTTGGGACCCTTGTTCACCAGGCTCATCACGTACGGCACCACCACCGTGCCCTCGGCGGGAATGACGAACGCGACGTTCGCCTTGTCCTTGTACTTCGCGCGATACGCGTTGAAGTCGTAGTCGAGCAGGATCGGGATCTCGCCCGAGAGCACGCGCGCGTACGAGGTCTGCTTCGGCACGATCGGCTGGTTCTTCTGCAGGTCCTTGAAGTAGCCGATCGCGCGGTCGAAGTTGTCTAGGGTCCCGCCCATCGCCTGGTTCACCGCGACCGCGCCGACGTAGCCGACGAACGCGCTCGCCGGATCGAGATAGCCGACCATCCCCTTGTAGGTCGGGTTGAGGAGGTCCTTCCAGGACTTCGGAACGGGCTTGCCCTTGAGCGCGTCGACGTTGACCATGAACCCGAGCGTGCCCGAGTGGATCGTGAACCAGTTGCCGTCCGGATCCTTCAGCCCGGCGGGAATCTCGTCCCAGCCCGCCGGCTTGTAGGGGGCGACGACGCCGTCCTTCTTCGCCTGGATCCCGAACGTCACCCCGTAGTACGCGATGTCGGCGACCGGGCTCGCCTTCTCCGCGACGAGCTGCGCGAGCGTCTGGCCGGAGTTCTTGTTGTCGGGCGGAACGGTGATGCCGGTCTTCTCCTTGATCACCTTGAGCTGGGTGCCCCAGTCGGCCCATTCGGGCGGGCAGTTGTAGCAGATTGCGGTCTGCGCGACGGCGACGGAAGCGAAGCTCGCCGCGGCGAGCGCGGTCAGGGCGCGGACGATGGAGCGCATCGGGATTCCTCCTCCTGGGTTCACGGCAGCGCGCGATTCTAGCCCCGGCCCGTTACGGTCGTGAGGCAGATCGCGATCGGCCGAATGCTTTGGGCTTAGAATCCCCGCCTCGACCACGGAGGGGGTTTCCATGAAGAGAACGCTGCTCGTCCTCGCGGCCCTCGCGCTCGCGTCCGCGGCGCAGGCCGCCGACAAGGTGAAAGTCGGTTTCATCAGCACGCTGTCCGGCCCCAACGCCGCGATCGGAACCGACATCCGAGACGGGTTCAACCTCGCGGTCAAGCTCGCCGGCGGGAAGCTCGGCGGCCTGCCGGCCGAGGTGATCGTGGCCGACGACCAGCTCAACCCCGACGTCGCGAAGCAGAACGCCGACCGGCTCCTCAAGCGCGACCGCGTCGATTTCGTCACCGGCACGGTGTTCTCGAACGTCGTGCTCGCGATCGCGCCGCAGGTGATCGAGTCGAAGACCTTCTTCATCGGGCCGAACGCCGGGCCGGCGCAGTACACCGGCGCGCAGTGCAACCCCTTCTTCTTCGTGTCGTCCTGGCCGAGCGAGGCCTACAGCGAAGCGGCCGGCCAGTACGTGACGCAGCGCGGTTTCAGGAACGTCGTGTTCCTCGCGCCGAACTACCAGGGCGGCAAGGACGCGGCCACCGGGTTCAAGCGCTACTACAAGGGCAAGCTCGCCGAGGAGATGTACACCAAGCTCGGCCAGCTCGACTACGCCGCGGAGCTCGCGCAGATCCGCGCCGCGAAGCCCGACGCGCTGTACGTCTTTCTGCCCGGCGGCATGGGCATCAACTTCATCAAGCAGTTCGTCGCCTCGGGCATGTCGAAGGACATCCAGCTCGTGGTGCCGCTATGGGGCTCCGACCAGGACATCATCCGCGCGGTCGGCGACCCGATGCTCGGTCTCTTCAGCCTCGGTCACTGGACGATCGACCTCGACAACGCCGCGAACAAGAGGTTCGTCGCCGAGTTCGAGCGCGAGTACAAGCGCCTGCCCACCGGCTACGCCGCGAGCGGGTACGACACCGGGCTCCTGCTCGACGCGGCGATCCGCAAGGTGAAGGGGAGGATCGAGGACAAGGAGGCGCTGCGCGCCGCGATCAAATCGGCGGACTTCAAGAGCGTGCGCGGCGACTTCAGGTTCGGCGCGAACCAGTTCCCGGTGCAGAACTACTATCTGCAGGTCGTGAGCAGGAACGCCGACGGCAAGATCGCCCACAAGACGATGGGCACCATCCTCACCGCGCGCGGCGACGCGTACGTGCAGGACTGCAAGATGAAGTAGGCGCGCGGGCGGCGCCACGCGAGGGGTGACGCGTCACCCCTTCGTTTTTTGCGCGCCCCGTCGAAGCGCATGTCCGGGATCCTGCTGCTCGAGCAATCGCTGAACGGCCTGCAGTTCGGGCTGATGCTGTTCCTGCTCGCCGCCGGGCTCACGCTCGTGTTCGGGATCATGGACATGATCAACCTCGCCCACGGCTCGCTGTACATGGTCGGGGCGTTCCTCGCGGCGACCTTCGCCGAGCTGACCGGGTCGTTCTGGCTGGCGGTGGTCCTCGCGCTCGCCGGCACCGCGGCGATCGGCATGGCGCTCGAGATGAGCGTGCTGCGCCGGCTCTACGCGCGCGACCACCTCTCGCAGGTCCTGGCGACCTTCGCGCTGATCCTGATCGCGAACGAGGCGGTGCGCATCATCTGGGGGCCGCAGGTGCCGCTCTCCGCGCCTCCGGCGCTCGCCGGGCCGGTCGAGATCGTCCCCGGGCTCGAGTACTCCTCGTACCGGCTCGCGATCATCGCGGTCGGGCTCGCGGTCGCGGCGGCCCTGTACTTCGCGGTCGCCCGCACGCGCGTCGGCATGCTGGTGCGCGCCGGCGCGTCCAACCGCGAGATGGCGATCGCGATGGGCGTGAACATCAGGCGCCTCTTTACCCTCGTCTTCGGCTGCGGCGCCGCGCTGTGCGCGATCGCGGGCGCGATGCTGGGCCCGATCCTCGCCGTGCAGGTGGGAATGGGCGAGAACATCCTCATTCTCGCCTTCGTGGTGATCGTCATCGGGGGGATCGGGTCGATCCGGGGCGCGCTCGTGGGCGCGATCCTGGTGGGCGTCGTCGACACGATGGGGCGGGCGTTCCTGCCGGGCCTGCTGCGCGAGTTCCTGCGCGCGGACTTCGCCGCGGCGCTCGGCCCCGCGCTCGCGTCGATCCTCATCTACGTCCTGATGGCGGCGATCCTGTTCTGGAAGCCGCAGGGGCTCTTCCCCTCCCGGGGATAGAGGGACGATGACGAGGCGCTGGCTGCCCCTCGCGGTGCTCGTCGCCGCGGCCGCATTTCCGCTGGTCGCGAAGCCGCTCGGCTGGGAGTTCTACATCGGCTTTGCGAGCCGCATCATGATCTACGCGCTCGCCGCATCCAGCCTGAACCTCGTGCTCGGTTACGGCGGGATGGTCTCGTTCGGGCACGCGGCCTTCGTCGGCGCGGGGGCGTACACCATCGCGATCCTGATGGCCGAAGGCGTCGCCTCCGCGTGGATCGCGTGGCCGCTCGCGGTGGGGCTGGCGGGCGCCCTTGCCGCGGCGATCGGCGCCGTGTGCCTGCGCACGCGCGGCGTGTACTTCATCATGATCACGCTCGCGTTCGCGCAGATGATCTACTACGTCGCGGTCGGCATGCGCGCCTACGGCGGCGAGGAGGGGCTCAACCTCCAGACGCGCTCGCAGCTCGGCTTCGGGCTCGACCTCAAGGACGACGTCACCTTCTATTACCTGGTGCTCGCGATTCTCGCCGCGGCGCTCTACGGTCTGCGGCGCGCGGTCGGCGCGCGCTTCGGCCGCGTGATCGAGGCGATCCGCGAGAACGAGACGCGCATGGAGGCGATCGGGTTCCCGACCTACCGCTACAAGCTGGTCTGCTTCGCGCTCGGCGGCGCGCTCGCGGGGCTCGCCGGCGCGCTGCTCGCCAACCAGAACAGCTACGTGAACCCGAACCTGCTGTACTGGACCCAGTCCGGCTCGCTCATGATCATGGTGATCCTCGGCGGCGTCGGCTACCTCTACGGCGGCGTGCTCGGGGCGATCGCGCTCCTCGTGCTCGAGGAAGTCGTGTCCGGCTACACGATCCACTGGCAGCTCGGCGTCGGGGCGGTCCTGCTCGCGATCGTGCTCTTCGCCCCGCGCGGACTGGCCGGGCTCGCGGAGGGACGCCGCGGTGGCTGAGGCGCTCCTGCGCGTCGAGAGCGTCTCGAAGCACTTCGGGGGCGTCGTCGCGGTCGACTCGGTGAGCCTGGAGGTGAGCGCGGGCGAGATCCATCGGGCAATCAAAGCGGGCTACAAGGCAGGGGACAGGAGTCAGGGGGCAGGGGACAGAGGACGCGACCAAGCACCAAGCACCACTCACCAAGCACTTACTCACGCCGCACCCGACATCGT
>CAZIXQ010000134.1:0-10243 GCA_964543155.1 uncultured Enterobacteriaceae bacterium
GTGCCGACGCTCGAGAGCGACCTCGAGCGCGAGCTCGGCATCGACAGCCTCACCGGCGTCGAGCTCGGCCTGCGCATCGAGCGCGCGCTCGGGGTGCGGCTGCCGGACGCGACGCTGACCGAGGCGCGCACGCCGCGCGAGCTCGTCGCCGCGGTCCTGCGCGCGGCGGGCGCCGCGCGCCTCCCCCAGTCGACCGGCGTCGTCGCGCTCGCGGAGCGCCGCGCGCTCGCCACACCCGACGCCGCGACGACGCTCGTCGAGATGCTCGAGTGGCACGCCGCGCGCCATCCGGAACGCACGCACGTCACGCTGCTCGAGGGCGACGACCGCGCGACGGCGTGGACACACGCGCGGCTCCTCGAGGAGGCGCGCCGCGCCGGCGCCGGGCTGCAGGACGAGGGCATCGAGCCGGGCCAGTCGGTCGCGATCATGCTTCCGACCAGCCTCGAGTTCTTCGCGTCCTACTGCGGCTGCCTCCTCGCCGGCGCGGTGCCGGTGCCGATCTACCCGCCGGTGCGGCTCGCGCAGCTCGGCGACCACATGCGCCGGCAGGCCGGCGTGCTGACGAGCGCCGAGGCGCGGCTGCTCGTCACCGTCCCCGAGGCGAAGCCGCTCGGCACGCTCCTCAAGGGCCAGGTGCCGACGCTCAAGCGTGTGGTCACCTTCGCCGACCTCGCGGAGAGCGGCGCCCGCCTCGAAGCGGTCGCGCGCAAGCCCGACGACATCGCGTTCCTCCAGTACACGTCGGGCTCCACCGGCAACCCGAAGGGCGTGATCCTCACGCACGCGAACCTCCTCGCCAACCTGCGCGCCATGGGGCGCGCGGCGGGCGTCGGCGCGGGCGACGTGTTCGTCTCGTGGCTGCCGCTGTACCACGACATGGGGCTGATCGGCGCGTGGCTCGGGAGCCTCTACTTCGGGATGCCGCTCGTGGTGATGTCGCCGCTCGACTTCCTCGCGCGCCCGACGCGCTGGCTGTGGGCGATGCACCGCTACCGCGGCACGGTCTCCGCCGCGCCCAACTTCGCCTACGAGATCTGCGCGACCAAGCTCGACAGCCGCGACCTCGAGGGGCTCGACCTCTCGGCCTGGCGCTGGGCGTTCAACGGCGCCGAGCCGGTGAGCGCGGAGACGATGGAACGGTTCGCCGCGCGCTTCGCGCAGTATGGCTTCGACCCCAAGGCGCTCGCGCCGGTGTACGGGCTCGCCGAGTGCGCGCTCGACCTCGCCTTCCCGCCGCCGCGGCGCGGGCTCGTCGTCGACAGCGTCGATCGCGCGCGGCTCGCGCGCACCGGGGTCGCGGCCGCGGCGGCAGCGGACGATCCCCAGCCGCTGCGCGTCGTCGCCTGCGGGCAGCCGCTGCCGGGCTACCAGATCCGCATCGCCGACGACGCGGGCCGCGAGCTGCCCGAGCGCGCGACCGGCCGGGTCGAGTTCAAGGGGCCCTCGGCGACCGCCGGCTATTTTCGCAACCCCGAGGCGACGCGCGCGCTCTTCGACGGCGACTGGCTCGACTCGGGCGACCTCGGCTACATCGCCGCGGGCGAGCTCTACCTCACCGGCCGCGCGAAGGACATGATGATCCGCGGCGGCCAGAACCTGTACCCCTACGAGCTGGAGGAGGCGGTCGGCAACGTCCCCGGCGTGCGCAAGGGGTGCGTGGCGGTGTTCGCCGTGCCCGACGCGCAGAAGGGCAGCGAGCGCATCGTGGTGCTCGCCGAGTCGCGCGAGACCGACGAGGGCAAGCGCGCGGCGCTGCGCGCGCAGATCAACGCGCTCGCCGCCGACCTCATCGGCGGGCCGGCCGACGACGTGGTGCTCGCGCCGCCGCACACCGTGCTCAAGACCTCGAGCGGCAAGATCCGCCGCGCGGCAAGCCGCGAGCTGTACCTGCGGGGCGCGATCGGGCGCCACGCCGCCCCGGTGTGGGGGCAGGTGGTCGGGCTCGCCGCCGCTTCGGCGCGCGGGCGCGCGGCACAGCTCGCCCGCACCGTGGGCGAGCTCGCCTACGCGGGGTACGCGTGGACGATGTTCGGCCTGCTCGGCGTCGGCGCGATCGCCGCCGCGCTCGTGGTGCCGACCGCGGCCGGGCGCCGCGCCGCGCTGCACGGCATCGCGCGCGCGATGGCGCGGCTGTCGGGGCTGCCGGTCACGGTGACCGGGCGCGAGCGGCTGCCCGCGGCGGGCCCGGTGGTCGTGGTCGCGAACCACGCGAGCTACGTGGACGGGCTGCTGCTGTACGCGCTGCTGCCGCAGCGCTTCGTCGTCGCGGCGAAGGAGGGCTTTGCCCGGAGCTTCTGGACGCGGCGGCTCTTCGGCGCGGCCGGCGCGCGCTTCGTCGAGCGCTTCGACCCGCAACGCGGCGTCGAGGACGCGCGCGCGCTCGCGGCGCTCGCCGCGAGCGGGGAGGCGCTGGCGTTCTTCCCGGAGGGGACGTTCACGCGCACGCCGGGGCTGGCCCCGTTTCGCATGGGGGCATTCGTGATCGCCGCCGGGACCGGCGCGCCGGTGGTGCCGGTGGCGTTCCGGGGCACGCGCTCGGTGCTGCGCGCCGACTCGTGGGTCGTGCGGCGGCGGCCGGTGCACGTCGCGTTCGGTACGCCGATCGCGCCGGACGGCACCGACTGGGCGGCGGCCCTGCGCCTGCGCGAGGCCGCGCGCGCGGAGATCCTGCGCCATTGCGGCGAGCCGGACCTCGCGTAGCGCCCCCGTTGCGGCGCGCATTCTCGCTGCACTGCGGCACTTGACGGCTGTCAAGGTGCGGTCGCACTTCAGGGGTAGGGTGAGTTCATGCGCACCACCACCGAGCGAGGAGATGTCATGGACAATCGCGAAACCCTCCACGTCCCGCCGCGCCCGGCCGCCGAGATCGTTTCGGCCGTGTCCCGGGCGATGCCCGACGATCCGACCCTCGCGCTGTCGGGGGCAATGCGCGAGCAGATGATCGCGGAGGCGGCCTACTATCTGGCCGAGCGGCGCGGCTTCGCGCCCGGGTACGAGCTCGCGGACTGGCTCGCGGCCGAGTGCGAGATCGATCGCGCGCTCGAGGCGGCCAGGATCGCCGCGGCCGCGACCTAGCGCGCCGCGCCCGCTGCGGTCGCGGTAAGCTCTCGGGCATCCGCAGTCCGGGAAACCCGATGGACCCCAACGCAGCTTCGCCGGCACCGCCGCTCCGGGCGCTCGCCGCCCTCGGCCAGTCGATCTGGCTCGACTTCATCAAGCGCGACCTCCTCGAGAGCGGCGCGCTCGCGCGCCTCGTCGCCGCGGGCGAGGTCACCGGCATGACCTCGAACCCGGCGATCTTCGAGAAGGCGATCGCCGGCTCGGAGTACGACGCGCTCCTCGCGCAGGCCGCGCGCGACGGCGCGGACACGAAGACCGTCTACGAGCGCCTGGCGGTGCGCGACATCCGCGATGCGGCCGACGCGCTGGCACCGGTGTACGACGCCACCCGCGCGCGCGACGGCTACGTGAGCCTGGAGGTCTCGCCGCATCTCGCGCACGACACCGCCGGCACGGTCGAGGAGGCCGAGCGGCTGTGGCGCTCGGTCGGCCGGCCGAACCTCATGATCAAGGTGCCGGGGACGCCCGCCGGAATCCCCGCCTTCGCCACGCTGATCGGCATGGGCATCAACGTGAACGTGACGCTGCTCTTCGCGCGCGCGACCCATCGCGCGGTGGCGGAGGCCTACGTGGGCGCAATCGAGAAGCGCCTCGCGCGCGGGGGCGAGGTCGCGCGCATCGCGAGCGTCGCGAGCTTCTTCGTGAGCCGCATCGACACCGCGGTGGACAGGCTGCTCGCCGCGCGCGCCGCCGCGGCGCGCGACGAGGCCGAGCGCGCGCGGCTGCGCGCCCTGGCCGGCCGCGCGGCGATCGCCAACGCGAAGCTCGCCTACCAGACCGCGCTGGAGGTGTTCGGCTCGCCGCGGTGGCAGGCCGCCGCGGCGAAGGGGGCGCAAGCGCAGCGGGTGCTGTGGGCGAGCACGAGCACCAAGAACCCCGACTATCGCGACGTCGTGTACATCGAGGAGCTGATCGGCGCGGACACCGTCAACACGGTTCCGCCGGCGACGCTCGACGCGTTCCGCGACCACGGGCGCGCGCGCGCGAGCCTCACCGAGGACGTGGCGGGGGCGCGGCGCGCGCTCGACGAGCTCGCCGCAGCCGGCATCTCGCTCGACGCGGTCACCGACGAGCTGCTCGCCGACGGCGTCAAGCTCTTCGCCGACGCATTCGACCAGCTGCTGGCCGCGATCGCGAAGCGGACCCGCGCCTGAGCGGTGCGGGCCGGACGAGGCGATCCATGACGCACCAGGGCGACGCCCCCCCCGACGCGCCGGCGATCCACGCGCACATGGAGTACGGCGACGAGATGCCGCAGGCGCATCCGGCGCCGGCGGCTGCGCTCGCGCCCGCGGCTGCGCTCGATGGCGGCGCGACGCGCCACATCTCCCAGCTCACGCGCCAGACGCTCGCGATCGTGCTCGCGGGCGGCCGCGGCGAGCGCCTCAAGGCGCTCACCGACTGGCGCGCGAAGCCGGCGGTGCCGTTCGGCGGCAAGTTCCGCATCATCGACTTCACGCTCTCGAACTGCGTCAACTCCGGCATCCGCCGCATCGGCATCGCGACGCAGTACAAGGCGCAGAGCCTGATCCGCCACGTCCAGCGCGGCTGGGCCGGGATGGACGGGCGCATGGGCGAGTTCGTCGAGCTGCTGCCCGCGCAGCAGCGCATCCACTCGTCGTGGTACCTCGGCACCGCCGACGCGGTGTTCCAGAACCTCGACATCCTGCGGCGGCACGCGCCGCAGTACGTGCTGGTGCTCGCGGGCGACCACGTCTACAAGATGGACTACGGGAAGATGCTCGCCGAGCACGCCGCGCGCGGCGCCGACCTCACCATCGGCTGCATCGACGTGCCGCTCGACCACGCGCGCGCGCTCGGGGTGATGGCGGTCGACGAGGCGGGCCGCGTCGTCTCGTTTCTCGAGAAGCCGGCGCAGCCGCCGGCGATGCCCGGCCGCCCGGACCGGGTGCTCGCGAGCATGGGCATCTACGTCTTCAACGCCGGGTTCCTCTACGAGCAGCTCATCCGCGACGCCGACGCGCCCGGCTCGAGCCACGACTTCGGCAAGGACGTGATCCCGTACGTGGTGGGCCGCGGGTACCGCGTGTTCGCGCACGACTTCCGCAGGAGCTGCGTCAACATGAGCGAGGGGGTGCCCTACTGGCGTGACGTCGGGACGGTGGACGCCTTCTGGGAAGCGAACATGGAGCTCACCAAGGTCACCCCGCCGCTCAACCTCTACGACCAGGACTGGCCGATCTGGACCTACCAGGAGCAGCTCCCGCCGGCCAAGTTCGTGTTCGACGACGAGAACCGGCGCGGCATGGCGATCGACTCGCTCGTCTCGGGGGGCTGCATCATCTCGGGCTCGCTCGTGCGCCGGTCGCTCCTCTTCTCCAACGTGCGGGTGCACAGCTTCTGCACGATCGAGGACTCGGTCGTCCTGCCGGGGGTGGAGGTGCACCGCGACGTGGTCGTGCGGCGCGCGATCGTCGACCGGGAGTGCGTTCTGCCCGCGGGCACGCGCATCGGCGTCGACCCGGCGCAGGATCGCAAGCGCTTCCACCTGACCGAGAGCGGGATCGTGCTCGTCACGCCGGAGATGCTCGGGCAGCAAGTCCACCACGCCCGTTAGGCGCGAAAGCGTGGCCTAATCGGCCCCATGCAGGATCCCGTGCGCCTTTCCGTCGTCCTCCTCTGGCACATGCACCAGCCGGAGTACCGGGACTACGCCAGCGGCGAGTTCGCGCAGCCGTGGGTGTACCTCCACGCGACCAAGGACTACGCCGACATGGCCGCGCACCTCGAGCGCCACCCGGAGGTGCGCGCCGTGGTCAACTTCGTGCCGGTGCTCGCCGACCAGCTCGAGGACTATTGCGACCAGTTCGCGACCGGGCGCGTCCGCGACCCGCTGCTGCGGCTGCTCGCGCGCGATCCGGCGACGCCGCTCGCGGGCCCCGAGCGCGCGGCTGCGATCGACCGCTGCTTCCACGCGAACCACGAGAAGATGGTGCAGCCGTACCCGGCCTATCGCGCTCTGCACGAGCTCTACACCGGCCTCGGGCGCCAGGGCGGCGCCGCGCTCGGCTATCTCTCCGACCAGTACTTCTACGACCTCGTGACCTGGTACCACCTGGTGTGGACCGGCGAGACGGTGCGGCGCGGCTCCGAGCTCGTCACGCGGCTGATGGCGAAAGGCATGGGCTTCACGGCTGCCGACCGGACGGCGCTGTTCACGCTGCTCGGCGAGGTGGTGCGCGAAATTCTCCCGCGCTATGCGCGCCTCGCCGCGAGCGGGCGGGTGGAGCTCGCCACTTCGCCACACTACCATCCGATCGCGCCGCTGCTCATCGACTTCGCCGCCGCGCGCGAGGCGCGGCCCGACCTGCCGCTGCCGGCCGCGGCCGGCTACGCGGGCGGCACCGCGCGCGCCGGCTTCCACGTCCGGTCGGCGCTCGACACGCACGCGCGGCGCTTCGGCGTGCGCGCGGCCGGCGTGTGGCCCTCCGAAGGCGGAGTGTCGGGGCCGTTCCTCACGCAACTTGCCGCGCACGGCGTGCGCTGGACCGCCTCGGGCGAGGGCGTCCTCGCGCAGAGCCTGCATGCGGCGAACGCGCCCGCCACGGACCGCGCGCGCTATCTCTACCGGCCGTACCGCTTCGGCACGGACGGGGTCACCTGCTTCTTCCGCGACGACCGGCTCTCGGACCTGATCGGCTTCGAGTACGCGAAGTGGCACTCGCGCGACGCCGCCGCGCACTTCATCGGCGAGCTCGAGGCGATCGCGGCGGCCGCGCGGCCCGACGACCCGCCGCTCGTCAGCGTGATCCTCGACGGCGAGAACTGCTGGGAGTACTACCCGTACAACGGCTACTTCTTCCTCGACGAGCTGTACGACCGGCTCGCGCGGCACCCGTCGATCCGCACCGCGACGTTCGCCGAGCTGCTGCGCGACGAGGAGTCGGGACGGGCGCGACCGGCGACCGGCGTCCTGCCGCGGCTGGTGGCGGGGAGCTGGGTGTACGGCGACTTCACGACCTGGATCGGCTCCCCGGAGAAGAACCGCGCGTGGGATCTCCTCTGCGCGGCGAAGGCGAGCTTCGACCTGGTGGTGGACAGCGGGCGGCTCGACGCGCCGGCGCGCGAGGCGGCCTTCCGCCAGCTCGCGGTGTGCGAGGGCTCCGACTGGTTCTGGTGGCTGGGCGACTACAACCCGGCGCACGCGGTGGCGAGCTTCGATGCGCTCTTCCGCGAGAACCTGCGGCGGCTGTACGGGCTGCTCGACCTGCCCGCGCCCGCGGCGCTCGACGAGCCGATCAGCCGCGGCGGCGGGCACCCCGAGTCGGGCGGGGCGATGCGGCGGGCGAGCTGAGCGCGGAACGGTCGCGTTCGATCGAGCCGCGCTTTGACGGCCGTCCGGCCCTGGGCCGACAATGGCGCGGGCGGTCCCGGCGCCACAGGCGACCGGCAACGTCCCATCCCAACCAGCGAACCAGGAGGTGCCATGACCGCTTTCAACGTGGTGCGGTTCCGAGTCAAGCCCGGCGGCGAGGCCAAGTTCGAGGAGGCGCACCGCAAGGCGAAGGTCGACTTCCCCGGCTTCCGGCGCGGCGCGCTCGTGAAGACCGGCGAGCGGACCTATTGCATGATCGGCGAGTGGAACGACTTCGCGAGCCTCGGCGCGTCGCGTGAGCGGATGATTGCCATCCTCGACAGCTTCCGCGACACGCTGGAGGACCTGGGCGGCGGCCTCGGCGTCACCGACCCGGTCTCGGGCGAGGCGGTGGTCGAGCTGCGGCCGTGATCGCGCCGTAGGGGGCGGCGCGCGCGAGGAGACGACATGAGCGGCGAGACCACCGTGATCCTCGGCGGGGGCTTCGGCGGCATCGCCGCCGCGAACACCCTGCGCCGGCTCGCGCCGAAGGGGCACGCGATCGTCGTCGTCGACCGCGCGCCGCGCTTCCACGTGGGCGCGGGCAAGACCTGGATCATGCTCGGCGAGCGGACGTTCGAGGAGATCTCGCAGCACCGCACCGCGCTGCTCGACGCGGGCGTGCGCTTCCTGCAGCTCGACGCCACCGCGATCGACCTGGCGCACCGCAAGGTCGCGACGCGCGCGGAAACGCTCGCCTGGGATTACCTGGTGATCGCGCTCGGCGCGGACGTGAACGAGGGCGGCGTCCCGGGGCTCGCCGAGGCCGCGCACACGTTCTACACGGTGGCCGGCGCCGAGCGCCTGCGGCCGGTGCTGGAGAAGTTCGCCGGGGGCGAGATCGCGATCGTGATCCCGAAGACGCCGTTCAAGTGCCCGCCCGCGCCGTACGAGGCGGCGATGTTGATGCATCACGCGTTCGAGCGCCGCGGCGTCGGGGACCGGACGGGCATCGCGATCTACACCGTCGAGGGCACGCCGATGGCCACCGCCGGGCCCGAGATGGGGAACCACATCAAGGCGGAGCTCGCGCAGCGCGGCATCGCGTTCCACCCGCAGAAGAAGCCGGTGCGCGTGGACGGCGGCGCGCGGCGCATCGCCTTCGAGGACGGCACGGAGGCGCGCTACGACCTGCTGATCTCGGTGCCGCCGCACGAGGCGCCGAAGGTGGTGCGCGACGCGGGGCTCGTGAACGCGTCGGGCTGGATCCCGGTCGATCCGCACACGCTCGAGGTGAAGTCGGCGGACACGGGCGGCCGCGTGTACGCCGCGGGCGACGTCGTCGTCGTGCCGCTGCCCGGGCGCTACAAGCCGGACCTGCCGCTCGTCCTGCCCAAGGCAGGGGTCTTCGCGCAGCAGCACGGCGAAGTCGTCGCGCACCAGATCGCCGCGCGCCTGAAGGGCACTGCGCCGGAGGCGAGCTTCGGCGGCGTCGGCTACTGCTACCTCGAGACCGGCGGCGGGCGCGCGGTGAAGGCCGACGGCTCGTTCTTCGAGCTGCCCCACCCGGTCATGCGCAAGCAGCCCCCCGACGAGGCGCAGATGCGCGACAAGCTCGACTGGGTGGCGAGGCAGCTCCGGCCCCGCACGTAGCGCTACGCGGCCCGGGCGGCCCAGAACTGGTACATCCCGGCGAACACCGCGGGATGCTCGTCCTCGAAGCGCCCCCAGTTTGCGAGCGAGGCGGCGGCGGGATCGTCGGGGAAGCGCTGACGATACGCCGCCGGGATGCTCGGGTCGCCGAACTCGAACCCGAGCAGCTCGAGCCCGAGCGCGTGCAGGAACGCTCCGAGCTGCGCGGTGGTGAAGCGATGCTCCTGGACGTGCATCAGGAGGTCGCGCGCGCCCGAGGCCGAGTAGAAGTCCGGGCCGCGCGTGAGCGCGTGCACCGGGCTCGACTCGGGCTCGGCGCGCACGAGCTCGCGCGCCGCACGGATGCCTTCGAGGTCGCCCCGGACCCCCGCGCGCGCGATCAGCTCGCGCGCCGCCACGACGCCCGTCCGCGCCCGCTCGCTGTACAGCGCGAGCTTCATGACGCCACCGGGCTTGAGCAGCGAAACGAGCGCGCGGCCGCCCGCGAGCGGCTCGCGCAGGTGGTGCAGGACGCCGGTGCACTCGATGTAGTCGAAGCGGTCGGGAGCCGCGCCGAGCCGGAGCAGGTCGGCCTGCGCGAAGCGCACGTGCGCGAGGCCGAGCTCTCGCGCGCGGCGCTGCGCGTACGCGAGGCTCGCGCGGCTGAGGTCCACCGCGAGGAGCCGCGCGCCGGGATTGCGCAGCGCCGTGACCGCCGCGTGGTAGCCGGTGCCGCAGCCGGCGACGAGGATGTCGGGCGACTCGGGAAGGTGAAATCTGCCCGCGTCGAGGTGCGGGAAGAGCTCGCGCAGCGCGCGTTGCAGCGGGTAGGCGGTGGCGAGCGACGCCGGCACCCGGTGCCAGCGCGGATACGGGTTCTCCTCGTACTGTCGCTGCACCGCGCGCGAGGTCTCGTCCTCGACGGGCGTGATCGCCTCGATCGCCGCCGCCAGCCGGCGCTCCTCGGCGGGCTCCTCGACCTGGCGCTGCCACAGGCGTCTGAACGCCGGGCTCGCGCCCGCGGGCCGGGCGATGCCCTCGAGGGAGGCGAGCGGCCGGTACGCGCCGAGCAGCGCGAGCTCGAGCGCGCCCTGCGCCGCGCGCGCCGCCGCGGCGAGGCGTGCCACGGCCGCGCTCTCCGCGGCGCTCTCCGGCCAGGCGTACTCGTTCAGG
>CAZIXQ010000135.1:0-10228 GCA_964543155.1 uncultured Enterobacteriaceae bacterium
GTCGCCCGCGGTCTGGAAGTTGCGGAACACGAACTTGTAGCCCTGCTCGGTGATCTGCGGCGCGGCGGCGATGTTGATCACGAACGGCACGCCCTTCTGCTCCGCGACCTGCGCGATCGCCGCCGCCGCGCCCGAGTCGAACGGCCCCACCAGCACCTGCGCGCCGTCGTTGATCAGCTTCTCGGCGCGCGAGCGCGCGACGTCGACGTTGGTCTCGGTGTCGGCGTGGATCAGCCGGATGCTCGAGCCGTAGCCCATCTCCGCGAGCACCGCCGGGGCGACGTCCGCGCCAAACTTGCACGACTGGCCGATGAAGGCCTGCACCCCCGAGACCGGCAGGAGCACGCCGACGTTCAGGGTCGAGGCCTGGCCGCGCACGATGGCCGGAAAGCCGAGCGTCGACAGCGCCGCCGAGCCGGCGGCCGCCTGGAGCATGCGCCGCCGCCTCGGCGACCGCGGCTGGGTGGCTGATTTCATCGGTGTCCTCCTCCGTTGTGTGCCGGTTCTGATCGCGGCGGTACGGCGCCGCGTGTTGGGGCGGCATTGTTGGGTGGGCGCCCGATTTGCGCAAGCCCGCGCATCACGCGCTCGGCTCGGGGGGCGCGCCCGGTCCCTATAATCGCCCGATGGACTGGCTGCACGAGATCGCGCTCGCGGCGGGCCTCGCCTGGGCGAGCGGCATCCGCGTCTACGCCGCGCTCCTGGTCGCCGGCGCGGCGGCGCACTTCGGCTGGCTCGAGCTGCCGCCGGCCCTCGAGGTCCTGAGGCATCCGCTGGTCATGGGCGCGGCCGGGGTGATGGCGCTCGGCGAGTTCGTCGCCGACAAGGTGCCCGCGTTCGACAGCGTGTGGGATGCCGTGCACACGTTCATTCGGGTCCCGGCGGGCGCGTTCCTCGCCGCTGCGGCCCTCGGCCAGGCCGATCCGGTCTGGATCGCGGTCGCCGCGATTCTCGGCGGCGCGATCGCTTCCGGAACCCACCTCACGAAAGCGGGCACGCGCGCGCTCATCAACGCGTCGCCGGAACCGTTCTCGAACTGGACCGCGTCGGTCGGCGAGGACCTGGTGGTGCCGGCCGGCCTGCTGGCCGCGATCAAGCTGCCCCTCGCGTTCCTCGGCGCCCTCGTCGTCTTCCTGGTCGCCGCGGCGTGGTTCCTCCCCAGGCTCGTCCGCGCCGCCGCGCGGATGTTCCGTCGCGCGTCCGGCGGGGCGCCCGCGGCGCGATAGCGCACCGCGGCTAGTGATCCTCGAGCCGCGGGGTCCAGCTCTCGCCGAGGTCGCCCGTGTCGGGGTCGACCCACCCGGACAGCCCGATCTCGGCCTCCGCTTCCTCGAGCGTCTCGTCGGACTCCACCTCGTCGGCCTCGGCGTCGAACAGCATGTCCTCGCGCGCGTCAGCGGCGCTCGCGAAGGGACCGTATTCCGCTCCGGTCTCCCGGGAGCGCCAGTAGAAGCCGTCCGCCCGCTCGATGAGGCGGCCCTCGTCCCGCGGGAGCGGGATCTGCGGGGTGACACGGCCCATGCGCATGCTCCTTGAAGCGGCGGCCCGGGCACCCATCTAGGATCGGGCGGGCAGCGGGCCTGCGGTGATTGTGAGCCTCGGCCGCGCCGGCCGCAACCGATCCCGTCCGCACCGCATCGCGGAATCGCCTTCGACCACGTGCAACCAGCACCCAGCGCGGGAGCCGTAAAGACATGGAACGACAGACCCAGATCAACCTCTGGTACTTCGTACTCGCGGTGCTCGCGGTCATGTGGCTCGCCAACCTCTGGAAGGAGGCGCGCACGGTCGAGCCGATCACCTACAGCGAGTTCGTCGGGTACCTCAAGGAAGGCCGGATCGCCGAGGTGGTGATCCGCGAGAACGTCGTCGAGGGCACGTTCAAGGAACCGTTGCCCGACAAGCGCTCGCGCTTCGTCGCGGTGCGCGTGGACGAGAACCTCGCGCGGGACCTCCAGCAGTACGACGTGAAGTTCACCGGCGTCATCGAGAACACTTTCCTGCGCGACATCCTCGGCTGGATCATTCCCGCCGCGGTGTTCTTCGGCCTGTGGTGGTTCGTCATGCGCAAGTTCGCCGAGAAGCAGGGGCTCGGCGGCGGCTTCCTCTCGGTCGGCAAGAGCAAGGCGAAGGTCTACATGGAGAAGGACGTCAAGGTCACCTTCGGCGACGTCGCCGGCGTGGACGAGGCGAAGGACGAGCTGAAGGAGGTGGTCGAGTTCCTCAGGGACCCCGGCGCGTACGGCCGGCTCGGCGGGCGCCTGCCGAAGGGCATCCTCCTCGTCGGCCCGCCCGGCACCGGCAAGACGCTGCTTGCGCGTGCGGTCGCCGGCGAGGCGGGCGTGCCCTTCCTGTCGATCAACGGCTCGGAGTTCGTGGAGATGTTCGTCGGCGTGGGCGCCGCGCGCGTGCGCGACCTCTTCGAGCAGGCCCGCAAGCTCGCCCCCGCGATCATCTTCATCGACGAAGTCGACGCGCTGGGTCGCGCGCGCGGCGGCTTCGGGGTCGGCGGCCACGACGAGAAGGAGCAGACGCTCAACCAGCTGCTCGCGGAGCTCGACGGGTTCGATCCCTCGTCGGGCCTCGTGCTGCTCGCGGCCACCAACCGCCCCGAAGTCCTCGACCCGGCGCTGCTGCGCGCCGGCCGCTTCGACCGCCAGGTGCTCGTCGATCGGCCCGACAAGAAGGGCCGCATCGCGATCCTCGCCGTCCACCTGAAGAAGGCCAAGCTCGGTCCCGACGTGGAGCCGGAGAAGATCGCCGCGCTCACGCCGGGCTTCTCCGGCGCCGATCTGGCGAACCTCGTCAACGAGGCGGCGCTGCTCGCCACCCGCCGGGGCGCCGACGCGGTAGCGATGCGCGACTTCAACGACGGGGTCGAGCGCATCATCGCCGGCCTCGAGAAGAAGAACCGGGTGCTGAACGAGAAGGAGCGGCGCACGGTCGCCTACCACGAGATGGGCCACGCGCTCGTCGCGACGGCGATCCCGGGCTCCGATCCGGTGCACAAGATCTCGATCATCCCGCGCGGCGTCGGCGCGCTCGGCTACACGATCCAGCGGCCGACCGAGGACCGCTTCCTGATGACCACGGGGGAGCTCGAGAGCAAGATGGCCGTCCTGCTCGGGGGCCGGGCGGCGGAGCACATCGTGTTCGACGAGATCTCGACCGGCGCGGCGGACGACCTCGTGAAGGTGACGAACATCGCGCGCAGCATGGTGACGCGGTTCGGGATGACGCCCAGCCTCGGCCAGGTCGCCTACGAAACCGAGCAGGCGCAGTTCCTCGCCACGCCGGCCGGCGGCCTGAAGTCGCGCGACTTCAGCGAAGCGACGGCACGCGAGATCGACACCGCCGTGAAGGACATCGTGGAGCGCGCGTTCGCCCGGGCGGTCGGGATCCTCACCGACCGGCGCGCGACCCTCGAGCGCGGCGCCCAGCTCCTGCTGCAGAAGGAGACCCTCACCGAGGAGGATCTGCGCGAGCTCGAGGGGCCGGCGACCGCGGCGCGCGCGGCCTGAAGCCGGTCCCGGAACGCCCCCCGTCACATTCCTGCAGCGGCAGCGCCTCAGACTCCCGGCCATGCGCGCGCCTCGACGCCTTTCTCCTGCAAAAACATCGCCCTCCGCGCTTGATCTTTCGGGACCGCGCAGGCACCATTCGGGCCACTCGACGGACCCCGACGGTCCGCGTGATCCCCGCGACACTGCGCGAGAAGACGAACTGAAGGCACAACTCAGAGCCGCCGTCGCCCCGAGCTGGAGCGCGGCCGAATCGGCCGAGCTCTACGGCATCAAGAGCTGGGGGGCGGGCTACTTCGACCTCTCCGACGACGGCAACGTCGCGGTCAGCGTGCCGTTCAACGGCACCCGGGCGCGGGTCGCCCTGCTCGACATCATCGCCGGCATGCAGGAGCGCGGGCTGAAGATGCCCGTCCTGCTGCGCATCGAGAACATCCTCGACGCCCAGGTCTCGCTGCTCAACGAGGCGTTCGGGCGCGCGATGGCCCAGCTCGCCTACAACGGCGGCTACCGCGGCGTGTTCCCGATCAA
This sequence comes from uncultured Enterobacteriaceae bacterium, assembly GCA_964543155.1. Taxonomy (GTDB): domain Bacteria; phylum Pseudomonadota; class Gammaproteobacteria; order Burkholderiales; family SG8-39; genus JAGVSZ01. The sequence goes on from CAZIXQ010000135.1 coordinate 4,053, forward strand.
GGTCAACCAGCAGTGCCAGGTGATCGAAGAGATCGCCCGCTTCGGCGCGCGCTACGGCCACGGGCTCGAGGCCGGCAGCAAGGCCGAGCTCCTGATCGCGCTCGCCAACATGGAGCCCGGCGCGGGCTACATCGTCTGCAACGGCTACAAGGACACCGAGTTCATCACCCTCGGCCTGCAGGCGGTCAAGCTCGGCTACAAGTGCTTCTTCGTGGTCGAGACGCCGACCGAGCTGCCGATCGTGCTCGAGACGAGCCGCGCGCTCGGCATCCGGCCGATGCTCGGCCTGCGCGTGAAGCTCGCCTCGCGGGTGAGCGGCGCGTGGAACGAGTCGAGCGGCGACCGCAGCATCTTCGGCCTGACCACCGCCCAGATCGTCGAGCTGATCGACGCTTTGAAGTCGGCCGACATGCTCGACTGCCTGCAGCTCCTGCACTATCACCTCGGCTCGCAGATTCCCAACATCCGCGAGATCCGCAGCGGCGTGCTCGAGGCCGCCCGCTACTACGCCGATCTCAAGCAGGAGGGCGCGGCGCTCGGCTACCTCGACCTCGGCGGCGGGCTGGCCGTGGACTACGACGGCTCGCAGACGAGCTACGACTACAGCAAGAACTACTCGCTCGACGAATACTGCCTCGATGTGGTCGAGGCGATCATGAGCGTGCTCGACCCGCAGGGCATCGCGCACCCGGTGATCGTGACCGAGTCGGGGCGCGCCACGGTCGCGTACTCCTCGGTGCTGCTCTTCAACATCCTCGACGTGACCCGCTTCGAGCCGGGCCAGGTGCCGCCGGCGCAGCCGAAGGAGCACGAGCTGATCGGCAACCTGCGCGACTCGCTGAAGAGCATCGGCCCGCGCAACCTCCAGGAGTGCTACAACGACGCGCTCTACTACCGCGGCGAGATTCGCGACCTCTTCAAGCGCGGCCAGATCCGCCTGCGCGAGCTCTCGCTCGCCGAGAACATCTTCCTCGAGATCGTGAGCACGATCGTGCGCCGGCTCGCGGACGTGAAGCGCAAGCCGCCGGGCCTCGACGGTCTCGAGCAGTCGCTCTCGGACATCTACTACGGCAACTTCTCGGTGTTCCAGTCGCTGCCCGACGTGTGGGCGATCGACCAGATCTTCCCGATCATGCCGGTGCACCGCCACACCGAGCAGCCCTCCCGCCAGGCGATCATCGCCGACATCACCTGCGACTCGGATGGCAAGATCGACCAGTTCATCTCCAACCGCGGCATCCGCAAGACCCTCCCGGTGCACCCGGTGATCGACGGCGAGCCCTACTACCTCGGGGTGTTCCTGGTGGGCGCCTACCAGGAGACCCTCGGCGACCTGCACAACCTGATGGGCGACACCAACGTCGTGAGCGTGCGCATCAACGAGGACGGCACGTTCGACTTCGTGCGCGAGATGAGCGGCGACAGCATCGCCGACGTCCTGAGCTACGTGGAGTACCAGCCGCAGAGCCTGCTCGAGCAGTTCCGCAAGACCGCGGAACAGGCGGTGCGCGACGGCCGCGTGTCGGTCGCCGAGCGCCAGGCGGTGCTCGAGAGCTTCGCGGCGAGCCTGCGCGGCTACACCTACTACGAAGACTGAACCGGAGGGGCCAGCATGGCGAAGGTGCTGATCGTCGGCGCCGGCGGCGTCGGTCAGGTGGTGACCCACAAGTGCGCGCAGGTGCCGGGGGTCTTCTCCGAGATCGTGCTCGCGAGCCGCACCGAGGCAAAGTGTAAGAGCATCGCGGCCGACGTCCTCGCCCGGTCGGGGCGCACGGTGCGCACTGCGCAGGTCGACGCCGACCAGGTGCCGAACACGATTGCGCTGATCGAGCGCGAGAAGCCCGCGATCGTGATCAATGTCGCGCTGCCCTACCAGGATCTCCCGATCATGGACGCCTGCCTCGCCGCGGGCGTCGACTACCTCGACACGGCGAACTACGAGCCGCGCGACACCGCGAAGTTCGAGTACAGCTGGCAATGGGCCTACCACGACCGCTTCGCGCAGCGCGGGCTCATGGCGCTGCTCGGCAGCGGGTTCGATCCCGGCGCGACGAACGTCTTTACCGCCTACCTCGCGAAGCACCACTTCGACACGATCGAGGAGCTGGACATCATCGACTGCAACGCGGGCGATCACGGCAAGCCGTTCGCGACCAACTTCAACCCCGAGATCAACATCCGCGAGGTCACCGCGCGCGGGCGCTACTGGGAGGCGGGCGAGTGGAAGACCACCGATCCGCTCTCGGTCAACCGGATGTTCGACTTCCCGGAGGGCATCGGGCCGAAGAAGATCTTCCTCCTCTACCACGAGGAGCTCGAGTCGATCGTCAAGAACTTCCCGACGCTCAAGCGCGCGCGGTTCTGGATGACGTTCTCGGACAACTACCTCACGCACCTGCGCGTGCTCGGCAACGTCGGGATGACCTCGATCGAGCCGGTGACGTTCCAGGGGCGCAGCATCATCCCGCTCGAGTTCCTGAAGGCGCTGCTGCCCGACCCCGCGAGCCTCGGCCCGCTCACCAAGGGCAAGACCTGCATCGGCTGCTTCGTGCGCGGCAAGAAGGGCGGCAAGGAGAAGCTCGCCTTCGTCTACAACATCTGCGATCACGAGGCGTGCTACCGCGAGGTCGGCGCGCAGGCCATCTCCTACACGACCGGCGTTCCGGCCATGATCGGCGCGAAGATGATGCTGACCGGCAAGTGGCGAGGCAAGGGCGTCTTCAACCTCGAGCAGTTCGACCCGGACCCGTTCATGGACGCGATGAACGAGCACGGGCTGCCGTGGACGGTGATCACGCCCGACGCGCCGATGGCGTGATCCGGGCCTGAAGTGAACACCGAGCGGTTCCGGCGGCTCGACCCGCGCCGCCTCCCTTCGCCCTGCTTCGTCGTCGACGAGGTCGCGATCGAGGCGAACCTGCGCGCGCTGGACGGCGTCCAGCGCGCGAGCGGCGCGAAGATCCTCCTCGCCCTGAAGGCGTTCTCGATGTGGTCGCTGGCGCCGCTCGTTTCGCGCTATCTCAGGGGCACGTGCGCGAGCGGCCTGCACGAGGCTCGCCTCGGCCGCGAGGCGTACGGCGGCGAGGTCCACACCTTCTCGGCCGCCTACACCGAACGCGACCTCGCCGAGATCCTGGAGATCTCGGATCACGTCGTATTCAACTCGTTCGCGCAATGGGAGCGCTTCCAGCCGCTCGTGCGCGCCGCGCTCGCGCGCCGGCCGGAGCTGCGCTTCGGGCTGCGGGTGAACCCCGAGCACTCCGAGGGCGAGCGACCGCTGTACGACCCCGCCGCGCCGCACTCGCGGCTCGGCATCGTCCGCTCGCAGTTCCGCGGCAGTCTCGAGGGCATCAGCGGCCTGCACTTCCACACGCTGTGCGAGCAGGACTTCCCCCCGCTCGCGCGCACCGTCGCGGCGTTCGAGGCGAAGTTCGGCGAGTTCATCCCGGGCATGCAGTGGATCAACTTCGGCGGCGGGCACCACATCACCCGCCCCGACTACCAGGTCGACGACCTGATCGGGCTCCTGCGCGACTTCCAGGCCCGCCACCGCGTGCAGGCCTACCTCGAGCCGGGCGAAGCGATCGCGCTGGACGCCGGCGTGCTCGTCGCCGAGGTCCTCGATCTGCCTTGGAACGGGATGCCGCTCGCGATTCTCGACACCTCGGCGACCTGCCACATGCCCGACGTGATCGAGGCGCCGTACCGGCCGCGGATCATCGGCGCCGGGAAGCCGGGCGAGCACCCGCACTCGTACCGCCTCGGCGGGCAGACCTGCCTCGCCGGCGACGTGATCGGCGACTACTCGTTTCCTGCGCCGCTGCGCGTCGGCGACCGCCTGATGTTCGAGGACATGGCCATCTACACGATGGTCAAGACGACGACGTTCAACGGCATCCGGCTCCCCAGCATCGCGATCTGGAACTCGGAGACCGACCGGCTCCGGATCGTGCGCGAGTTCGGCTACGACGAGTTCAAGCGCCGACTGTCATGAGCAGGTCGCGCGCGCGCCCGCCGCGTTTTCTCGGCACCGAGATCCCGCCGCTCGCGCCGGAAGCGGCGCGCTTCCACGTCGTGCCCGTCCCCTACGAGAAGACCGTCTCCTACGGCGGCGGGACGGCCAAGGGGCCGGCGGCGATTCTCGCCGCGTCCGGCCAGCTCGAGCGCTGGGACGGGGCGAGCGACCCGGGCGCCGACGGGATCTATACGTGGCCTGCGGTCGACTGCCGCGGGAGGCCCGCGAAGGTGATCGAATCGATCGCCGCCACGGTCGGGAAGATCCTGCGGCTCGGGAAGATGCCGGTGGTGCTCGGCGGCGAGCACACCGTGACCTGGGGCGTGATCAGAGGCTACCTCGACGCGGGCGTGCGCGATTTCGGCGTCGTTCAGATCGACGCACACGCGGACCTGCGCGACGCCTACGAGGGAGACCCGCTCAGCCACGCATCGGTGATGCGCCGCATCGTCGAGGCCGGGATTCCGCTCTTCCAGCTCGGCAACCGCGCCTACTGCGAGGAGGAGCGCGAGGCGCGGGCGCGCTACGGCGTGCGCTACATCGACGCCGATCGGCTGGCGCGCGAGCGCATCGACGCGATCGCGCTGCCGGACGACTTCCCGGCACAGGTCTTCTTCACGCTCGACGTGGACGGCATCGATCCGTCGGTGCTGCCCGCCACCGGGACACCGGTGCCGGGGGGCTTGAGCTGGTACCAGACGCTCGGGCTGTTCGAGTCGGTGGCCAAGCAGCGGCGCATCGTCGGCTTCGATCTCCTCGAGTTCGCGCCGATCCGGGGCTTCCACGCGTATGACTTCGCCGCGGCGATGCTCGTCTACAGGCTGATGGGCATCGTCCAGCGCGCCGGCTAAAATCCCGCCCGGCGGCCGGGCCAGGCGGCCGCAGCCGCATCACTCCAGGAGGAGGCCCCGCATGTCGAAGCCCGCACGCACGACCCTCGCGGCCGCGCTCGTCGCCGCCGCGCTCGCCGTCCCGACCGCGCTCGCCCAGGAGCTGCGCCTGTCCACGTTCGTCCCGCCGGTGCACGTGATCTACCGCGAGATCCTCACCCCCTGGAGCCAGGAAGTGGCGAAGGCGACGAACGGCGAGGTGAAGGTGACGCTCTACCCGTCGATGCAGCTCGGCGGCAAGCCGCCCGAGCTCTTCCGCCAGGCGAAGGAGGGCGTGGTGGACCTCGTCTTCACTCTGCCGGGCTACACCTCGCCCGCCTTCCCGCGCACGCAGATGATCGAGCTGCCGGGCCTGAAGCCCGACGGGGTCGCGGCGACGAACATGATGTGGGACCTGCTCGATCCGTACCTGCGCCCGGAGTACGAGGGCACCCACGTGATCGCCCTCTGGGGCGCCGAGGACGCCGGACTCATCTCGCGCGACAAGGCGTTCCGCTCGCTCGACGACCTCAAGGGTAAGCGCATGCGCGCGCCCTCGGCGGCGCAGGCGCGGCAACTCGAGGTCATGGGCGCGGTGCCGGTCGCGATGCCGATCACCGAGGTCTACCAGAGCCTCGAGCGCGGCGTGGTTGACGGCGCGATGCTCCCCTTCTCCACCATCCCCGACTTCCGCCTCGGCGAGGTCGGCCGCGGCTACACCGTCGCCGGGCCGCTCTTCGGCCGCTCGTCGTTCCTGGTCGCGATGAACAAGAAGAAGTACGACGGCCTGTCGCCGGCGGCGCGCGCCGCGATCGACCGCCTCTCTGGCCGCGCGCTGAGCCTCAAGGCGACCGAGGTCTATCTCAAGCGCTCCGCCGACGGGCTCGCTGGTGTGCGCGGCAAGGCCGAGGTGGTGGAGCTCTCCGCCGCCGAGCAGAAGCGCATCGCCGAGCTGCTCAAGCCGATCGTCGCCGACTGGATCAAGGACTCGGAGCCGAAGGGCATCCCGGCGCGCGAGATGCTGCGCCGGGCGGGCTATCCGGTCCAGTAGGCGCCGTCGGTGCCCGACCGCGTGCTGCGCGCCCTCGCCCTCGGCGCGGGCGCGGTGCTCCTCGGCCTGCTCGCGCTCGTGCTGTTCGACGTCCTGATGCGCTACGCGCTGCGCCTGCCGTTCCTCGGCGCCTACGAGTTCACCGAGCTCGCCATGGTGCTGATCGTGTTTCTCGCCCTGCCCTACTGCGCGGCCACCGGCGGGCCCGTCGCGGTCGACGTGGCCGCGGCGGGGCTCCGCC
>CAZIXQ010000136.1:0-10153 GCA_964543155.1 uncultured Enterobacteriaceae bacterium
CCTTGCCCGACTGCAGGTCGGCGAGGCGCGCCTCGCCCGCCGCACGGGCCAGCTTCTGGGCCTCGGCTTCGGTGAGCAGCCGCGTGATGTCGGCCCGCACGGTCTCCAGCGGGCGCAGCTGCGCCGACTTGTGCTCGAGGACGCGCGCCACGACGATGCGGTTGGGCGCCACCTCGATCGCCTCGGTGTTGCGCTTGTTGCGGACCGCATCGTCCGAGAAGAGCCCGGCGAGCAGCTTGGCGTTGTCGAACGGCGGCGGCGGCCCCTCCCGGGAAATCCACCCGGTCGCCTCGACCTTGAGCTTGTACCGCTCGGCGAGCGGCTGGAGGCTGTCGGGCTGCTCGTAGGCGAGGTTGCCGAACGCCTCGGCGAGCTCGACGAAGCGCTTCGCGACCCGCTCGCGCTTCAGCTCGGCCTCGATCTCGGGCCGGGCCGCGGCAAAGTCCTTCTCGGCCTTGGGCGCCGCGACGAGGATGTGGCTCGCGCGCCGCTCCTCGACCTTCGCGCCGTCCTGGCCGGGCTTGCGGATCCCGGTGACCCGGATGATGTGAAACCCGAACTCGGTCTCGACGATCGGGCTCGTCTCGTCCTGCTTCAGCTTGAACGTGGCGTCTTCGAACGGCTTCACCATCGCCCCCCGGCCGAACCAGCCGAGGTCGCCACCGGCCGCCGCAGAACCCGGGTCCTGCGAGTTCGCCTTCGCGAGCTCCGCGAACCGCCCGGGGTCGCGGCGCAGCTCGGCCGCGATCGACTCGATCTTCTTGCGCGCCTCCGCCCGCTGGCTCGCGCGGGGTGCAATGTTCGCCTCGTACCACTTTCGCACGTCCTCGGGCGACACCGTCTCCGCCGCCGCCAGCACCTCGGGCGAGAGGACGACGTACTCGGCGCGCACCTGCTCGGGGGCCTCGAACTGCTTCGGGTTCGCCTTGTAGTACGACTCGACCGCGTCGGCGGCGAGCTTCACCTGCGGCGCGTACTGGACCGCGGGAAACACGAGCTCGGAGAGCTCGCGCCGCTCGGTGCGCGCATCGAGGACGCGCCGCGCCGCGGTCTTGGAGACGAACCCCGACTCGGCCAGTCCGCCCGCGAGCTGCCGCATCATCATGTCGGCGCGCATCTGCGCCTCGAACTGCGGCTCGCTCATGTTCTGCCCGCGCAGGAGCGCCTGGTAGCGGGCGCGGGAGAACCTGCCGTCTTCCTGGAACACCGGCTCGGCGGCAATCGCCGCCTGGAGCAGCTCGTCCGGCACCAGCATGCGATTGCGCTGTGCGTAGGTCAGCAGCGCGCGCTGCCCGATCAGCCCCTCGAGCAGCTCGCGCCGCGCCGGGAGCGATTCGAGCAGCGTCGGATCGTAGGCCTTGCCGAGCATGCCGCGCAGGTTCTCGCGCTGCTGGTCGAGCGCCCGGCTGAACTCGGGCAGCGTAATCGTCTGACCCGCCACCTCGGCCACCGCGTCGCCGCTCGAGAACATCCGGTCGTAGGACTGGATGCCGAAGAACGCGAACGTGGGCACGATCACGATCGCGAGGAAGATCTGCATCAGCCGCTTGTGGCGGGCTACGAAGTCGAACATCGCGGCTCCCTCGGCCGCGCCGGCTTCCCGGCGCGCGGATCAGAAATGGAAAAGGCGAACCTGGGTTCGCCTCTTCTCGAGTGTTGGCGGAGTGGACGGGACTCGAACCCGCGACCCCCGGCGTGACAGGCCGGTATTCTAACCAGCTGAACTACCACTCCTTGCTTCATGCGCGACCGGCGTTGCCGCCCGGCGTCCGCTCCCGGGACCGAACGTGGTGGGTGCTGACGGGATCGAACCGCCGACATTCGCCTTGTAAGGGCGACGCTCTACCCGCTGAGCTAAGCACCCTTTCCTCGGACTCGAGCCGCGAACGACGACCTTCGCCCGCCTTCCCGGAGAGGGCCGCTAGTTTAGCGCATCCTTCAGCGCCTTTCCAGGGCGGAACTTCGGCACTCGCGCCGCAGTGATCTTGATCTCCGCCTGCGTGCGCGGGTCGCGGCCGGTGCGGGCCGCGCGCTTGCCGACATAGAACGTCCCGAATCCGACCAGCGTCACCGGCGTGCCCTTGCGCAACGCCGCCTTGATGCTCGCCACCGCGGCATCGAGCGCGCGCTCGGCGGCGGCCTTCGAGATGTCGGCAGACTTGGCGATCTGCTCGATCATGTCGCTCTTGTTCATGGCTCCCCTTTGCAACAGACGGTACGAAACGAAGCCGCGCGCCGACTCGCGCGGGCGCCGGGAACGGGACCGGGAAGGCGCCTCTTATAGCAATGCGGCACGCGCAAAGTCAAGGCTGCGCGGCGCCCGCGCGCCGCTCGAGGGCGCAGCGCCGGCGCCTCAGTGCTTGATCACCGCGGCGGCGGGCTTGTCTTCCTGCACGGCGGGCTGAACCGGCGCGGCCGCCTCGGTCGCGGCGGCGACCGGCTCGGGCTTGCGCTCGAGCGCGACGTCGAGGACCTGGTCGATCCACTTCACCGGGACGATCTCGAGGCGGTTCTTGATGTTGTCCGGGATCTCCGCGAGATCCTTCACGTTCTCTTCCGGAATCAGCACCGTCTTGATCTGGCCGCGGTGCGCCGCGAGGAGCTTCTCCTTCAGGCCGCCGATCACCAGCACCTCGCCGCGCAGCGTGATCTCGCCGGTCATCGCGACATCGGCCCGCACCGGGATGCCGGTGAGCGCGGAGACCATCGCCGTGCAGATGCCGATGCCGGCGCTCGGTCCGTCCTTCGGGGTCGCGCCCTCGGGCAGGTGGATGTGGATGTCCCGGTTCTGGAACACGTCGTCGGCGACGCCCAGGCGCTGGGCGCGGCTACGGACCACCGACAGCGCGGCCTGGATCGACTCCTGCATCACCTCGCCGAGCTTGCCGGTGGTGATGGTCTTCGCCTTGCCCGGCATGACCGCGACCTCGATCGTCAGCAGCTCGCCGCCGACCTCGGTCCACGCAAGTCCGGTGACCTGGCCCACCTGGTTCTCGCGCTCGGCGACCCCGTACGTGTACCGCCGCACGCCGACGAACTTGTCGAGGTTGCGCGCGGTGACGGTGACCTTCTTGCCGTCACCCTTCGACACGATCCCTTTCACCGTCTTGCGGCAGATCTTCGAGAGCTCGCGCTCGAGATTGCGCACGCCCGCCTCGCGTGTGTAGTAGCGGATGATGTCTCGGATCGCGCTCTCCTGGACCGTCAGCTCGTCCTTCTTGACGCCGTTGTTCTTCATCTGCTTGGGCAGCAGGTAGCGCACCGCGATGTTGACCTTCTCGTCCTCGGTGTAGCCGGAAAGGCGGATCACCTCCATCCGGTCGAGCAGCGCAGGCGGGATGTTGAGCGTGTTCGCCGTCGCGACGAACATGACCTCCGACAGGTCGAACTCGACCTCGACGTAGTGGTCGACGAAGGTGTGGTTCTGCTCCGGGTCGAGCACCTCGAGCAGCGCCGAGGACGGGTCGCCGCGGAAGTCCATGCCGAGCTTGTCGACCTCGTCGAGCAGGAAGAGCGGATTGCGCACGCCCACCTTGCTCATGTTCTGGAGGATCTTGCCCGGCATCGAACCGATGTAGGTGCGGCGATGCCCGCGGATCTCCGCTTCGTCGCGCACGCCGCCGAGCGACATGCGCACGAACTTGCGGTTGGTCGCGCGCGCGATCGACTGGCCGAGCGAGGTCTTGCCGACCCCGGGCGGGCCCACCAGGCACAGGATCGGCGCCTTCATCTGGTCGACGCGGCTCTGCACCGCCAGGTACTCGACGATCCGCTCCTTCACCTTCTCGAGCCCGTAGTGGTCCTGGTCGAGCACCTTCTCGGCCGCGACGATGTCCTTGGAGATCTTGCTGCGCTTCTTCCACGGCAGGCCGACGAGCGTGTCGAGGTAGTTGCGCACGACGGTCGCCTCGGCCGACATCGGCGACATGAGCTTGAGCTTCTTGAGCTCGGCTTCCGCCTTGTGGCGCGCGTCCTTGGGCATGCGCGCCGCCTTGATGCGCTTCTCCATCTCCTCGAGGTCGGCGCCCTCCTCGCCCTCGCCGAGCTCCTTCTGGATCGCCTTGACCTGCTCGTTGAGGTAGTACTCGCGCTGGCTCTTCTCCATCTGGCGCTTCACGCGCCCGCGGATGCGCTTCTCGACCTGGAGGATGTCGATCTCGGCCTCGAGCTGCGCGAGCAGGCTCTCGAGCCGCGCCTTGACGTCGAACATCTCGAGCACCTTCTGCTTCTGCTCGAGCTTGAGCGGCAGGTGCGCGGCGACCGTGTCGGCGAGGCGCCCCGCATCCTCGATGCCGGCGAGGGAGGTGAGGATCTCGGGCGGGATCTTCTTGTTCAGCTTGACGTACTGGTCGAACTGGGCGACCAGCGCCCGCCGCATCGCCTCGACCTCGTTCGAATCCACCGGCCCGGGCGCGACCGGCGTCGCCACCGCGGAGTAGTGCGTACGCTGGTCGGCGATCTCGTCGATCCGCGCGCGCTGGCTGCCCTCCACCAGCACCTTCACCGTGCCGTCGGGGAGCTTCAGCATCTGCAGGATGTTGGAGATGCACCCGATCGAGTACATGTCCTCGGGCGCGGGCTCGTCCTTGGCCGCCGACTTCTGCGCGACGAGCAGGATGCTCTTGCCCGCCTCCATCGCGATCTCCATCGCCTTGATGGACTTCGGCCGCCCGACGAAGAGCGGGATGACCATGTGCGGAAAGACCACGACGTCCCGCAGGGGAAGCAGCGGGAACTGGGTGGGCAGGCTCGAGAGATCGCTGGTGCTGGACATGGCATTACTCCTCACATCGGAGCAGAGTTGGGGCGGAACGCCCCGGATTCAAGCGCCGCTCGCCGCAGGCGCACGGCGCCGCCGCGGCCTGGGCAGGGGTCAGTGGGACCCGGCAACCTTGGGTTGATCCGAGTAGATGAGGAGCGGCTTGCCGTCGCCGACGATCGTGGCCTCGTCGACCACCACCTTGCTCACGTTCTCGAGCGCCGGCAGGTCGAACATGATCTCGAGCAGGGCCTGCTCGAGGATCGAGCGCAGGCCGCGCGCGCCGGTCTTGCGGGCGAGCGCGCGCTCGGCGATCGCGGTGAGCCCCTGGGGGCGCACCTCGAGGTCGACCCCCTCCATCGCGAAGAGCTTCTGATACTGCTTGATGAGCGCGTTCTTCGGCTCGGTGAGGATGCGGATGAGCGCGTGCTCGTCGAGCTCCTCGAGGATCGCGACCACCGGCAGCCGCCCGACGAACTCCGGGATCAGGCCGTACTTGATCAGGTCCTCGGGCTCGACCGACTTGATCACCTCGCTGATGTCCTTGCTCGAGCGCAGGCTCTTCACCTCGGCGCCGAACCCGATGCCGGTCTTCTCGCTGCGATTGCGGATGATCTTCTCGAGGCCGTCGAACGCGCCGCCGCAGATGAACAGGATGTTGGTCGTGTCGACCTGGACGAAGTCCTGGTTCGGGTGCTTGCGCCCACCCTGCGGCGGCACCGACGCGATCGTGCCCTCGACCAGCTTGAGCAGCGCCTGCTGCACGCCCTCGCCGGACACGTCGCGCGTGATCGAGGGGTTGTCGCTCTTCCGCGAGATTTTGTCGATCTCGTCGATGTACACGATCCCGCGCTTGGCCTTGTCGACGTCGTAGTCGCAGTTCTGCAGCAGCTTCTGGATGATGTTCTCGACGTCCTCGCCGACGTACCCGGCCTCGGTGAGGGTGGTCGCGTCGGCGATCACGAACGGCACGTTCAGGAGGCGCGCGAGGGTCTGCGCGAGCAGCGTCTTGCCCGAGCCGGTCGGCCCGATCAGCAGGATGTTCGACTTCGCGAGCTCGACCTCGTCGGTCTTCGCGAGGTGCTTGAGGCGCTTGTAGTGGTTGTAGACGGCGACCGACAGGATCTTCTTCGCCTGCTCCTGCCCGATCACGTACTCATCGAGGATCGAGCAGATCTCCTTGGGGGTCGGAAGGTCCGAGCGCGCGGTGCGGGCGCCCTTGTCGCCGGTGCTCTCCTCCCGGATGATGTCGTTGCAGAGCTCGATGCACTCGTCGCAGATGAACACCGACGGGCCCGCGATCAGCTTGCGGACCTCGTGCTGGCTCTTCCCGCAGAACGAGCAGTAGAGGAGCTTCTCGCTCCCGCTCTTGTCGGACATCCCGGCCATTTAGTGCCCTCTCAGACCGCCGTCGCCTCGGTACGCGAGGTCAGAATCCGATCCACGAGACCATACTGCATGGCCTCGTCGGCAGATAGGAAATTGTCCCGATCGGTGTCCCGGGCGATCTGGTCGACCGTCTGGCTCGTGTGCTTTGCCATGATCTCGTTCAGCTTGCCGCGCAGGTACAGGATCTCCTTCGCGTGGATCTCGATGTCCGAGGCCTGGCCCTGGAAGCCGCCCATCGGCTGGTGGATCATCACGCGCGAGTTCGGCAGGCAGAAGCGCTTGCCCTTCGACCCGGCGCACAGCAGCAGCGCGCCCATGCTGGCCGCCTGCCCGATGCACAGCGTCGACACGTCGGGCTTGATGAACTGCATCGTGTCGTAGATCGCGAGCCCCGCCGACACGGATCCGCCGGGCGAGTTGATGTAGAACGAGATGTCCTTGTCCGGGTTCTCGGACTCGAGGAACAGCAGCTGGGCGACGATCAGGTTGGCCGAGACCTCGTTGACCGGTCCGACCAGGAAGACCACCCGCTCCTTGAGCAGACGGGAGTAGATGTCGTAGGCGCGCTCGCCCCGCCCGCTCTGCTCGATCACCATCGGGATGAGCCCGAGACCCTGGGGCTCCATCCGCTCGCTCGCCCCCGTGCGGGGAAGTCCGTTGTTGCGCATCATGCCGTCTCACTCATGAGTTGGTCGAACGCGACCGTCTTCTCGACGGCCTTAGCGTTCCTGAGCACCCAGTCGACGACATTCTGTTCGACGGCCAGACCTTCGATTTCCGCGAGTCGCTCCGGCTGGGAATAGTACCACTTCACCACCTCGGCGGGCTGCTCGTAGGCTGCGGCGTGCTCCTCGACGAGCGTGCGCACCTGCTGCGGCTTGGCGCCGAGGTCGTGCTTCTTCACCAGCTCGCCGATGATCAGCCCGAGCGCGACCCGCCGCTTGGCCTGCGCCTCGAACACCTGCGGGTCGATCGGCATCGACTCCATCTTCAGGCCGCGCGCCTCGAGGTCGGCCCGGGCGCCGGCGACCACGCGCTGCACCTCCATGTCGACGAGCGACTTCGGCAGCTCCGGCCGCGCGGCGTCGAGCAGCGCCTGCATGACGCGGTTCTTGAGGTCGCCGCCGAGCCGCTTCTTCACCTCGCGCTCGACGTTGGCCTTCACCTCGGCGCGCATCTTGTCCAGGTTGCCGTCCGGCACTCCGAGGGAGCGCGCGAAGTCGCCGTCGAGCTCCGGGAGACGCGGGGCCTCCACCTTCTTCAGGGTGACCGCAAAGCTCGCCGTCTTGCCGGCGACGTCCCGGCCCTGATAGTCCGCCGGGAAGGCGACCGGAAAGGTCCTGGACTCGCCCGGGCGCATTCCGGTCACGCCGGACTCGAAGTCGGGGAGCATGCGGCCCTCGCCGAGCACGAAAGCGACATCGGTCGCGGCTCCGCCGTCGAACGCCACGCCGTCGATCGTCCCGGTGAAGTCGATCGTCGCGCGGTCGCCCTTCTCGGCCGGCCGCTCTGCCGCCTCGTAGCGCGTGCGCTGCTTGCGCAGCACCGCGATCGTCTTGTCGACCTCCGCCTCGGTGACCGTGAGGGTCGGCCGCTCGATGACGACGTTCGACAGATCGCCGAGCTGGACCTCGGGATAGACCTCGAAGGTGGCACTGAACTCCAGACGGTCGTCCGCGCCGGCCTCGCGGCGCTCGATCTTGGGATAACCCGCCACGCGCAGGTTCTGGTCTCGAACCGCGCTGGTGAACGCCTTCTCCACCGCGTCGCCGATCACCTCCGAGCGCACCTGCGGCCCGTACTGCTGCGCCACGATCCGGAGCGGCACCTTGCCCGGACGGAACCCCGCCATGCGCACGGTGCGCGCGAGCTGCTTCAGCCGCTCGTCGACCTGCTTGTCGATGTCGGCCACCGGCACCGCCATCGTCAGGCGGCGCTCCAGCGGGCTGAGAGTTTCCAGATTGCTCTGCATTCGGTCGACTCAAGGATCCCCGGAAAGTGTGGTGGTGCGAAGGAAGGGACTCGAACCCCCATGCCTTACGGCGCTGGAACCTAAATCCAGTGCGTCTACCAATTCCGCCACCTTCGCGCCGCCCGCCAGATTCTACCGGAGGAGCCCCTATACTGTCAGCCAAACGACACCCGATCCCTTTGATGAAGCGGGGAAATGTCGGTCGGTCACTACGAGAATTTTCCAGTCGCCTCGATCCTGCTGCCGCGCCCCCTGCGCCCCGCGGTCCAGGCGATCTACGCCTTCGCGCGCAGCGCCGACGACTTCGCCGACGAGGGCGACCTCGCGCCCGCCGAGCGCCTCGCGCGCCTCGACGGATACCGGGCGTCGCTGCGGCGCCTCGCGCGCGGCGAGCCGGATCCCGACCCGCTGTTCGCGCGCCTCGCGCGCGCGATCCGCGAGCACGGGCTTCCGCTGCAGGCGTTCCACGACCTCCTCGACGCCTTCAGCCAGGACGTCGTCAAGCCCCGCTACGAGAGCTTCGACGAGGTGCTCGACTACTGCCGGCGCTCGGCGAACCCGGTCGGCCTGCTGATGCTGCACCTCTTCGGCGCGGCCAGCGAGCGCAACGTGCGCTGGTCGGACGCGATCTGCACCGCGCTGCAGCTCACCAATTTCTGGCAGGACGTGGCGATCGACCTGCGCAAGAACCGGATCTACCTGCCGCGCGACGAGATGGCGCGGCACGGCGTGACCGAGGCCGACCTCTTCGCCGCGCGCGCGGAGGCCCCGTTCCGGGCACTGATGGCGTTCCAGGTGTCGCGCGCCCGCGCGATGCTAAGCTCCGGCGCCCCGCTTGCCCGCGCGGTCGCGGGCCGGAGCGGACTCGAGCTGCGCGCGGTGGTCCAGGGGGGCCTGCGGGTCCTCGAGAAGATCGATCGCGTCCGCGGCGACGTGTTCCGCCACCGGCCGGTGCTGCGCGGCGCCGACTGGCTGGTCGTGCTCTGGCGCGCGGCGGCGCGCTATCCCCGATGACCCGATGACTCCGGACGAGTACTGCCAGCGCAAGGCCGCGCAGAGCGGCTCGAGCTTCTACTACGCGTTCCTGTTCCTGCCGTCGGAGCGCCGGCGCGCGATCACCGGGCTCTACGCGTTTTGCCGCGAGGTGGACGACGTCGTCGACGAGTGCACCGATGCCGGGGTCGCCGCGGCCAAGCTCGCCTGGTGGCGGCAGGAGCTCGCGGCGCTCGAAGCCGGCGCGCCGCAGCACCCGGTGACCCAGGCGCTCGCGCCCCTCGCGGGCAGCTATGGGATCACCCGCGAACGGCTCGGCGAGATCATCGACGGGATGGAGATGGACCTGCGCCAGTCGCGCTACGCCGACCTCGCCGCCCTCGAGCGTTACTGCTACCACGTCGCGGGCGTGGTCGGGATGCTGGCCGCGGGCATCTTCGGCTACTCGAACCCGCAGACCCTGGAGTACGCGAAGGCGCTCGGCACCGCCTTCCAGCTCACCAACATCGTCCGCGACGTCGGCGAGGACGCCCGCAAGGCGCGCATCTACCTGCCGCTCGAGGACCTTGCGCACTTCGGCGTTCCTGCGGCGGACCTCCTCAACGCCCGCCACACCGAGGCGTTCACGCGGCTGATGGCCTTCCAGGTCGAGCGCGCCGAGGCGCAGTACGCCAAGGCGCTCGCGCTCCTGCCCGCGGAGGACGCCCGCGCGCAGCGCCCGGGGCTCATCATGGCCGCGATCTACCGCGCGCTGCTCGAGGAGATCCGCCGCGACGGCTACCGCGTCCTGGAACACCGGATTGCGCTGACGCCGATCCGCAAGCTGTGGATCGCCTGGAAGACGTGGCTCACGGCGTGACCGGCGCGCCGCGCGTCGCGGTGATCGGCGGCGGCTGGGCAGGGATCGCGGCAGCGGTCACCCTCGCACAGGCGGGGGCACGCGTGGTGGTGTTCGAGGCGTCCCGCCAGCTCGGAGGCCGCGCGCGCCGCGTTTCGATCGAGGGCACGACCCTCGACAACGGCCAGCACATCCTCGTCGG
>CAZIXQ010000137.1:0-4744 GCA_964543155.1 uncultured Enterobacteriaceae bacterium
CTCACGCGCGGAACCCCACCTGCGGCTCGAGCCACTGCGCCCGCCCGAGCGCGAGCAGATGGCCCTGCCCCGCGAACAGGGCCGCTCCGGTCACGTGCTTGCCCGCGCCGCGCGAGATGACCCATGCCATGACGATGTACGGCTCGCCCGCGCGCGGCAGCGCGTCGATGCGCGCCGCCAGGCGGGAGGGCAGCAGGACCAGCGCCGCGTCGTCACCCATCAGGGCGAACCCGCCGGAACAGCCGAGCGCGGTCCACACGAACTCCGGACGCACCACGCCACGCTCGTCGACGAGCGCGGGCCCGGGCACCCAGGGCGCCGCATACGCGCCGTCCTCGCGTCCGGCCGGCCCGGCGAAGATGCGCAGTCCGTCGCCCTCGGCCCGCTCGATTCCGCAGCCGAAGCAGCGCGCGAAGCGCAGGTGCGCATGCCGGCCGAGATAGCGGCCGCTCGCGTCGTGCGCCTGGGCGAGCGAAGGGGGTGCCGGCACCGGCAGCTGGAGGTCGATCCGCTTCACCGCGACGAGGCGCACGCCGGCGGCGTAGAGGCTCACGCCGTCGCCCGTGCGATCGATCTGCAGCTCGCGCCCGAGCGGCACCGGACGGCGGAAGCTCGCGTCCGCCGACACGCCGATGCGCTTCGCGAGCAGCCCCGCGACGTATCCCTCGTTGGCCAGCCCCGGCGCGCCGCAGTAGCGCTCGTCGATGACGATCGCTTCGCTCACGGCGTTGCCGCCTTCACAGGGCCCGCGCCCGCTCGCGCAGCACGAACTTCTGGATCTTCCCGGTCGCGGTGGTCGGCAGCGCACCGAACACGATCTTCCTCGGGATCTTGTAGCGCGCGAGGTTGGCGCGGCAGTGCTCGATCATCTCCGCCTCGGTCGCGGTCGCGTCCGGTTTGAGCTGCACGAAGGCGCACGGGGTCTCGCCCCACTTGTCGTCGGGCCGGGCGACCACCGCCGCAAGCGCGACCGCGGGATGCTTGTAGAGCGCGATCTCCACCTCGACGCTCGAGATGTTCTCGCCGCCGGAGATGATGATGTCCTTCTTGCGGTCCCTGATCTCGACGTAGTGGTCCGGGTACCAGACCGCGAGGTCGCCGGTGTGCATCCATCCGCCCGCGAACGCCTCCGAGGTCGCCTTGGGATCCTTGAGGTAGCCGAGCATGACCGTGTTGCCCTTCACCAGGATCTCGCCGACTGCGTTGCCATCCTGTGCCACCGGCTTGCAGGTCTCCGGGTCGGCGACGACGTGGCCGTCCACCACCGGGTAGCGCACGCCCTGGCGCGCCATCTGCGCCGCGCGCTCCTCGATGCCGAGGCCGTCCCACGCCTCCTGCGGCTCGCACAGGGTCGAGGGCCCCTGCAGCTCGGTCATGCCGTAGATGTGCTGCACGCGGAAGCCGAGCTCCTCCATGCCCTTGATCACCTTCGCCGGCGGCGGCGAGCCGCCGGTCTGGATGTCCACCGGGTGGGCGAACGCGCGCCGCTCGCCGGCCGGCGCGTTCACGAGCATCGAAAGCACGGTCGGCGCCCCGCACATGTGCGTGACGCCGTGCTCGACGATCAGCGGGAAGATCTGCGCCGGGTCGACCGCGCGCAGGCAGACGTGCGTGCCGCCGACCGCGGTCACCGACCAGGGGAAGCACCAGCCGTTGCAGTGGAAGAGGGGCAGCGTCCAGAGGTAGACCGAGCGCGGGGGGAGCGGCCAAGCCATGATGTTGCCGACCGATTCCAGGAAGGTGCCGCGGTGGTGGTAGACCACGCCCTTCGGCCGGCCGGTGGTGCCCGAGGTGTAGTTGAGCGCGATCGGCATGCTCTCGCTTTCGGGCGGCGACCAGGCAAACTCGGGGTCGCCTTCCTTCAGGAACGCCTCGTACTCGATCTCGCCGAGCCGCTCGCCCGGGCCGGTGTAGAGCGGGTCGTCGTTGTCGATCACCAGGAGCTTGCGTTTGAGCCCCTTGAGCGCCGGGCCGACGACGGCCGCATAAACCCGGTCCGTGATGAGCGCCCTGGCCTCGCCGTGTTCGAGGATGTAGGCCACCGTCTCGGAGTCCAGGCGCGTATTGATCGTGTTGAGCACCGCCCCGGCCATCGGCACGCCGAAATGCGCCTCGAGCATCGCCGGCACGTTCGGCAGCATGACCGAGACGGTGTCGCCCCTGCGCACGCCGCGGCGCGCGAGGGCCGAGGCGAGGCGCCGGGCGCGGGCGTGGAAATCGGCGTAGGTGAAGCGGCGCGCGCCGTGGATGACGGCGACCCGGTCGGGGTGCAGCTCGGCCGAGCGCGGCAGGAACGCGACCGGGGTCAGGGGCGCGAAGTTGGCCGCGTTGGGCCTGAGCGCCGCCCACATGTCGTGCGCCCGCGCGGCGGGACGAACGCCCGGCGCCGCGCGGGCCGCCCGGGTCCCTCCAGATCGTTGCAGCGCCGCGCGCGGCGTGGCCGGACGCACTTTGCTGCGGCGCGCTACGGGGCGCGCCGGCCGCTTCTTCGCCATGACTCCTCCTCCTCCTGAACCGTCCCCCGGGGTTCGCGTTGACACTCCCGGAGGCGCCACCTTAGACTGGCTCGCGCAGCATTCCAAGCGTCGAGTCGAAAAATTCTATCGCCGATCCATCGAGGAGGAAGCTCATGAAACCGCTCGCACTCGCCGTCGCCGCCCTGTTCGCGGGCGGCGCGCTCGTCGCCGCCGCGCCGGCCGCCGCCCAGGAGCGCACCGTCAAGATCGCCGGCTTCGGCGCCAAATCGGGCGTCGTGCGCTCCTTCGGCGTGAACAGCGAAGCGGCGATCCGCGCCGCCGCCGACGAGATCAACAAGGCGGGCGGCGTGAAGCTCGGCGACGGAACCCGGGGGAAGATCGTCACCGAGTTCTTCGACGACCGCTGCAACGCCGAGGAAGGGATCTCGGTCATCCGCCGCATTGCCGGCGGCGACTGGATCGTCGCCATCGGCCCGACCTGCTCGAACGTCGCCGAGCCGCTGTTCGGCATCCTGCAGAAGAAGGTCGGCGACGCGTCCGACACCGGCCTGCAGTTCCCGGTGTTCACCGACGTCGCGATCAAGGGCGGCCTCGCGAAGATCTCCGAGTGGTCGTTCCGCAACGTGCCGAGCGAGATGACGATGTATTCGTCGCTCTTCAACCACGTGCGCACCGAGTTTCCGGAGGTGAAGACCGTCTACGGCGGCGTCGAGGAGGACTTCGCGCACTCGCGCGCCCTGTGGTACTCGGTGATGAAGGACCGCGCCGGCGCCAACGGGTTCAAGGTGCTGGGCGAGCAGAAGTGGCTCCTCAACGACACCAACTTCGCCACCCAGGTGCGCGCCATGAAGGCCGCGAATCCGGACGTGGTCGCGATCGCCGCGCACCCGTTCACCACCTGCGGCGTGCTGAAGGAGATGCAGCGCCAGGGCGTGAGGCCGAAGGTGCTGATCGGGCTCACCAGCTCCTCCAGCCTGGAGACGCTCGAGGGCTGCGCGAAGCAGGCCGAGGGCATGATCATCCCGACGAGCTACGCCCCGGTGAACCCGAAGGCGATCGCCGCGGCGAAAGCCACCGCGAAGTTCAAGGGCAGCGCCGATCTCCACAGCATGGCCGCGTGGGAGAACGTCTTCATCCTCAGGGACGTGATGGAGAGCGAGAAGGTCATGGCCAAGCCCGACACCGTCCAGGCCGACCGGCGCAAGATCCGCGACGGGCTCGCCAAGCTGAAGACCACCGACGGCCTGCTCGGCGTCACCAAGCGCGAGGACCGCGAGGCCGAGAAGCCGTACGTGTTCGTGCGGGCGAAGAACGGACAGTGGTCCGTCTACCACAACCCGCTGTGAACGTGCGCTGAGCGCGCGGGTTCCCCGCCGGCCGCGAAACCCGCGGCCGGCGTCCATTCATGTCTGAAAACCGTCTTCGGGCGGGACCATGTTCGACCTCGTCCAAGCGATCCTCGACGGCCTGCTGTTCGGCGCGACCTACGCGCTGATCGGGATCGGGTTCACGCTGGTCTTCGGCGTGATGCACAAGATCAACATGGCCTACGCCGCCGCCTCGATCGGGGGCGCCTACTGCGGGCTGATCGTGCTCGCCGCGGCGAAGACGGCGCCGGCGTGGGTGGTGTTCCTCGCGGCGTTCGCCGCCGGCGGGCTGATCGGGTACCTCGTCTACCTCGCCTGCTTCCACTTCATCCCGCTCGCCAACCCGCTCGCGACGCTGATGTCGACGGTCGGGATGCTGCTCCTGATCGACGAGATCATCGTCCACATGACCGACGGCATGCCGCAGAACTACCCGGCGATGTTCGACGACGAGATGCTGCGCGTCGGGGAGATCACGCTCCGCGGCGACCTGCTGCTCGTCTTCGGCGTGAGCGTCGTGTGCATGGTCGGGCTGCTCCTGCTGCTCTACCGGACGCGGCTCGGGCTCGCCACGCGCGCGGTGTCGCAGCAGCCGGTGGCCGCGCAGCTCTGCGGCATCCGGGTCGCCCGGGTGAACGCGGCGACGTTCGTCATCACGGGGCTCCTCGGCGGGATCGCCGGCGCCCTGATCGGCGCCTCGGTGGGTGCGCTCTCGCCGCTGCTCACCACGCCGCTCACGGTGAAGGGTCTCATCGTGACGGTGATCGGCGGGCTCGGCTCGATCCCGGGCGCGATCGTCGCGGGGCTCCTCGTCGGCGCGTTCGAGAACCTGTTCCAGCAGTTCCGCGGGGTGACCGAGCGCGACCTGTACGTGATGCTGCTGCTGTTCGCGTTCCTGGT
>CAZIXQ010000137.1:4844-8200 GCA_964543155.1 uncultured Enterobacteriaceae bacterium
TTCTACTACGGCCTCGCGCAGATCATCGGCGTGCACACGCTGCTCGGCCTGTCGGCGTACATCGTCCTGCTGACCGGCCAGGTGACGCTGGCACAAGCCGGCTTCTTCGCAATCGGCGCGTACGTGTCGGCGATGCTCACCGTGCTCGCCGGCTGGCCGATCCTCGCGGCGCTCGGCGCCGGCGCGGCGCTGGGCGCGGGGACCGCGTGCGCGGTCGGCTTCCCGGCGCTGCGGGTGAAGGGGCTGATGCTCGTGATCGCGACGCTCGCGTTCGGCGAGGGGGTCCGGCTCTTCTTCTTCAACTTCGACTACCAGATCGCCAAGGGCCAGGTGAAGGTCGGCCCGGTCGGCGGCGAGGGCTTCCGGCAGATCCGCTACTTTCCCGAGAACGGCTGGACGACCTTCGAGGTGATGCTGTTCATCTGGCTGTTCGTCGCGCTGGTCATGGCGCTCCTCTGGTGGTTCGACCGCTCGCGCTACGGCGCGGTGCTGCGCGCCGTCGGCGAGGACGAGGTCGCGGCGCAGTCGGTGGGCATCAACCTGACGGCGGTGAAGGTCAGCGCGATGACCATCGGCGGCGCGATCGCCGGGGTCGGCGGCGGCCTCTACGCGCACTACACGACCCACATCGAGCATTCGAGCTTCAACATCCTGGTCGCGACCTTCGCGATCGCCTACCCGATCGTCGGCGGGCTGGCGAGCGTCTTCGGCACCCTCGCCGCGGTGGTCTTCGTGCAGGGCTTCCTGATCGAGGGGCTGCGCTTCCTCGGCGACTGGCGCAACCTCCTGTTCGGCGCGCTGATCGTGCTGGCGATGAACGTGCGCCCGCGCGGGCTCCTCGACGCGCAGTCGCTCGCCCGCCTCGGGCGGCTCGTCGGCCGGGGGCGCTAGCGGTGCTCGAGCTCGCCGGCGTCTCGCGGCACTTCGGCGGCGTGCGCGCCGTCGACCAGCTCTCGCTCACCGTCGAGGAGGGCCGCATCTTCGGGCTGATCGGCCCGAACGGCTCGGGCAAGAGCACCACCGTGAACCTCGTCACCGGTCTCTTTCCGCTCACCTCGGGCCGCATCAGCTTCCTCGGCGCCGACCTCGCCGCGGTGCCGGTGCACCGCCGGCTCGCCCTCGGGATCGCGCGCACCTTCCAGAACATCCGTCTCTTCGGCCACCTCACGGTGTGGCAGAACCTGTGGGTGGCGCAGAACAGCCCGCAGGACCATGCGCGGCGCGGATTCGTGGCGCGCTGGCTGGGCGGATCGCGGCGCGTGCGCGCCGAGATCGCCGAGCTGCTCGAGTTCTCGGGGCTCGCGCACCGGCAGGACGAGCTCGCCTCGAACCTCGCGTTCGGCGAGCAGCGCCGGCTCGAGCTCGCGCGCGCGCTCGCCGCGCGCCCGAAGCTCCTGTGCCTCGACGAACCGGCCGCGGGCATGAACGCCGAAGAGATCGGCGCGCTCGCCGGACGCATCCGCGCGATCCGCGACCGCGGCATCACCGTGCTCCTCATCGAGCACCACATGGAGCTCGTGATGGACGTGACCGACCGCATCGCGGTGCTCAACTTCGGCCAGAAGATCGCCGAGGGGACGCCGGCCGAGGTCCAGGCCGACCCCGCGGTGCAGACGGCCTATCTCGGCGGGGGGCCGAAGTGAGCCCGACCGTCCTCGAGGTCGCCGACCTCGTCACCGCCTACGGGAAGATCGAGGCGCTCAAGGGCGTGTCGCTTTCCGTTGCGCAAGGGTCGATCACGTGTCTCCTCGGCCCGAACGGCGCCGGCAAGACGACGCTGATGATGACCGCGACCGGCCTGCTGAAGCCTCGGCGGGGCTCGATCCGCTTCGGCGGCGAGGAGATCGCCGGCCGCGCGCCGCACGACATCGTCGCGCGCGGGGTTGCGCTCGTCCCCGAGAACCGTCTGGTGTTTCCCTCCATGACGGTGACCGAGAACCTCGTCGCCGGCGCCTACCAGCGCGCGGACAAGGTCGCGATCGCCGCGGACGTGGAGCGCATGTTCGGGCGCTTCCCGCGGCTCAAGGAGCGCGCCGGGCAGCAGGCGGGCACCCTCTCGGGCGGCGAGCAGCAGATGCTCGCGGTCGCGCGCGCGCTGATGTCGCGCCCGAAGCTGCTGCTCATGGACGAGCCCTCGCTCGGCCTCGCGCCGCTGGTGGTGGAGGAGATCTTCCGCATCGTCGCCGAGCTGAACGGGGACGGCACGACGATCTTCCTGGTCGAGCAGAATGCGCACCTGGCGCTGCAGGTCGCGCACCACTTCTACCTGATGGAACAGGGGCGCGTGACCTTCAGCGGCACGCCGGGCGAGGTCGCCGAGGACGAAGTAATTCGGCGCGCGTACCTCGGCTCCGCCAAGCACTGATTACCGAACCGGAACACGGAGGTTGGTCATGGCCTACGAACTCGAGGATCTGTGCAGGGACTGCAGGGAGACGCTCGGCCGCGGCGCCGGACCGGCCGAGCTCGAGGCCGTGCGGCAGTCGCTCGCGCGCCTGCTCGCCAACGCGGCGTTCGTCGAGCGGACCTGCGGGCCAGAGGCGAAACCCGGCCTGCATCTGCTCCACGAGGACGGTCAGCTCGGCTTCCAGGTGCTCGCGCACATCAACGAAAAGCCGCGCGTCTCGCCGCCGCACAATCACGGCGAGTCCTGGGCGGTCTACGGCCAGGCGACCGGCTACACCGACATGACCGAGTACCGGCGCGTCGACGACGGCGCCGACCCGGCGCACGCGAAGCTCGAAGTGACCCGGAAGTATCGGCTCAGCCCGGGCGAGGTCGGCGTGTACGCGTCGAGCGCGATCCACTCGATCGACTACCCGGAGAAGTCGCGCTTCATCCGCATCACCGGCACCAACCTCGACCGCATCTACCGCGACGCGTTCGACCCGGCGACCGGCGCGATCAAGCGCATGGGGCCGCAGCAGGCGTCCTAGCCGCGCGCGGCGCGCCGCCGCCCGGGACGGCAGAGCCGGGATGCTCGCGGATCTCCTCCAGAACACCCTCGACGGGCTGATGCTCGGCAGCGCGTATGCGCTCCTCGCGCTCGGCTTCACGCTCATCTTCGGCGTATTGCGCCGCGCGAACCTCGCGTACGGGCCGGCGATCATGCTCGGCGCGTACGCGGCGACCTGGGTGAACCTGAGCTTCCAGCCGGGGCTGTTCGTGCTCGCGCTGGTCACGATCGCGGGCGCGACGATCGCCGGCGCCTACGTCGAGCGGCTCTGCTTCGCGCCGCACGGTCGGCGCACGCTGTCGCGCGACGCGGCCGCGATCGCGTCGATGGTCGGCAGCTTCGCGCTGTGGATGCAGCTCGAGGAGCTGGCGACGCTGTGGCTGCCGAAGCACCTCTACAG
>CAZIXQ010000137.1:8210-10100 GCA_964543155.1 uncultured Enterobacteriaceae bacterium
CTGTACGACGGCCCGCCGCTCGCGCTCGGGCCGCTCACGGTACGCGTCGAGTACCTCGCCATGCTCGCGTGTGCGGCGGCGGCCTGCCTCGGGCTGCACTGGCTGCTCTCGCGCACGCGCTTCGGGCTGGCGGTCCGGGCGGTCGTCGACCAGCCGGACGCGGCGCGGCTCGCCGGAATCAACGTGCCGCGCGTGCTGCTCGCCGTGTTCGCGCTCGCTTCCGCGCTCGGCGGGCTGGCCGGCTACCTGATCGTCGCGGCGCACGAGCAGGTGACGCCGATGCTCGGCATGTGGTCGACGCTCAAGGGCATGATCGCGATGATGCTCGGGGGCCTCGGCTCGCTCCCCGGAGCGGTCGTCGGCGGGCTCGCGCTCGGGCTCCTCGAGGCGAACAGCCAGTGGCTCGCCGGGCCGCAGTACCGCGATCTCGTCGCCTACCTCGTGCTGTTCGCGCTGCTCGCGTTCCGGCCCGTCGGACTGTGGGCGATGCTCGCGCGCAGACCCGCGGCCGCCGCCTGACCATGGACGAGTTCGCGTTCGGCGTCCTCACCAATATCGCGCTGTTCTCGTTTCTCGCGCTCTCGGCCTACCTGCTGCTGATCGCGGGCGAAATGTCGTTCGGGCAGCAGGCGTTCTTCGGCGTCGGCGCCTACGCCGCAGGCGTCGGCACCGCGATGTGGGGCTGGCCGCTGCCGCTCGCGGCGGCGTTCGCGATGGCGCTCGGGGCCGGGGCGGCGTGGCTGGTCGGCCTGCCGACGATCCGCCTCCGCGGCCTCTACTTCGCGATGGCAACGCTCGCCGCGGCCGAGATGTTCCGGATCCTCTTCGAGCTCGTCCATTACCAGCGCGAGATCGAGGGCGACCTGGTCGGACCCGACGGCACGCAGGGCTTCCGCGGCATCCGCTGGGTGCTCGAGCGCGGGGTCGAGCCGCACGAGTTCCTCGCGCTCGTGGTCGTCGTCCTCGCGCTCGTGCTCGCCGCGTTCGCGCTCCTCGCACGATCGCGCCTGGGCGCGCGGATCCGCATGGTAGGCGAGGACCCCGAGCTCGCCGCGGTGTTCGGCGTGGACGTGGCGCGCCTCAAGCTCGGCGTGGTGGCCGCGGCCGGGGCGCTCGCCGCGCTCGGCGGCGCGCTCTATGCGCACCACAACACCTACATCGAGCCGCGCAACTTCGACATCATGCTCGGGGTGCACAGCCTCGCCTACGGGCTGATCGGCGGGCTCGGCACGGCGTTCGGGCCGCTCCTCGGCGTGCTGATCGACATCGGGCTCCTCGAGTCGACGCGCGCACTCCAGGGGTGGCGGATGGTCGTCTTCGGCGGGCTGGTCGCCGTGCTGCTGATCGTGCGGCCGCGCGGGCTGCTCGACGAGGTGACCGTGAGCCGCGTCAGACGCGCGCTGTCTGCGCGCTAGAATCGATCGATGAAGCGCGCCCTCGCCCTCCTCGTCCTCTCCGGCA
The DNA here is from genome assembly GCA_964543155.1 of uncultured Enterobacteriaceae bacterium. Classification (GTDB taxonomy): domain Bacteria; phylum Pseudomonadota; class Gammaproteobacteria; order Burkholderiales; family SG8-39; genus JAGVSZ01. The sequence continues at coordinate 9,672 of CAZIXQ010000137.1, forward strand.
TCGCCGGCCCTGCGCTCGCGCAGCGCCTCGACGCGGAGGTCGACTGCAAGCCGACGAAGCAGGATCTCGTCTACGACTGCCGGTTCGTGCTCAAGGAAGCGAAGACCGGCAAGCCGGTGAGCGGGGCCGAGCTCGCGGTCGGCGCCGACATGCCCTCGATGCCGATGGCCCACAACGTGAAGCCGGTGAAGGCGGCGCCCGGCGCCGCGCCGGGCGAGTACACTGCCCGGATCGAGCTCGAGATGTTCGGCGAGTGGGCGCTCAAGCTCGACGTGCGCAAGCCCGTGCGCGATCGGATCGTGAAAAAGTTCGACGCGCGGGAGCCGAACCGTTGATGGGCGCGCGGCACTAGGCGAGCGACCCCGGTTGCACCTCTCGCGCACTTCGGAGTAGTCTGGCTGAATGACGAAACCCGTCATCTCCTGCAGT
>CAZIXQ010000138.1:0-9988 GCA_964543155.1 uncultured Enterobacteriaceae bacterium
CTCTCCACCGCGAAGGGCCAGCGCGGCCAGATCGACCTGCGCGCGACGATCGACAAGTCGGGGACGATCGCGGCGAGCGGTCCGCTTTCGCTCGACCCGCCCGCCGGTCGCCTGCGCATCGACGCGCGCTCGATCAACTTCGCGCCCGTGCAGCGCTACGTCGACGACCAGGTAAACGTGACGCTCACTTCCGGCGCGGCGTCCGCTAAAGGCGTGGCCACCTTCGAGTTACCGCCGGGCGGCACGATCAAAGCCGCGTACAAGGGCGACGTCGCCGTCACCGACTTCGCGTCGGTGGACAAGCCGACCACGCAGGACCTCCTGAAGTGGAAGACGCTGACGCTCGGCGCGGTGGACTTCAACCTCGAGCCGCTCAAGGTGGCGGTGGACCAGGTGGCGCTCGCCGAGTTCTATGCACGGATCATCCTCTCCGCGGAAGGCCGCCTCAACCTGCAGGACATCGCGCGACCGCCCGGGGACGCGCCGCCCGCCGCGGCCCCCGCACCGAAGCCCGACGCGCCTGCCCCGCCGCCTGCCGCGGCGGGCGGCGAGAAGACGCCCGCGTCGCCGCCGAAGCCCGCCGTGCAGGCGCTGCCGTCGAACATCCGGGTGGGCAAGATCACGCTGCAGGGCGGCGACGTCAACTTCAGCGACTTCTTCATCAAGCCGAACTACTCGGCAAACCTGACCGGAGTCGGCGGCGCGGTGACCGAGATCACGCCGGAGAAGCCCGGCGACGTCGAGCTGCGCGCGAAGATCGACAACGCCGCGCCGGTCGAGATCCTCGGCCGCGTGAATCCGCTCGCCGCGGACCTGTTCCTGGACCTCAAGGCAGCCGCGAAGGACATCGAGCTGCCGCCGATGTCCCCCTACTCGATCAAGTACGCCGGGTACGGCATCGAGCGCGGCAAGCTCTCGGTGAAGGTGGACTACCACATCGAGAACCGGAAGCTCGCGGCGAAGAACAACATCTACCTCGATCAGCTCACCTTCGGCGAGAAGGTCGAGAGCCCCACCGCGACGACGCTGCCGGTGACGCTCGCCGTCGCGCTGCTCAAGGACCGCAACGGCGTGATCGACGTCAACCTGCCGATCTCCGGCTCGCTCGACGACCCGCAGTTCAGCGTCATCGGCATCGTGTTCCAGGTGATCGGCAACCTGATCGTCAAGGCGGTCACCGCGCCGTTCGCGCTGCTCGGCGCGGCCTTCGGCGGCGGCGAGGAGCTCGCCTACCTCGAGTTCTCGCCCGGCTCGGCCGCGCTCGACGGCGAGGACGTCGGCAAGCTCAAGAACCTCGCCAAGGCGCTCGCCGAGCGGCCGGGCCTCAGGCTCGACATCGCCGGGCGCGTCGATCCGGACGCCGACCGCGAGGGGCTCAAGCGCGCGTCGATCGAGCGCAAGGTGAAGGCGCAGAAGTTCGACGATCTCCGGCGCGAGGGCAAGGTGCCCGCCTCCGCCGACGCGGCGAGGGTCGAACCGGCCGAGTACGAGAAGTATCTGCGCCGCGCCTACGGCGAGGAGAAGTTCCCCAAGCCGCGCAACGCGATCGGGTTCGCCCGCGAGCTCCCGGTGCCCGAGATGGAGAAGCTGATGCTCACGCACGCGCAGGTCACCGACGAGGACCTCCGGCTGCTCGCCAACGCGCGCGCGCAGGCGGCGAAGGACTGGATCGTCGACGAGGGCAAGGTCCCGGCGGAGCGCGTCTTCCTCGTCGCGCCGAAGCTCACCGCGGACGGGATCAAGGACAAGGGCAAGCCCACCCGCGTCGACTTCGCGGTGAAATGAGCCTCAGCGCTGCGCGAGGCTGCGCAGCGCCGCCTTGAGCACCTTCCCCGTCGCCGACGCCGGGAGCGCGGCCATCACCACGATCTCGGCGGGAACCTTGTAGGGCGCGAGCCGCGTCGCGGCGAAGGCCCGCAGCGCATCGGCCGACGCGGCCGCGCCCGCGCGCAGCTCGACGAACGCGACCACCTCCTCGTTGCCCGGGACCGCGCGCCCCACCACCGCCGCCTGCGCGACCGCGGGATGCTGGCCGAGCACCGCCTCGACCTCGACCGGGTAGACGTTGAAGCCCGAGCGGATGATCAGCTCCTTCGTGCGCCCGACGATGAAGAGCGCGCCGTCGGGCGCCACGCGGGCGAGGTCGCCGGTGTTGAACCAGCCCTCACGGTCGATTGCTTCCGCGGTCAGCGCCGGATCGCGGTAGTAACCCAGCATGACGTTCGGACCGCGGACGTGCAACTCGCCGACCTCCCCGCGCGGGAGCGCGCGGCCGTCCGGGCCGCAGATCCGGAGTTCGATCCCCGGGACCGGCGGGCCGACGGAGAGATCGTCCCGCGGCGCTTCGATGCGCGTCGAGGCGATCGTCGGCGAGGTCTCGGTCAGCCCGTAGCCGTTGTGCAGCGGCTGGCCGAGCGCGCGCTCGGCCTCGCGCTTCAGTGCAGGATCGAGCGGCGCGCCGCCCGCATACGCGAACCGCAACCGCGGCGCCCGGATCGGGCGACCCGTGCGGCGAGCGTGCTCGAGCAGCCGCGTGTACATCGCCGGCACGCCGGGCAGCACGCTGATGCCGTCGTGCTCGAGCGCGTCGGCCAGCCCCTCGGCGCTGAAGCGCGGGACGAGTTGCAGCGTGGCGCCTGCGAGGAGGCTCCCCATGCAGCCCGACGCGAGGCCGAAGATGTGCGAGATCGGCAGCGCGATGTAGACGCGATCGCCGGGCGCGGTGCGGCGCAGGGTCGCGCCCGCGACGGCTGCGAACAGCAGATTCCGATGGGACAGCATGACGCCCTTCGGAGCGCCGGTCGTGCCGGTGGTGTAGACGAGCGCGGCGACCTGTCGCGCCGGATCGGTCGCCACGGGCTCGGGAACGGCGGCGCCGAGCGGCGCAATCGCGATGCCGGACAGCGCGGCGAGCGGCAAGGGCGTCGCGTCCGCCCGTATGGCGTGCGCAGCGGCATCGTTCGACACCGCCGTAGTGAACAGCGCGCGGCGCGGCGTGCAGTGGGCAGAAACGGCATCGATCTCGCGCCGGGACAGGCGCGCATTCACGAGCACCGGCCAGGCGGAAACGCGCGCGCAGGCGAGCGCGAGGACGAGCGCCCCCGCGCAATTCTCGTTGACGATCAGGACGCGGTCGCCGCCGCGGACCTCGCATTGTTCGAGCGCGGCCGCGGCGCCGTCGACCGCGCGTGCGAGATCGCGATAGGTGAGCGTGCCGTCGGGCGCAACGACCGCGAGCGCCCCGGGGTCGCGCGCGGCGCCCAGCGGGGCGAGCCCGTCCACCCGCGCGGGCGGATCGAGCCGCCCCGCGCGCGCGTCCTCCCCGCTCAAGACCCCATCGCGACCAGGACGCTGCAGGGCGCGTAGTCGAGCAGCGTGGCGCCGACCGAGCCGCGCCACCAGCGCGCGGCGAAGGACTGCTTCTGCTTGTGGCCGACCACGATCAGGTCGCACTTGAGCTCGGCGGCGAGGCGGCAGATCTCCTCGACCGGCTCGCCGACCGCGAGGTGGCCGGCCACCGAGTACCCGCGCTCCTTCAGGGTCGCGAGGCCCTCGTTGAGGACGTCCTGCATGCGCTTCTTCTCCTCCTCGATCAGCTCCTCGGGCAGGAACCCCTCGGTGAGAAACATGCTGGAGGGCATGCTCGCGACCGCGAGCAGGTGCGTCTCGGCGCGCTCGAACGCGGCAATCTCGGTGCAGGCGAGCAGCGCCGTCTTGCCCTCGCGCGTACCGTTGTACGCCATGAGGATGCGCGTGTACATCGGTCGTCCTCCTATGGACTGGCTCTTCCGCACCGATCCTGGGCGCCGCGCGCGAGGCGCGCGCTGCGCCGGGCCGTCGGGCGGCCTCTCGCTCGCCGGCGCGTACTCCCGCCGGAGATTGCCGAAAAGCTTAAGGTGCGTCAATCGCTCGCTCCCGGCGCCCCCGCTAGAATCGTCCGCGGTGCCCGTGCACGACCGTGCGCACGCCGCGGCGACCCGCGCCACCGCCCGCGCGCCCGTGCGCGGGCCGCGCTGCGCTTGGACTATCATTGAACGCGCTCGAGACCCGAACGGAGAGTCCGCATGAACGCCCCGCTCAAGCCCCACGCCGGCAAGGCCCGGTTCGTCTGGGACGATCCGCTCCTCCTCAACGACCAGCTCACCGAGGACGAGCGCATGGTGCGCGACGCGGCCAGCGTCTACTGCCAGCAGCAGCTCGCGCCGCGCGTGCTCGAGGCGTTCCGCCACGAGAAGACCGACCCGGCGATCTTCCGCGAGATGGGCGCGCTCGGGCTGCTCGGCCCGACCATCCCCGCCGAGTACGGCGGCCCCGGGCTCGGCTACGTGTCCTACGGCCTGATCGCGCGCGAGGTCGAGCGCGTGGATTCGGGCTACCGCTCGATGATGAGCGTGCAGAGCTCGCTCGTCATGGTCCCGATCTTCGAGTTCGGCACCGAGGCGCTGCGGCGCAAATACCTGCCGAGGCTCGCCACCGGGGAATGGATCGGCTGCTTCGGACTGACCGAACCCAACCACGGCTCCGACCCGGCGAGCATGGTGACCCGCGCCAGGAAGGTCCCCGGCGGCTACAGCCTCACCGGCGCGAAGATGTGGATCTCGAACTCGCCGATCGCGGACGTCTTCGTCGTCTGGGCGAAGGACGAGGCGGGCGAGATCCGCGGCTTCGTGCTGGACAAGGGCACGAAGGGGCTCTCGGCGCCGGCGATCCACGGAAAGGTGGGCCTGCGCGCCTCGATCACCGGCGAGATCGTGCTGGACGAGGCGTTCTGCCCCGAGGAAAACGCCTTTCCCGACGTGCGCGGCCTCAAGGGGCCGTTCACCTGCCTCAATTCCGCGCGCTACGGCATCGCGTGGGGCGCGCTCGGCGCGGCGGAGGACTGCTGGCACCGCGCGCGCCAGTACGTGCTCGACCGCAAGCAGTTCGGCCGTCCGCTCGCCGCGAACCAGCTCGTCCAGAAGAAGCTCGCCGACATGCAGACCGAAATCACCCTCGGGCTGCAGGGGTGCCTGCGCCTCGGCCGGATGAAGGACGAGGGCACCGCCGCGGTCGAGATCACCTCGATCATGAAGCGCAACTCGTGCGGCAAGGCGCTCGACATCGCCCGCCTCGCGCGCGACATGATGGGCGGCAACGGGATCTCCGACGAGTTCGGCGTCGCGCGGCACCTCGTGAACCTCGAGGTGGTGAACACCTACGAGGGGACGCACGATATCCACGCCCTCATTCTCGGGAGGGCTCAAACGGGCATCCAGGCGTTCTTCTGATGGCGGGGACGGTACGGCCCGCGGTCTGGAAGCCCGACGGCCGAAAGCGTTGCGCATGGTGCCTCGGCAGTCAGGCCTACGTCAGGTACCACGACGAGGAATGGGGTGTCCCGGTCCACGACGACCGCACCCTCTTCGAGTTCCTGATCCTCGAGGGCGCGCAGGCGGGCCTGTCGTGGTCGACGATCCTCAACAAGCGCGCGCACTATTACAGGGCGTTCGACGGGTTCGACGCCGAGCGCATCGCGCGGTACGGGGCGCGCAAGCGCGCCGCCCTCCTCGCCGACCCGGGAATCGTCCGTAACCGCCTGAAAATCGAGGCCGCAGTGGCGAACGCGCGGGCCGCCCTCGCCATGCGCGAGCGCCACGGCAGCCTGGACGCCTGCCTGTGGCGGTTCGTCGACGGCCGCCCCATCCGGAACCGCTGGCGGCGCGTAGAAGCGGTACCGGCCCGCACCACCGTTTCGGATTCCATGTCAAAAGACCTCAAGGCGGCAGGTTTCCGCTTCGTCGGCTCGACAATTTGCTACGCTTTTATGCAGGCGGTGGGGATGGTGAACGATCACCTGGTGACCTGCTTTCGCCACGCCGCCGTTGCCTCGCTAGAATAGGGCCGTCGCACCGATTTCGAGGACGAACCGATGACACGCTGGTCCCGCCTGCTCGCCGCCGCCCTCCTCGCCGTCACCGCTTCGGCGGCGTGGGCGCAGGGCCAGTCCCCCTCCACCGAGGGCGCCGTGTTCCTCGTCGCCGCGCCGGCGTTCCGCGATCCGGAGTACCGCCAGACGGTCCTGATCGCCTCGCCGACGGCGAACGGCGGCCACGTCGGCGTGATCATCAACCGTCCCACGCGCCGCTCGCTCTCGAGCCTCTTCCCCGAGCACGAGCCGTCGAAGAAGGTGCTCGAGCCGGTGTTCTTCGGCGGGCCGTTCTCGACCACCGCGCTGGTCGCGGTGGTGCGCGGCGACGCGAGTCCCGGTCAGGGGTCGCTCCTGATGATGGCCAACCTCTACCTCGCGATCAACGTCAACACCATCGACAAGATCATCGAGGAGCGGCCGACCGACGCGCGCTTCTACGTCGGCTACGTCGGCTGGCGCCCCGGCGAGCTGCGGCGCGAGATCGACCGCGGGCTCTGGCACGTCATGAATCCGGACGTGAACACGATCTTCCGCAAGGACACCGAGTCGCTCTGGGAAGAGCTGGTCCGCATGTCGCGCCAGATCAGTGCGTCGGCGGAGGCCGACCACGCCTTCGACTGAGGCACCGGCTGCGCCGGGCGAAGGCGCCCGCGTCGTGTCGCGTTTTCTGCTCGGCGCACTGCTTGCGCTCGCGGCGTCGGTCGCCGCCGCGCAGCCGACCGATCGCGGGTTCTTCCTGGTCGCGAAGCCGAGCCTCCTCGACCCGAACTTCCAGCGCACCGTCGTGCTGGTCGCCAACGCGCCGGACGGCGCCACGCTCGGCGTGATCGTCAATCGTCCGACGCAGCAGTCGCTCGCCAGCATCCTCCCCGGCAACCCGACGCTCGCGCGCTTCACCGAGCCGCTCTTCTTCGGCGGCCCGGTCGAGCGCGTCGGCCTGTTCGCGGTCTTCCGCGCCAAGGAGACGCCCGGGAAGAGCTTCTCCGCCGGCGACGATCTCCATCTGGCGCTCGATCCGGCGACCGTCGAGCAGCTGCTGCGCAAGCCCCCGGAGCAGGTGCGCTTCTACAACGGCTTCGCCGGCTGGGCACCGGGACAGCTCGCGAACGAGCTCCAGCGCGGGGACTGGTGGGTGTTCGACGCGGACCCCGAGACCGTCTTCCGCAAGGACACCGCGACGCTGTGGGAGGAGCTCGCCCGGCGCGCACGCTCGCTCACTGCGCACGCGGGCGCCACGCCCTGACCGATCGGCGCCGCGCGGCCGATTCCCGAGCGCCGCGCGCGCCTCGGAGCTTCAGGCAAGCAGGGATCGCCTGAAGTGACCTTAAGGCAGGCAGGGATCCCCTGAAGTAACCTCCGCGTTCCGACGTTCGGCAGACGGAGCGCCCTCGTGCACCTTCCGTACACCAGGCTGTTGCGCGGCAAGATCCAGGGGTTGCGCAGGCGGTTCAAGCGCATCGCGTCCGTGCACAAGGCACCGGGCGAGCCCGTATCGCGCTTGTTCGGGCTCGACCGGGGAAGCTCGATCGACCGCTACTGGATCGAGGCGTTCCTCGCGCGCCACGCGTCGACTGCGACCGGCTCGGCGCTCGAGGTCGGCGGCACCGATTACATCAGCCGGTTCTTCCCGCGGCAGCGCCCGCACCACCTCGAGCTCGCCCACGACGGCACCCCGAACTGCGTGGAGTGCAACCTCGAGGCCGGTCCACCCGCCTCGGCCGGCGCGTTCGACACCTTTGTCGCGACGCAGGTCTTCAACTTCATCTACGAGACGCGGGTCGGCCTACGCTCGGCCACCGCGCTGCTCAAGCCCGATGGGGTGATGCTGGGCAGCGTCGCTGGCATCACCCAGGTAAGCCGCCACGACGCGGATCGGTGGGGGCACTTCTACTCGTTCACCGCCCAGTCCTGGGAGCGACTGCTCCGGGAGGCATTCGACGAGGTCGATGTCGAAGCCTTCGGCAACGTCGACAGCGCGTGCGCGTTCCTCAACGGCTTGTGCGCGGAGGAAGTCGAGCGCGCGGTCCTCGACCACCACGATCCGGACTATCCCGCTCTGCTCTGCTTCCGCGCTGCGCGACCGCGACGCGGTGCCTGATCGCGCGCGGAGGGCGTCGGCCGGACGCGCGGCGCCTCTCAGAACACCACCACGCTCCGGATCGACTTGCCTTCGTGCATCAGGTCGAACGCCTCGTTGATGCGCTCGAGCGGCAGCGTGTGGGTGATCAGGTCGTCGATGTTGATCCTGCCGTCCATGTACCAGTCGACGATCTTCGGCACGTCGGTGCGCCCTCTCGCGCCGCCGAACGCCGTGCCCTTCCACACCCGCCCGGTGACGAGCTGGAACGGGCGCGTCCTGATCTCCTGCCCGGCACCGGCGACGCCGATGATCACCGAGACGCCCCAGCCGCGGTGGCAGCACTCGAGCGCCTGGCGCATGAGGTCCACGTTGCCGACGCACTCGAAGCTGTAGTCCGCGCCCCCGCCGGTCAGCTCGACGAGGTGGGCGACGAGGTCGCCCTGCACGTCCTTCGGGTTCACGAAGTGGGTCAGGCCGAACTTGCGCGCGAGCGGCTCGCGCCCCGGGTTGAGGTCCACCCCGACAATCATGTTCGCGCCGACCATCCTGGCGCCCTGCACCACGTTGAGGCCGATCCCGCCGAGCCCGAACACCACGACGTTCGCGCCCGCCTCGACTCTTGCGGTGTTGATCACCGCGCCGATGCCGGTGGTCACCCCGCAGCCGATGTAGCAGACCTTGTCGAACGGGGCGTCGGAGCGGATCTTCGCCAGCGCGATCTCGGGCAGCACGGTGTAGTTCGCGAAGGTGGAGCAGCCCATGTAGTGGTGAACCAGCTTTCCGCCGATCGAAAAGCGGCTGGTGCCGTCGGGCATCACGCCCTTGCCCTGCGTGCCGCGGATCGCGGTGCAGAGGTTGGTCTTGCGCGAGAGGCAGCTCTTGCACTGCCGGCACTCCGGCGTGTAGAGCGGGATGACGTGGTCGCCCTTCCTGAGTGAGGTGACGCCCGGCCCGAGGTCCACCACGATGCCCGCGCCCTCGTGTCCCAGGATCGCCGGGAAGAGCCCCTCGGGGTCGGCGCCCGAGCGCGTGAACTCGTCGGTGTGGCAGACGCCGGTCGCCCTGATCTCGACCAGGACTTCGCCGGCCTTCGGCCCGTCCAGGTCGACCGTCTCGACGACGAGGGGCTGGCCGGGGGAATAGGCGACTGCGGCTCGGACTTTCATGATCGATGCGCTCCCAGCATGCACTGAATCGGCGCCGGCGATGTTACCCAGCTTGCGGACCCGCCGCGCCCCTTGACAGACGGGGATCGATCACCTAAAAAGCCCGGCACGTGGGTAGAAGCGGTCGGCCGGATCGGCGCGCGGTGCAACGCCGCGCTCCACCCGGTGGGAGATTGCTCACAAGCGAGGCGAATCGCGCACGCGATCCCGACCGCCAGCCCGCCCGCGCCCGCCGAGGAGCGCCCGCGCCGGCCCGCGGACCGGGGCCCTGCCGCAAGGCGCCTGCGCGCCCACTCAACGTTCGCCGGAGGAGCGCCCGCATGATCATCGACATGAGCTGCTACCCCACGAAGGTCGTCGACACGGCGTGGCGGCACGACGGCGAGCCGTTCACCGCCGAGCACCTGCTGAGGATGATGGACGGCCCGTACACGGTGAACGGCAAGCCGCGGCGTATCGACCGGGCCTTCATCCAGCCGCCGCAGGGCAACACCCTGCACAACTTCGACAACGACCACCTCGACCATCGCGAAGGCATCCGCGCCTACATGGCCTACACGGTCGAGCTGGTGAAGAAATATCCCGACCGCTTCTTCGGCTGCTTCGTCTACAACCCGCGCTACGGCGTCCAGGACGGCGTCGAGGAGTTCGAGCGGCACGTGAAGGAGTACGGCTTCAGGATGCTCCAGCTCCACGCCAACATGCACGCCTACCGCCCGGACCGCGCGAAGGACTGGGTGCGGCCCGTGCTGCGGAAGGCCGAGGAGCTCGGCACGCTGGTCAAGCTGCACACCGGCGACGGCCCCTACAGCATCCCGACCGAGTGGGTGCCGC
>CAZIXQ010000139.1:0-3486 GCA_964543155.1 uncultured Enterobacteriaceae bacterium
GCGCGACGCCTATTTCGTCGTCAATGCGCTCAACCGCCTCGGCGCGACGCGCACCATGGAGCGCTACCTCGCCTACCTGCTCAACGTCGCGGGGGGCGCGAACGGCCGCCTGCAGCCCGTCTACCGCATCGACGGGCGCGCCGACCTCGAGGAGCGCACTGCACCGGCGCTGCCCGGCTATCGCGGGATGGGTCCGGTGCGGGTGGGCAACCTCGCCTACCGGCAGGTGCAGCACGACGTGTACGGGTCGGCGATCGTCGCCGCGACCCACGTGTTCTTCGACCGCCGCCTCGCGCGGGTGGGCGACGAGGTCCTGTTCCGCCGCCTCGAGCCCCTGGGCGAGCGGGCGGCCGCGATGCACGACCAGCCCGACGCGGGGATCTGGGAGCTGCGCGGCGCCGCGCGCGTGCACACCTTCTCGAGCGTGATGTGCTGGGCGGCGTGCGACCGGCTCGCGCGCATCGCGACGCGGCTCGCGCTGCACGCCGACGCCGCGCGCTGGCGCGCCGCCGCCGACCGGATCCACCGGTTCGTCTGCGAGAACGCATGGAGCGCGCGGCGCGGGGCGTTCGTCGGGGCGCTCGGCAGCGACGCGCTCGACGCGAGCCTGCTCCTCCTGCACGAGCTCGGCTTTCTCGCCGCCGACGACCCGCGCTTCGCCGCGACCGTCGGCGCGATCGAGCGCGAGCTCATGCAGGGCGAGTTCGTCTTCCGTTACGCGGAGCCGGACGACTTCGGCGTGCCCACCAACGCGTTCATCGTGTGCACGTTCTGGTACGTGCACGCGCTCGCGGCGCTCGGCCGCGCCGAGGAGGCGCGCGCGCGGTTCGAGAAGCTGCTCGCTTGCCGCAACCGCCACGGCCTGCTCGCCGAGCACCTCGATCCGCGCAGCGGCGAGCAGTGGGGCAACTTCGTGCAGACCTACTCGATGGTGGGCCTAGTCACTGCCGCGCAGCGGCTCAGCATCCCATGGGACCAGGCGTTCTGACGGCGCGACGATGTCCGGCTCCGCCCTCATAGCGGCGCTGCGCGATCCGGCGCGCTATCCGCATCCCGTCGAGCGCGTCGAGCTGATCGAGACCCACATCTCCTGGGTCCTGCTCGCGGGCGAGTACGCGTACAAGGTGAAGAAGCCGCTCGACCTCGGCTTCCTCGACTTCTCCACGCTCGCCGCGCGCAAGCGCTGCTGCGAGGAGGAGCTGCGCCTCAACCGCCGCACCGCCCCGGCGCTCTACCTCGAGGTCGTCGCGATCGGCGGCACGCCCGAGGATCCGCGCCCCGGCGCGACCCCCGCGATCGAGTACGCGGTGAAGATGCGCCGCTTCGACCAGGCCGGGCTCCTCGACCGCGTGGCCCGGCGCGGCGCGCTCGCGGGCGCGCTCGTCGCGGCGCTCGCGGCGGCGATCGCGGACTTCCACGCGCGCATCGAGCGCGCCCCGCCGGCGAGCGAGTGGGGCGCGCCGGAGCGCGTGCTCGCGTTCTGCGAGCAGAACTTCGAGACCCTCGAGACGACGCAGCCGCTCGCCGAGTCCCCGGCGGAGGTCGAGCACCTCGAGCGGCTTCGCACCTGGACCGGGCGCGAGTTCAGCGCGCGGCGCGAGCGGTTCGTCGAGCGCAAGCACGGCGGCTTCGTGCGCGAGTGCCACGGCGACCTGCATCTCGGCAACATCGCGCTCGTCGACGGCGCGCCGGTGGCGTTCGACTGCATCGAGTTCAATCCCGGCCTGCGCTGGATCGACGTGCAGAGCGAGGTCGCGTTCCTGGTGATGGACCTGCTCGACCACCGCCTCGACGCCCTCGCCTGGCGCTGCCTCGACCGGTACCTCGGCGCGACCGGGGACTACGAGGGGCTCGCGGTCCTGCGCTTCTACCTCGTCTACCGCGCGCTGGTGCGCGCGAAGGTCGCCGCCCTGCGCGCCGCTCAGCCGGGGCTGGACGCGGCGGCGCGCGAGCGCGTCGTGGCGGACCAGCGCGGCTACTTCGCGCTCGCGCGGCGGCTGGCGGACGCGGCGCGGCCGGCGATCGTGCTGATGCACGGGCTGTCGGGCTCGGGCAAGACCACCGTCGCGCAGGGGCTCCTCGAGCACCTCGGCGCGGTCCGCGTGCGCTCGGACGTGGAGCGCAAGCGCCTGCACGGGCTCGACGCGCGCGCGCGCGCCGGCGCGGGGCTCGACGCGGGGCTGTACGGCCCCGCGGCGACGCGGCGCACCTACGAGCGGCTCGCCGAAGCGGCGCGCGCGATCGTCGACGGCGGCTTCACTGCCATCGTCGACGCGGCGTCGCTGCGCCGTGCCGATCGCGCGGCGTTCCGCGCGCTCGCGCGCGACCTCGGCGTGCCGTTCGCGATCGCGACCTGCGCCGCGCCCGAGGCCGCGCTGCGGAGCCGGGTCGCGGCCCGCGAGCGCGCCGGCGCCGACGCCTCGGAGGCGAACGCTGCGGTGCTCGAGCGCCAGATCGCGACCCAGGAGCCGCTCGGCGAGGACGAGCGGGCGGAGGCGGTCGTCTTCGACACCGGCGCCGGGCCGGACGCGATCGCGCTCGCGCCGCGCGCGATCGCGGATCGGCTCACCCGCGTCGGGTAAGCTGGCGGCATGCAACGCATCGACGCCTTCAACGGCGACGCCGACGGCATTTGCGCGCTGCACCAGCTGCGCCTCGCCGAGCCGGCCGAATCGGTCCTCGTCACCGGGCCGAAGCGCGACATCGCGCTCCTCCCGCGCGTCGTGGCGCGGGCGGGCGACGAAGTCACGGTGCTCGACGTCTCGCTCGACCGCAACCGCGGCGCGCTCGAGGCGCTGCTCGCGCGCGGCGTGCGCGTGCGCTGGTTCGACCACCACTACCCGGGCGAGATCCCGTCGCATCCGCTCTTCGAGCCGCACATCGAGACCGCGCGCGACGTCTGCACGAGCATCCTCGTCGACCGCTACCTCGGCGGGCGCTACCGCGCCTGGGCGGTGGTCGCCGCGTTCGGCGACAACCTCGCGCCGGTGGCCGAGGCGCTCGCCGCACCGCTCGGCCTCGACGGCCCGCGCATCGATCGCCTGCGCGACCTCGGCGAGAGCATGAACTACGCCGCCTACGGCGAGACCGAGGCCGACCTGATCGTGCCGCCCGCCGAGCTCTACCGGCTCGTCCGGCCGTATGCGGACCCGCTCGAGTTCATCGCGCGCGAGCGCATGGCGGCGGCGCTCGACGAAGGCCGCTACGCCGACCTCGCCGCAGCCGCCGCGGTGCCGCCGCATCGCGCGTCGAAGTTCTCCGCGATCTACGTGCTCCCCGACGAGCCGTGGGGCCGGCGCGTGTTCGGCGCGTTCGCGAACCGGCTCGCGGCCGCCGATCCGTACCGCGCCTACGCCGTCGCGGTGCCGAACTCGCACGGCGGCTACACGGTGAGCGTGCGCGCGCCGGCCGCCGGGCCGCTCAACGCCGACGCGCTGTGCCGCGAGTACCCGACCGGCGGCGGGCGCGCGGGCGCGGCCGGCATCG
>CAZIXQ010000139.1:3586-9983 GCA_964543155.1 uncultured Enterobacteriaceae bacterium
GGCTGGGACCTGAAGTACGGCGCGTCGCTCGCCGGCAAGGACGTCCGCGCCGAGCTCGCGCTCGATTTGCCCGAAGGGTCGGCGCCGCCGCCGCGCGGGCCGATGGGCCCGTCGCGCCTCGAGCTCGACAAGCCGGTGATCGGCGCGATCGCGGGCGCCGCCGTCGCGGGCGGGATGGAGCTCGCGCTGTGGTGCGACATGCGCGTGATGGAGGAGGACGCGTTCTTCGGCGTCTACTGCCGGCGCTGGGGCGTGCCGCTGGTGGACGGCGGGACGGTGCGGCTGCCGCGCATCGTCGGGATGGGCCGCGCCATGGACCTCATCCTCACCGGCCGCAAGGTGGACGCCGAGGAGGCGCTGCGCATCGGCCTCGCCGACCGCGTCGTCCCGCGCGGACGCGCGCGCGAGGAAGCCGAGAAGCTCGCGCACGAGATCGCGCGCTTCCCGCAGGGCGCGGTGCGCGCCGACCGGCGCTCGGCGTACGAGACGCACGGCCTGCCGGTGCGCGAAGCGCTGAAGCTCGAATGGCGGAACGGCATGCCGGCGATGGCCGAGGCGGTGAGCGGCGCGGGCCGCTTCGCCGCGGGCAAGGGCCGCCATGGCGACTTCGGGGCGATCTGACCCGGAAGGCACGGGATCGGCGCGAACATCCGTCCCATGGGCGAAACACGGCGGCGCATCTTCGCGGACCGGCCCGCGGCGGCAACCGCAAGCTAGAATCCCGCGCAGTCGCGGCGCGGAAGAACGCCGTTTGCGCCGCTTGTCCGCCAGGAGGAGTGCCCCATGCGAACCACGCTCGCCGCGATCGCGACCGCCGTCTTCGCGCTCGCCGCACCCGCAGTCGCCCAGGATGCCTACCCCGCCAAGCCGGTGCGCTTCATCGTGCCCTTCCCGGCCACCGGACCGCTGGACGTGATGGCGCGCCTGTACGCGCAGAAGCTCGGCGAGCGCTGGGGCAAGACCGCGATCGCCGAGAATCGCCCGGGCGCGACCGGCACGATCGGCGCCGACGCGGTCGCGAAGGCGGCACCCGACGGCTACACGCTGCTCTTCACCGTCGATCTGCCGATCGTCATGGCGCCCGCGCTCATGAAGCCGCCCTACGACCCGAAGGCCGATCTCGTGCCGATCGCCGGGGTCGGCGAGACCATGAACATGCTCGTCGTCCATCCGTCCGCGGGCGTGAGCTCGCTCGTCGAGCTGGTCGCCGCCGCGAAGGCGAAGCCCGGCGCACTGACGTTCTCCTCGGCGGGCAACGCGTCGCCCGGACACCTGTGCGTCGAGATGCTCAAGTCGGCGGCCGGCGTGGATCTCACGCACGTGCCGTACAAGGGCGCGGCGCCGGCCATGCAGGCCGTGCTCGCCGGCGAGGTCTCGATGTTCTGCGGGCCGATCACCCAGGGGCTTCCGCACGTGAAGAGCGGAAAGCTCCGCGCGCTCGGCGTCACCGGCGCCAAGGCCTCGCCGCTGCTGCCCGAGCTCAAGCCGCTCGCGGCGACCTACCCGGATCTCGTCGTGTCCAACTGGTACGCGGTCTTTGCGCCGCCGAAGACGCCGCCGGCCGTCCTCGCGTTCCTGCGCGCGGAGCTCAAGCGGACCCATGACGATCCGGAGGTGCGCGGGCGGCTCCAATCGGTGGGCATGGATCCGCTCTGGCTGGAGCCGGCGCAGGTGTCCGCCGCGATCGACCGCGACCTCGCCAAGTGGAGCGGCGTCGTCAAGAAGGCCAACGTCAAGGCGGAGTGACGCAGGTGGCGGAACGCCCGAACTTCGTCTTCGTCATCACCGACCAGCACCGCGCCGACCACCTCGGCTGCTACGGCAACCGGATCGTCCGCACGCCGCACATCGACGCGCTCGCGCGCGCGGGCTTCCGCGCCGAGCGCTGCTACGTCGCGAGCCCGATCTGCATGCCGAACCGGGCCTCGATCATGACCGGCCGGATGCCCTCGACGCACGGCGTGCGCCACAACGGCATCGAGCTTTCGCTGGACGAGACGGTGTTCGTCGAGCGCCTGCGCGCCGCCGGCTACGCCACCGCGCTGGTGGGCAAGTCGCATCTGCAGAACATCCACGGCGCGCCGGCGCAATGGCCGCGCGATCCGAGGGACCGCCTGGCGGTCGAGGCGCGCCGCCGCGGCCCCGGGCGCTACGGCCAGGAGCTGGAAACGGCCTGGGAGCGCGACCCCGAACACGACCTCGAGCTGCCCTACTACGGCTTCGAGCGCGCGGATCTCACGATCATGCACGCCGACCTCCAGCACGGGCACTGGCGCCGGTGGCTGCGCCGGCAGGTGAAGGACGCGGACCGGCTCCTCGGGCCGGAGAACGCCATCCCGACCCCGGAGATCGAGCTCGCGAAGTGCCGTCAGGCGTGGCGCACGCGGGTTCCGGAGGAGCTCTACCCGAACGCGTGGATCACCGACCGCACGATCGACGCGATCCGCGACTTCGCGCGCGCGGAGCGGCCGTTCTTCCTGCAATGCTCGTATCCCGACCCGCACCATCCGTTCACGCCGCCGGGAAAGTACTGGGATCTCTGCTCGCCCGACGACGTGCCGGCGCCCCGCTCCTTCGCCGCGCCGCATCGCGGCCTCGCGCCGCACATGCAGTGGCTCTACGCGCACCGCGACGCGGGCACCGCCGTCAAGCACATCCAGCAGCTCTTCGCCTGCACCGAGCGCGAGGCGCGCGAGGCGATCGCCCTCAACTACGGCACGATCGCGCAGATCGACGACGGCGTCGGGCGCATCATGGCGGAGCTCGCGCGGCTCGGGATCGCCGACGACACGGTCGTGATCTTCACCAGCGATCACGGCGACTACCTCGGCGACCATCAGCTGCTGCTGAAGGGCCCGATCCATTACGAGGGGCTCGTCCGGGTCCCGTTCATCTGGCGCGATCCCGCGGGCCCGCGCAACCGCGTGTCGGACGCGCTGCTGCAGTCGACCGACTTCGCCCCGACCATCCTCGCGCGCGCCGGCGTCGCGCCGTTCAACGGCATGCACGGCCGCTCGCTCCTGCCGCTGCTCGCCGGCGAGCGCGACGCGGTGCGCGACGAGCTGCTCATCGAGGAAGAGGGTCAGCGGACCTACCTCGGGTTCGGGTCGCGCGTGCGCATGCGCTCGCTCGTCACGCCGACGCACCGGATCAGCCTGTACGACGGCGTCGCCTGGGGCGAGCTCTACGACCGGCACGACGATCCGGACGAGCTGGCGAACCTCTGGGACGACGCGGGGGCACGCGCGCTGCGGGGCGAGCTCTGCGAGCGCCTCGCGCGCACGATGATCGCGCACAGCGAGACGAGTCCGTACCCCTCGCACATCGCCTGACCGGGGCCGGCGCATTCCGGCCGGCGGCGCCGCTCAGCGCGCAGCGTCGCCGACGAGCTGCGCCGAGGCGACCATCTGGTCGAATTCCGGCAGGTAGCGCCTGAAGTAGTGCAGCTTCGCGCCCTGGAACCACGCGCCGTAGAGCTTGCCGTTGCGGATCGTCCCCACGAACACGCCGTCGCGCTCGACCTCGTCGCGGCCGATGAGACGGGTCTCGAATCGAAACCCCTGTGCGTTCGCGACCGGCTCGGGTTTCAGGTTGCGCGCCTCCGCGATCGTCGTCTGGAAGTAGCGCGCCATCGTCGCCTCGAGCAGCTCCTGCACCTCGAGCGGATTCATGGTCGCGCGGAACACCGCCGGCTTCTCCTGCTGCGCGGCACCTGCGGCGCGGGTGAAGAGCGGCTCTCCGTCGGGCACGCCGGTGAAGAACACGAGCGTGTTGAGGATCGGCCCGTCGAGGGTCCAGACCTCCACGTTGCCGCGGAAGCTGCTCGACGTCAGCTTGTTCCACTTCACTCCGGGCCGGACCGAGATCACGCCGCCGACGACCTGGCGCTCCGGCGGCACGAGCGCGAGCGGCGCGCACCCGGCGAAGGCGAGGACGGCGGCGAGGCAGCAGGCGGGCAGGCGCGTCACGCGCGGCCTCACTGGGTGAGCAGCATCTTCAGGGCGCCGGCGTCGGCGGCGTCGGGCTTCGCCTCGAGGTAAGCGTCGAACGCCGCCTGTGCCCGGTCGCGCGCGCCCGACTTCAGCTCGACCAGCAGCATCCCGCGGTACGTTTCCGGCGGCGCGTTCTTCGTCTCGCTCGCACGCGCGTACGCGGCGAGCGCGCGCGCCGCGTCGCCCTCCTCGCCGCGCAGCCGGTAGACCTCGCCCTTCGCGAACCAGAGCTGGCCGTCGTCGGGCCAGCGCGCGAGCAGGCGCTCGAACACGAGCTCGCTCCGGCCGTACTGGCGCAGCGCGAGCTCGTCGCCGATCATTTGCGCGCGCACGCCGGCGAGCTGCGCGAGGTAGCGCTCGTGGCCGCGCTCGCCGGCCTCACCGCCCGCCTTGGCCGCCGCCGCGCGCAGGGCACGCATGCGCTCCTCCGGGTCCGGATGCGTCGCGAAGAGAAGCTGGCGCGAGCGCTCCGCGGTGCCGGCCTTGTACTCGGCGATGAGCTGCTCCCACACCTCCGCCGCCGCGACCGGCGCGTACCCCGCCTTCGTCATCAGCTCGAGGCCGATCTCGTCCGCCTCGCGCTCCTGGTCGCGGCTGAAGCCGAAGGTGCTCGCGACGAGCGCGAGCTGGGCGACCTGCCCGACTGCGCCGAGCCCCGCGACCGCGAGCCCAAGGCCGAGGAAGGTGCCGAAGTCGCTCTTGTTGCGCGCGTCGCGCCAGCGCTCGACGGTGTGCCGGCGCAGGTAGTGGCCGAGCTCGTGCCCGAGGATCGCGGCGAGCTGCGCCTCGTCGCCGCAGCGCAGGAGGAGGCCGGTCCACACCTCCATCATCCCGTTCGGCGCCATGCTGGCGTTGAACTGCGGGGTGCGCACGATGTAGGCGCGCACGTCGGCGCAGTGGTCCTTCCCGAGCCGGCAGACGATGGCGCGGACGTAGGCGTTCAGGCCGGCGTCGCGCACCACGAAGCGCGAACCCTTCAGCTCGGCCTCGGCGCGGTCCATCAGGCTCCAGAGCCCCTTCTCGTCGCTCTCGGGCGCCGGGCGGTAGCCGGGCTCGAGGAACGCGCGCCCCGGCACCGGGGACTGCGCGCGCGCCGTCGCGGCAAGGTACGCCGCCGCGAGCCCGCAGCACGCGCACGCGAACCGGCGCCGCGTCACGCTCACTTCAGCGCGTCCCCGACCAGCGCCTTCACCGTCTCGCCGGCCGCCTCGGGCGTGCGCAGGTCGCCGTGCGGGCGCACGAGCCGGCCGAACCAGACGATGTCGCCGCTCTTGAGATCGACCACCGAGGCGAAGCCGACCTGCGTCCCGCCCGGAACGATCGCCCCGAGCGCGGCGCCGATCACCATCAGCGCGACGCGGCCGCCGGTGGCGTAGCTGTCCCGGACGAACAGGAACAGCGCGTAGTCGGCGTCGTGCGAACGCGCGATCGACGCGACCGCGGGACCGAGCGACCAGTCGAACTTCCCGTCCTTGCTCGGCAGCGCGTACCCCGCGTACTGGTGCAGCATCACCGCAGCGCCGCCCGCGCGGTGCAGCTTCACCAGGTCGCGGCTCGTCTCGCGCTCCTCGGGCGTGCCGCGGTCGGGTTGGAAGTCGACGAGC
Organism: uncultured Enterobacteriaceae bacterium; assembly: GCA_964543155.1. Classification (GTDB taxonomy): domain Bacteria; phylum Pseudomonadota; class Gammaproteobacteria; order Burkholderiales; family SG8-39; genus JAGVSZ01. The sequence continues at coordinate 9,183 of CAZIXQ010000139.1, forward strand.
ACGACGTTGCGCGCCTTCGCCTCGTCGTCCAGCGCCGCGCGCATGTGCCTGAGCGCCGCGTCGGTCCACTCGGCGCGGGGTTCCGCGAGCCCGCCCGCGGTGAGCTGCGCGAGTTCGACGTCGAGCGGCATCACCACGATGCGCGGGGTCTTCGCGGCCTCCCGGCGCAGCTCGGGCGACTGGCGCTGCACCTGCGCCGCGCAGCCGGCGAGGACCAGGAGCGCGGCGAGCACCGCGACGACGCGCCGCACGGAACCGCGCCGGCCGCCGCGGTCATTGAGCGAGTTCATGGCCCCTCCCCGGCCTCCGGGGTCGGTCGTGGCCGCCCCGTGTCCCGAGCCTAGCCCTGCGGCTCCGGCGTGACAACTGCACCCCCCAGCGACCGGTTGCGCGACAATCCGCAGTCCATGGAGATCCTGCGCACCCCCGACGCGCGCTTCGCCGCGCTGCCCGGCTTTCCCTTCGCGCCGCGCTACTTCGAGCGCCTCCCCGGCTTCGACGGCTTGCGCCTGCACTACCTCGACGAAGGCCCGCGCGGTGCGGCGCACGTGTTCCTCTGCCTGCACGGGCAGCCGACGTGGAGCTACCTGTACCGGCGCATGATCCCGGTGTTCACGGCGAGCGGCGCTCGGGCCGTCGCGCCCGATCTCTTCGGCTTCGGCCGCAGCGACAAGCCGGCGGAGGAGTCCTGGTACACCTTCACCCGCCACCGCGACGCGCTTCTGGCATTTGTCGCGGCGCTCGACCTGCGCGGCGTGACGCTCGTCGTGCAGGACTGGGGCGGGCTGCTCGGGCTCACGC
>CAZIXQ010000140.1:0-3805 GCA_964543155.1 uncultured Enterobacteriaceae bacterium
TCGGCGAAGGCGGTCACGCCGAGGAGCCCGAGGCAGGTGCGGATCTCCTCCTCCAGCAGCTCGAGCGCGCGCACGAGCCCCGCCACGCCGCCCGCGGCGAGGCCGAGGCACATGAGCCGCCCGAGGCCCACGCAGCGCGCGCCGAGCGCGATCGCCTTCACCACGTCCGCGCCGCGCATGAAGCCGCCGTCCACCCACACCTCCGCGCGATCGCCGACCGCCGCGACGATGTCGGGCAGGACCGCCGCGCTCCCGAGGCCGTGGTCGAGCTGGCGCCCGCCGTGGTTGGAGACGTAGATCACCTTCACGCCCTCGCGCACCGCGAGCTCCGCGTCCTCGACGGTGGCGATGCCCTTCAGGATCAGCGGGAAGTCGTGGCGGTCGCGGAAGCGCCGCACCTGGTCCCACGAGAGCGCGGCCTGGTACGCGGCGCCGGAGGCGGCCTCCGCGCGCCACGGTTTGACGAAGCGGCCGATGAGGTCGCGCTCGCGCCGGCTGTAGAACGCGCTGTCCACGGTGAAGCAGAACGCGCTGAAGCCGTGCGCCTTGGCGCGGCGGCCGAAATCGTCCACCCAGGCGTCGTCGCCGCGCACGTAGAGCTGGAAGACCCGCAGCGTGTCGGCCGCCGCCGCGGTGGCCTCGAGCCCGGGGTAGCAGACCGACGAGAGCATCTGCGGAATCCCGAACTGCGCCGCCGCGCGCGCCGCCGCCGCCGCGCCGCCGGGGTCGAACGACTCCATGCCGCCGACCGGCGCGAGCATCACCGGCAGGCGGACCTTGCGGCCGAGGAAGGTCGCGGTCGCGTCCACCCTGCTCACGTCGCGCAGCACCCGCGGCCGGAAGGCGATCGAGTCGAGCGCGAGGCGGTTGCGCCGCACCGTCGTCTCGGTCTCGGTGCCGCCGATGAGGTAGCCCCACGGCCCCGGCGCGAGGTTCGCGCGCGCCGCGACGACGATCTCGTGCAGCGTGAGGAACTGCGCCGCCGCCTCGTCGGGGTGCGCCGCCATGGTCGGTCCGCGGTGATCCGGCGCGCCGGGACGGCTGCGGCCGTCAATTCGCCTGGATCTTCGCCGCCTTCACCACCCTGCCCCAGGTGGCGAGCTCGCGCTCCATGTACTTCGTCAGCGCCTCCGGCGTGCCCGGCTTCGCCTCCACGCCCTGGCGCTTGAGCTGCTCGCGAACGTCCGGGGCGTTGAGCGCGTCGACGATCTCCTTGTGCAGGCGCTCGAGGACGTCCTTCGGCGTGCCCGCCGGCGCGTAGTACGCGTACCAGTTGGTCGCCTCGTAGCCGGGGTAGCCCGACTCGGCGACCGTCGGCACGTCGGGCATCATCTCGGCCCGCGCCGCGCCGGTGGTGGCGAGCGGGTGGATCTTTCCGGACTTGACGTGCGGCAGCGCGGTCACCGGCGTGGCGACCATCGCCGGGATCTGGCCGCCGAGCAGGTCCTGCATCGCCGGGCCGCCGCCCTTGTAGGGCACGTGGACGATGTCGATCCCCGCGGTGAGCGCGAGCAGCGCGCCCGCCAGGTGGCCGATCCCGCCGACGCCCGAGGAGCCGTAGCCGATCGTGCCCGGCTTCGCCTTCGCGGCCGCGACGAACTCGGTAAGCGTCTTCACCGGGAGCGTGCTGTTCACGACGATCACGTTCGGAAACTCGACCGCCATCGTGATCGGGGCGAGGTCGCGCAGCGGGTCGTAGGGCAGCTTCGGGTTGAGGTGCGGCCACACCGCGATCGATCCCACCGACCCGAGCAGGATGGTGTAGCCGTCCGGCGCGCTCTTCGCGACCTGGTGCGTCGCGACGGTGCCGCCCGCCGCCGCCTTGTTCTCGACGACGACCGTCTGCCCGATGCTCTCGCCCATCTTCTTCGCGACGACCCGCGCCACCGAGTCGGTGCCGCCGCCGGGCGCGAACCCGACGACCATCGTGATCGGCCGGGACGGATAGCCCTGCGCGAGAGCGGCCTGCGCGAACGCCGCGAGCGCGATTGCAGCGAGTGCACGCACCATTTCCTCCATCCTCCCCGTTCAGTTCTTCCCCGAGCGCCAGATGCCCAGGATGATCCAGACGCTGTTCACGAACGCCACGACGTAACCCACGACCCCGACCGCGGCGAGCAGCGGGACGCCGAGCACCGACGGCCCCTCGGGCACCGTCATCACGATCGCCGAGCCGATCACGAGCGAGGCGGTCATGATACCCATCGTCGCCCGGTCGATCGTGCGGTCGAGCTGGCGGCCGAAGTGGTCGAGGCGCTTGAGGTCGAGATCGATGCGCGTCTTGCCGCGGCGCGCGTCGCGCAGCAGCCGCGCGAGGTCGCGCGGGACGCTCGCCACCAGGTTCGCCGCCTGCGCGAGCGCGCCGCGCCCGCGCCGCACCAGCCCGGCCGGCTTGTAGCGCTCCGCCAGCGCGCGGCGGATCATCGGGGTGAGGTGCTCGATGATGTGGAACTCGGGGTCGAACTGCCGGCCGAGCCCCTCCATCGTGATCAGCGCCTTGAACATCAGCGTGAGATCGGGGGGCAGGACGATCGAGTGGCGGCGGATGATCGCGGCGAACTCGCGGACGAGCGCGCCGATGCGGATGTCCTTGAGCGCCACGCCCTCGTAGTCGTACACGAGCTCGTTCACGTCGGCGGCGAGCCGTGTCTCGTCGACATACGCGTCGCCCGCCCAGTCGAGCAGCACGTCGAGCATCGCCTCCTCGTCCAGGCGCGCGAGGCCTGCGAGGAGATCCACCACCTGGTTCCGCCGCATGGGCGACAGCCGCCCGACCATGCCGCAGTCGATCATCACGATACGGTTGTCGGGGAGGAAGAGGACGTTCCCCGGGTGCGGGTCGGCGTGGAAGAAGCCGTCGATCAGGATCATCTTGAGCGTCGACTCGACGCCGCGCGCGGCGAGGAGCCGCGGGTCGAGCCCGGCTGCGCGCACCGCCGCGAGGTCGGTGCCCGGGATCGCCTCGACGTGCTCCTGCACGTTCATGACCTCGCTCGTCCACTCGGCGAACACCTTCGGGATCACGATGTGCGGGTCGCCCTCGAAGTTCTTCGCCAGCCGCGCGACGTGGCGCGCCTCCACCGCGAGGTCGAGCTCGCGCTCGAGCGAGCGCGCGAACTGCGCCGCGATCTCGGCCGGCTGGTAGCGCCGCGCCTCGGGGATCTCCGACTCGATGAGGCCCGCGATCTGCGCGAGCAGCCGCAGGTCCGCCTCCACCTTCGCGCGGATGCCGGGCCGGCGGATCTTGAGGACGACGGGCGTGCCGTCCGCGAGCTTCGCGCGATGCACCTGCGCGATCGAGGCCGAGGCGATCGGCACCGGGTCGAGGTCGCGGAACACCTCGAACGGCGAGCGCCCGAGCGCGCGCTCGACCTCCGGCAGGAGCTCGGCGAACGCGACCGGCGGGGTGTCGGTGAGCAGCTTCTCGAACTCGGCGATCCAGCCCGGCGGAAAGAGGTCGACGCGGGTGGCCATCAGCTGGCCGAGCTTGACGAAGGTCGGCCCGAGCTCCTCGAGCGCGAGCCGCGCGCGCTGCGCGGGCTCGAGGCGCGCGCTCTCGGCGCGCGCCCCCCAGCTCAGCATCTGGCCGGCGCGCTCGAGCACGCCCGCGATGCCGGCGCGGCGCACGAGGTCGCCGAGGCCGTGGCGGATGAAGACCGAGGTGATCTCGTGCAGGCGCGGGAGGTCCCGCATCACCCCGACGGTCTCCCGCAGCATCGCTATTCCTTGGGCTTGTCCTTCTCCTCCGCTGGCGGGGGCGGCGTGCGCAGCGCTTCCGCCAGGCCGCCAAGGATGCCGCTCGCGA
>CAZIXQ010000140.1:3815-9962 GCA_964543155.1 uncultured Enterobacteriaceae bacterium
GCAGGCGCGGGAGGTCCCGCATCACCCCGACGGTCTCGCGCAGCACGGTCAGGGCGCCTTCGGCGGCTCCTGGGCGGGCTTGTCCTTCTCGGGCGGCGGCGCGCGCAGCGCGTCGGCGAACGCGCCGAGCACGCCGCTCGCGACGAGCGCGAAGCGGCTCCCGACCTGGCTCGCGACCTCCAGGCCGGCGATCGCCGCGTCCATCGAGGCCGCGGAGAATTTCTGCGCGAAGTCGCCCATCGTGAGCGCGACCTGCTTGCCGGTCTCGGTACCGGTCTTGCGCGCGCTGCGCAGCGCCTCGCGCAGCTCCGGCTGCACGCGCGCGCTCGCGCCGTCGGCCACCAGCTCGGCGGTCTTCAGGAAGTCGTCCTCGAGCTTGCGCAGGTTCGCGAGCGCCTGCTTGAACTCGGCGTCGGAGAAGTCGCGGCCGCTCTTCGCGAGCTGCTTCAGCGCGACGTCGCCGGCCTCGGCGGAGGTCCGCAGCGCCTGGTCGAGCCCGCGGAGGGCCTCGGACATCGCGCGGCGCAGGTCGCCGCTCGATTTGTCGGCGCCCACCGCGATGCCCTCGGTGACCGCGCGCACGACCTCGCGGATGCCGCGCGGGTCGAAGCGCTGGCGGCGCAGCGCGGCGAGCGTCAGCTCGTGCACCCGGCCGCGGATGTCGGTCCCCTCGCGGACGGTCTCGGCTGCGGCATCGCGGATGCTGGCGGAGTCCTGGTTCGCGGCCATGGCGCCTCCCGTTCGCGGCGGGTTGGGGAATGGCGGCTATCTTAGCCCCGGCGTCCCCCGTCCGCGCACCGCCGTTGCCCGGCCCGTGCCGGACGGGGGACAATGGCGCCCTGTCCCCGCTTCGAGGAGCGCCCGATGTCCGCCGTCCCCAAACCCGCTGTGGCCGCCGATCGCAAGGCCTTCTACGACAAGATCGACAAGGCGAATGTCACGCCGCTGTGGGAGGTGCTCCACGCGCTCATCACCGCGACGCCGAACACCCCGTGCAAGCCGTACCTGTGGCAGTGGGCGACGGTGCACCCCTGGATCCTCGAGGCCGGCAAGCTGATCACCGCGAAGGAAGCCGAGCGCCGCGTGCTCGTCCTCGAGAACCCGGGACTGCGCGGCCGCTCGCGCGTCACGCACAGCCTGTACGCGGGGCTGCAGCTCATCCTGCCCGGCGAGGTCGCGCCGGCGCATCGCCACTCGCAGTCCGCGCTGCGCTTCATCGTGCACGGCAAGGGCGCCTACACCGCGGTCGACGGCGAGCGCGTCGCGATGAGCCCGGGCGACTTCATCATCACGCCGTCGTGGACCTGGCACGACCACGGCAACCCGTCGAGCGAGCCGATGGTGTGGCTCGACGGCCTCGACATCGCGATCGTCGAGCTGCTGGATGCGCAGTTTCTCGAGCGCCCGTCGCAGGAATCGCAGCAGACCACGCGCACCTCGGGCGAGTCGTTCGCCGCTTTCGGCAACACCATGCTGCCGGTGAATCACAAGCCGAAGTCGCGCACCTCGCCGCTCTTCTGGTACCCGTACGAGCGCACGCGCGAGGCCCTCGCGACGCTCGCGAAGAGCGCGCCGCTGCACGCGTGCTACGGCCACAAGCTCAAGTTCGTGAACCCCGCCACCGGCGGCTGGCCGATGCCGACGATCGGGACGTTCATGCAGCTCCTGCCCGCGGGCTTCCGCGGCAAGCCGTATCGCTCGACCGACTCGACGGTGTACTCGGTGGTCGAGGGCAAGGGGCGGGTGAAGGTCGGGAGCGAGACGTTCGAGTGGGCCCCGAAGGACACCTTCGTCGTGCCGTCGTGGATGCCGTACACCCTCGAGGCCGACGCCGAGAGCGTGCTCTTCTCGTTCAGCGACCGGCCGGTGCAGGACGTGCTCGACCTCTGGCGCGAGCAGGAGGGCTGACCGCACCGCCCGCGGGACGATCGAGGCCGCCCGCGGGCGGCCTTTTTGTGCGGCTTGAGCCCGCCATTGATGTCGAGTATATTTGACATCCAGGCTCTACCCGCCATGCAGCTGACCGAGATCGGCGCCGCAGTTCGCAAGCGGCGCGAAGCGCTTGGGCTCTCCCAGCAGGGCCTCGCGCGGCTCGCGGGGCTGTCGCGCGCCACCATCAACCAGCTCGAGCGCGGCGCGCTGAAAGACCTCGGCGTCGCCAAGCTCGCGAGGCTCCTCGGGTTGCTTGGGCTCGCCCTGGACGCGCGTCTCGCTCGAACGCCGCCGCGCGGGCTGTGGATGGCGAGCCGGACGGCGAGCGTCGGCTACAGGCGCGCGCTCGACGCCGACTCCCTCGCCCGTGCGCTCGCGTCGGGCGACATCCCGCCGGGACTGGAGCCCCATGTCGCGGCGCTGCTCGACGAGGCCCCGCTGCCGCTCGTCGTCCGGGCCGTCGAAGAGGCGGCCCGGCGAGAGCGCGTTCCCCCGACACGGATCTGGCGGCACATCGCGCGCTGGGCCGCCGAGCTGCAGTCGCCGCGACGCGCCTGGGCGTGACGCAGCCGCGGCTCATTGCCGGCACCTGGAAGGGGCTATTCCGGCACGCGCTCGCGCTCGTCGACGAGATCGCGCGGCGTGGCGGCGCGGACCCCTTCTGGACTTTCGGCGGCGGCACGGTACTCATGCTGCGTTACCGGCACCGGCGGAGCAAGGACATCGACATCTTCGTCGCCGACCCGCAAGCGCTCGGTTGCGTCACGCCGCGCCTCAGCACCGTCGCCGAGCAGATCGCCGCCGACTACGTGGAGGAAGCCGCCCACGTCAAGCTGATCCGGCCGGAGGGCGAGATCGACTTCGTGGCGGCCCGGAACCTGACGACGCCGGGCTTCGAGACATGGCGGATTGCCGGACGCGACGTGCGCGTGGAGACCTCCGTCGAGATCGTCGCCAAGAAGATGTGGTATCGCGGCGATACGGCCACCGCGCGCGATCTCTTCGATCTGTCGCTGCTGATCGAGCGGGAGCGCAAGGCAATCGCAGGGGCGGCGCGGTTCCTGGTGCGGCACCGGACGGCCTTTCTCGCGCAGCTCGGCGCGCGCGAACGGGTGCTGCGCGCACAGTTCCACGCGATCGATGTCCTGCAGTATCGCCCCAGCTACGGGGACTGCGTGGCGCGGGTCGAGCGCTTTCTGAGGTCCCTTCCCGGCTGACGCGGGGGCTCGCGTCATCGCCCGGCCGATCGCGTTGCCCCCCGGCGGCGGACGGGAACCGATCGAGGGGACGGGGCCCGATGGCCCGGACGCGAAACGCCGCCCCCCCCCGGCAGCCTCCCCGGGGTCGCTTGCGCCTCATCGTGAAAAACGCAACCCGCCCGCCGGCGCCCCGGCACGCCCGATGCTTCTCCAACGCGCGTCAGGCGGCGCGGGGAGGGGGCCATGCGGACGGTGCTGGTGATCAACTCGAAGGGCGGGTGCGGCAAGACGACCGTCACCACGAACCTCGCGAGCTACTACGCCGCCGCCGGCGCCCGGGTGGCGATCAAGGACTACGACCCCCAGGGCTCCAGCCTGCAATGGCTGAAGTCCCGCCCCGCCCACCTGCCCCGCATCCACGGCGCGAATGCGGCGCCGCAGAAGGCCCACCTCCTCCGCAGCCTGCAGACCTGGGTCCCCCCCCAGACCGACGTCCAGGTCGTCGACGCGCCGGGGGGCGTGAAGGGGATCCTGATGCAGGAGCTCATGGCCAAGGCGGAGTTCGTCGTCATTCCTGTCGGACCATCGTCAATCGACGTCCACGCGACGGCGGACTTCCTGCGGGACCTCCTGCTGCTGGGCTGGGTCCGGACGCGCAACATCAAGGTCGCCGTCGTCGCCAACCGGGTGCGGAGCTCCATGCCCGTGTACGAGCCGCTCGAACGGTTCCTCAAGTCGCTCAGCCTGCCCTTCCTCACCCGGATCCGGGACTCCGACGCCTATATTCGCGCCGCCGAGCAGGGCATCGGGGTGTTCGAGATGGACCCCGCCGAGAGCGCAGCGGAGCGGCAGGAGTTTCTCCCCGTCGTCCGCTGGCTCGACGATCTCATCGGCGCGGGCGCCGCTGCCGCGCCCACCAACGTGGTGGATTTCGCGCCGCGTCGCCACGCGGCCGTCTAGCCTCGTCGCCCGCCGTCCGCTATCGCAGCACCGGCCGAGCGTTGACCGGCTGGACGGGCCGGTTGTTGGCGAACCCGACGGCCTTGGCGAACTGCGCGACCTGCGCCTTGGACACCGTCACCGGCTTCTTCATGACCAGCCACCACACCCCCTCGGAGCACGGCGGCGTCGTCAGCGAGCCGTTGAAGCGGTAGTAGTCGCGGTCGGCGGGCAGGAGCTGCGCGGCGCTCAGGCCCGCCGGCAGCGCCGCCTTCTCGCCGGCCTTCGCCGGCATCTTCTCCCAGAGCCTGCCGAGAAGGGCATTGGCCGCGCCTTCCTGGAACATCACCGCGACCACCGCGAGGTTGCCGTCCTTGTCGGCATGGACCAGATGCCCCTCGAGCGGGAACTGCTTCCCGCCGACCCTGTTCTCGCTCGGGCTGTGGAAGTGGAACTGCTTCAGCTCGAACGTCCGCCCATCGACGGTCAGGGTGCTGCCGGGCGCATAGTCGACCTGCACGGTGTGGCCGTTGTTCACGATGTCGGCCGCACCCGCCTTGTAGGCGAGCGTGAGCGGCTTGAGGTCGGCCTCGACGAAGCCGGCGAGGTCGATCGGCGACTGGTTCCGGCCGAGCGCGCACATCGCGAACTTCGAATCGATCTTCGACCAGTTCTCCGGGCCCGCTTCGCCGGAGTAGCCCCAGTGCTGCGCCGCCGCGGGCGCGGCCGCCAGCGCGGCGCCGAGCGCCAGGATGCCTGCCTGATTCTTCCCGATCATGTCCTTTTTCCTCTTCACGTTGAACAATCGCGCGCGCGAGCGCGCGCCGCAGCGATTCGTCGTCGTCCACGACGAGCACGTGCAGTCCCCCGGGTCGCGGGGCCCACACCGCGTGATTATCTGCGGTACCGGCCGGCGCCAAAATACCACCTTGGTCTTACGCGATTGCGTCGGCAGGCGCCGGCGCGGTCAGCCGCGGCCCGGCGATCGATCGGCTGTCGGGCGCGATGGTCGCCGCGTTGCAGACGCCCGCAGGCAGGGAGAAGCGCCTCGGCCTCGGCATCCAGCCGACCGGCGCGACATCCGAACGGATCGCCGCGATCGTGGCGGCCGACGCGGCACGCTGGCGCGCGATCGTGACGGCGACGGGGTTCAGCGTGGAGTGGCACCGGCATACCCGGAGCAGCCGTGTTTTGCGTCTGCCACAGACGTAATACAATCAGTGCATGAAGACGCTCACAGTGCGCCTCCCCGAAACACTCGTGGCCGAGATAGAAGCCGAGTCGCGCGCCCGCCGGATCGCGAAATCCGATGTCGTGCGTGAACGATTGAGCCGCCGCGCCAAGCCGTCGGGGAAGCGACGTGCCTCGCTCGAGGCGATCGCCGACCTGATCGGGTCGGTAGCGGGACTCCCCGCCGATTTGAGCAAGCGGCGCAAGCAGTACCTCCAGGCTTCGGGCTATGGCCAGAAGCGTTCTCGTTGACTCGGGCTTCCTGGTCGCGCTCCTGAGTCGCCGTGACGGCAATCACCGCTGGGCCGCGGCGCAGTCGCAGCGCTTTCCGCCGCCCTGGGGTACCTGCGAGGCCGTTCTCTCGGAAGCATTTCATCTCCTCGCCGCGCCGGGGGGACCCGCGCTCTCTGCGCTGCTGCGCCGTCGAGCGGTGCTCCCCGGCTTCGCGCTGCGCGACGAGATGGAGCGCGTCCTGCAGCTCGTGGACAAGTACGCCGACGTCCCGATGAGCCTCGCCGACGCATGCCTCGTGCGGATGACCGAATCGCTCGCGGATCCCGTCCTGCTCACCACGGACACCGATTTCCGGATCTATCGCCGCCACAGTCGCCAGGCGGTTCCCTGCGTGATCCCGTCTTAGCACGGCCTACTGCGCGACCCCGAGCTCGGCCGCCAGCCGCGCGTAGTCGCGGTTCTCCGGCTCGAGCTCGCGCAGCAGCCGCGCGCGTCCGCGCGCACGAGCCACGTCGCCGCTGGCGCGCTCGTAGGCCGCGAGCGCGAACAGGATCGCGCGGTCGTAGGGGTGGCGGGCGAGCGCCGACTGCAGCGCCTTCATCGCCTCGGCGCG
>CAZIXQ010000141.1:0-9936 GCA_964543155.1 uncultured Enterobacteriaceae bacterium
CGAGAAGGCGCACCCGGACGTGTTCAACGTGCTGCTGCAGGTGCTCGACGACGGGCGCCTGACCGACGGCCAGGGGCGCACGGTCGACTTCAAGAACACCGTGGTGGTGATGACCTCGAACCTGGGGTCCCAGATGATCCAGTCGATGGCGGGCAGCGATCCCGGGCTCGTCAAGACCGCGGTGATGGCCGAGGTCAAGACGCACTTCAAGCCGGAGTTCGTGAACCGCGTCGACGAGATCGTCGTCTTCCACGCGCTCGACGAGAAGCACATCGCGGCGATCGCGAAGATCCAGCTCCGGCAGCTCGCCGAGCGGCTCGCGAAGCTCGAGCTCGGCCTCGACGTGGCGGAGAGCGCGCTCGCCGAGCTCGCGAAGGTCGGCTTCGACCCGGTCTACGGGGCACGGCCGCTCAAGCGCGCGATCCAGCAGACGCTCGAGAATCCGCTCGCCAAGGCGATCCTGGAGGGGCGTTTCGCGCCGAAGGACACCATCCGCGTCGACTGGAAGCGCGGCGGGATGAGCTTCGAGAAGGTCGCCGGCGCGCAGGCGCGCGCCGCCTGACGGGGCGCGGTTCTCGCGGCGCCCCGGCGGCTTGACAACCCCGGGGCGATCCCCTATACACGCGCTCTAGCGTGAGTGGGTAGAAGCGGTCAGCCGGACCGGCGCGCGCGCAATGCCGCGGTGGTCCGGCCGGAGATTGCTCACAGGCGTGCCGCTGTGCGATTCCGGATCGGGGTGCCCATGCCGCGCTTTCCCCTGCTTTCGACACAAGAACAAGCCGGGCTGCCGCCTGCGGCAGCACCCGCGCCCCGTCGTGTCCCGATGACGCAATGCCATTCTTCCAGGAGGGTAGCCATGTTCGCGCGTTACACCCGGTATTTCGCCGTTGCCCTGGCCGCGCTGCCGCTCGCTGCCGCGGCGCAGGAAAAGATCACGTTCCTGACCAGCTGGTACGCCCAGGCCGAGCACGGCGGGTTCTACCAGGCGCTCGCCAAGGGCCTGTACAAGCAGGCGGGCCTCGACGTCACGCTCCGCATGGGTGGCCCGCAGGTCAACGGCATGCAGCTCATGATGGCCGGTCAGGCCGACATGCACATGGGCTACGACTTCCAGGTCCTGAAGTCGATCGAGGGCGGACTGACCCCGGTGACCGTCGCCACGTCGTTCCAGCACGACCTCCAGGGCCTCATGACGCACGACGACGTCAAGAGCCTCGGCGACCTGAAGGGCAAGACCATCCTGGTGGCGACCGCCGGCCGCACGTCGTGGTGGCCGTGGATGAAGCAGAAGTACGGCTACGGCGAAGAGCAGGTGCGGCCGTACACCTTCAACCTGCAGCCGTTCTTCGCCGACAAGGGCATCGCGCAGCAGGCCTACATGTCCTCCGAGCCGTTCCAGGCGGAGCGCAACGGCACGAAGGCGAAGTTCTTCCTGTTCGCGCGCGACGGCTTTCCGCCGTACGGCACCACGATCGTCGCGACCCAGCGGATGGTGAAGGAGAAGCCGGAGGTCGTGCAGCGGTTCGTGCGCGCCTCGATGGAGGGCTGGAAGAGCTTCCTCGCCGATCCCGGGCCGGCCTCCGAGCTGATCAAGAAGGACAATCCGAACATGAAGGACGAGCAGATCGCCTACGCGGTCGCGAAGCTCAAGGAATACGGGCTGGTCACCGGCGGGGACGCGGCGAAGATGGGCATCGGCGTCATGACCGACGAGCGCTGGAAGAAGACCCACGAGTACATGGTCTCGGCGGGGCTGCTCGCGCCGAACGTCGATGTGCGGCAGGCGTACACGACGCAGTTCGTCAAGGATTTGAAGGTCATGCCGTAGCCGGGGCGCGGGCGGCGCGCCGCCCGCGTTCGCTTCCATGTCAGCGATCGCAATTGCGCCCGCCGTGGCCGGGCAGGAGGTCGTGGTCGACGTCCGGGGCGCGGACAAGGTCTTCGCCAACGGGACCCGGGCGCTCCTGCCGGTGGACCTCGCGATCCGCGGCGGCGAGTTCATCACGCTGCTCGGCCCGTCGGGCTGCGGCAAGTCGACCCTGCTCAAGATGATCGCCAACCTGCTCACGCCGTCCTCCGGGCAGCTCGCCTGGTGGCGAAGCGGCTTCGACCACGTCGGCGAGCCGGGAAAGAAGCTGGTGATGGTGTTCCAGGACGCCACGCTCATGCCCTGGGCGCGCGTGCAGCGCAACGTGCGTCTGCCGCTCGACCTGGCGCGCATGCCGCGCGCCGAGGCCGACGCCCGGGTCGCCGAGGCGCTCGCGCTCGTCGGCCTGACCGGGTTCGAGACGAACTACCCGCGGCAGCTCTCCGGCGGCATGCAGATGCGGGTGTCGATCGCGCGCGCGCTCGTCACCGACCCGAACCTGCTGCTCATGGACGAGCCGTTCGGCGCGCTCGACGAGATCACCCGCAACAAGCTCGACGCGGACATCATCCAGCTGTGGTGGAAGAAGAAGCTCACCGTAGTGTTCGTGACCCACAGCATCTACGAGGCGATCTTCCTCTCCACCCGGATCGTGGTGATGGCGGCGCGGCCGGGTCGGGTGCTCAGGGAGGTGGTGATCGACGAGCCGCACCCGCGCAGCGAGGGCTTTCGCGTCACGCAGAAGTTCGCGGCCTACGCGAAGGAGCTCTCCGAGCTGCTCGCGGAGGCGAGCGCGAAGGGCGCGACCGACCTATGAACGAGCGGCTGATGAAGTGGGCCGCCCCGCTCGGGGTGGGGATCCTGGTGCTGGTGCTGTGGCACGTGCTGGTGAAGGCGTTCGACGTGCCCAAGTTCCTCGTCCCGGGGCCGCTCGTCGTTCTCGACACGCTCGTCGCCGACTGGAGCCTGCTCTTCGGCTCGCTGCTGGTCACGCTCAAGATCACCTTCGGGGCGTTCTTTCTCGCGGTGGTGATCGGCACGCTGGTCGCCTTCCTCTTCGTCCAGAGCCGCTGGGTCGAGATGAGTCTCTTCCCGTACGCGGTGCTGCTGCAGGTCACGCCGATCGTGGCGATCGCGCCGCTCATCATCATCTGGGTCAAGCAGCCCATGCTGGCGCTGATCGTGTGCGCCACCATCGTGGCGCTCTTCCCGATCATCTCCAACACGATCCTGGGCCTGCGCAGCGTGAATCCGGGCCTGGTCAACCTCTTCCGCATGAACAAGGCCACGCGCTGGCAGACGCTCACCCAGCTGCGCATTCCGTCGGCGGCGCCGTACTTCTTCGGGGGCCTGCGGATCTCCTCGGGCCTCGCGCTGATCGGCGCGGTGGTGGCCGAGTTCGTCGCCGGGACCGGCGGCACCGGGGCGGGGCTCGCCTACCAGATCCTGCAGGCCGGGTACCAGATCAACATCCCGCGCCTGTTCGCGGCGCTGCTGATGATCACCGTCACCGGCGTGGCTCTGTTCCTCCTGATGGTCTTCCTGTCGAAGCTCGCGCTCGCGAGCTGGCACGAGTCGGAAGTCGTGCACGAGACCTAGATGCTGCTGCGGAACGCGACCGCGATCATGACCGGCCTGCCGGGGGGGCAGGCCCGCGCGAGCGGGCGCGATCTGCGCATCGGCGCGGACGGCCGCATCGCGGCGATCGGCACGCTCGCGCCCCAGCCGGGCGAACGCGTGGTCGACGCGACCGACTGCGTCGTGTATCCGGGCTGGGTCAACACGCATCACCACCTTGCGCAGTCGGTCCTGAAGGGCGTGCCCGCGGGTCTCAACCTCCCGCTCCTCGGCTGGCTGGAGGCGGTGCCGTACCGCTTCCGCAGGCGCTTCGATGCGGAGCTCCTCGCGCTCGCGGCGGAAATCGGGCTCACCGAGCTCCTGCTTTCGGGCTGCACGACGACCGCCGACCACCACTACGTGTACTGGCCGGGTATGGACTACGACCCGGCAGCGCTGTATTTCGCCCTCGCCGACAGGCTCGGCATGCGGTTCGTGCTGTGCCGGGGGGGCGCCACGGTGGCGCGGACATTCGAGGCGAGCGACCCGAACGCCGTCTTGCCGGAGACGCTGGAGGCGATCGTCGGCGACGTCGAGCGGCTCGTCGGCGCGTATCACGACCCGGGCCCCGAGGCGATGCGGCGGGTCGTGCTGGCGCCGGCGACACCGACCTGGTCGCTGCGCCCCGAAGAGCTCAAGCCCGCCGTGCGCGCGGCCCGCAGGCTCGGCATCCGCGTGCACACGCACCTGTCCGAGACTGCCGACTACGTGGCGTTCTGCCGCGAGAAGCACGGCCGCAAGCCGGTCGAGTTCGTCGCCGACCACGAGTGGATCGGGCCGGACGTCTGGTTCGCGCACATGGTGCATCTCGCCGAGTCGGAGATCCGGCTGGTCGCGGAGACGGGCACCGGCACCGCGCACTGCCCCGCCTCCAACTGCCGGCTCGGCAGCGGCATCGCGCCCATACCGGAGCTCTTCCGCGCGGGGGCGCCGGTCTCGATCGGCGTGGACGGCGCGGCATCGAACGAGTCGGCCGATTTCATCTCGGAGGCGCGCACCTGCTGGCACACGCATCGCGCCGCCAAGGGCGCCGGCGCCGTCACCGTCGAGGACGTGATCCACTGGGGGACCCGCGGCGGGGCGCAGGTGCTCGGCATCGGCAACATCGGCGCGCTCGAGGTGGGGCGCGCGGCCGACCTCGCCGTCTACGCGCTCGACCACCCGCGCTACGCGGGGCTGCACGACCCGGCGATCGGGCCGGTGGCGAGCGGCGGCAGGCCGCACCTGCGCCTCGCCACCGTGCAGGGACGGGTGGTGGTGGAGCACGACACGATCCCGGGGCAGGACCTGCCGCGGCTGCTCGCGCGCGCGCGCGAAGCGGTGCGGAAGCTCGCCGCCTGAACCGATGCGACGCTTCGAGTACTACGAGCCCGCGAACCTCGAGGAGGCCTCGGCGCTCCTCGTCCGCCATGGCGCCCAGGCGAGCCTGCTCGCCGGCGGAACCGATCTCCTGGTCGAGATCAGGGAGCACATCCGCTGGCCGAAGCACGTCGTGAACGTGAAGAGGATCCCGGGGCTCGCGGCGCTCGAGTACGACGACCGGAGCGGTCTGCGCTTCGGTGCGCTCGTGACCGCGCGCGAGATCGAGACCTCGCCCGTGGTGCTGGAGAAGTACCCGGGGCTCGCGCAGGCCGCGCGCGAGCTCGGCTCGATCCAGGTCCGCCATCGCGCGACGGTGGTCGGCAACATCTGCCGCGCCTCGCCCTCGGCCGACACCCTGCCGCCCCTCATCGCGGACGGCGCGTCGGTGCGGATCCACGGTCCCGCTGGCGGCCGCACGGTCGCGCTCGAGGACTTCTTCACCGGGCCCGGGAAGACCGACCTCGCGCCGGGCGAGCTGGTGACGGAAGTCGCCGTCCCGGCGCCCGCGCCGCGCACCGGCAAGCACTACATCAAGCACGGCCGCCGCAAGGCGATGGAGCTCGCGACCGTCGGGGTCGCGGTGGCGCTGACGCTCGAGGGCGAGCGGTGCCGCGAGATCCGGATCGCGCTCGGCGCGGTCGCGCCCACGCCGATCCGCGCGCGGGCGGCGGAGGACGCGCTGCGCGGCCGGCCGCTCGACGGCGCGGCGATCGGGGCGGCGGCGCGGATCGCGATGGGCGCGTGCCGCCCGATCAGCAACGTGCGCGCGAGCGCCGACTACCGGCGGGAAATGGTCGGCGTGCTCACCGCACGCGCGATCGAGCGGGCGAGGGAGGCGGTGCGGTGAAGCGGCTCGTCGAGGTCACGGTCAACGGCGAGCGCCACGAGCTCGCGCTCGAGCCCTATCGCAGCCTGCTCGACGTGCTGCGCAACGAGGTGGGACTCACCGGCACCAAGAAGGGCTGCGACGTCGGCGACTGCGGCGCGTGCACCGTGCTGCTCGACGGCAAGCCGGTGAACGCGTGTCTGGTGCTCGGTGTGGAAGTCGGCGGCTGCGCGATTGTCACGATCGAGGGTCTGCAGCGCGGCCCGGAGCACTTGCACCCGCTGCAGGACGCGTTCATGCGCCACGGCGCGGCGCAGTGCGGCTTCTGCACGCCCGGCTTCATCATGATGGCGAGCGCGCTCCTCGACGAAAACCCGGCGCCCACCGAGGACGAGATCCGGTTCGGAATCGCCGGCAACATCTGCCGCTGCACCGGTTACACGAAGATCGTCACCGCGATCCAGGCCGCGGCGAAGGACCTGGCGGAGGGCGGGAAGTGAGCATCGTTGGAACCAGCGTCAAGCGCACCGACGTCATCGGCAAGGTCACCGGGACGGCCCAGTACGCCGGCGACGTGAGGCTCGCCGGGATGCTGCACGGGCGCATCAAGCGCTCGACGGTCGCGCACGCGAACGTCAGGCGCATCGACGCGACCCGCGCGCTCGCGCTGCCCGGCGTGAAGGCCGTGCTCACGCACGAGAACGTGCCGCGCGTGCTGCACTACGGTGCGCCGCATCCGCGCTCGATCTCGGTCACCTGCGACCAGTACATCCTCGACCGGAAGGTGCGCTACTGGGGCGAGGGCGTCGCAGCGGTGGCCGCGACGAGCGAGGAGATCGCCGAGGAGGCGCTCGACCTGATCGAGGTCGAGTACGAGCCTCTGCCGGCCGTTTTTACCGTCGAGGCGGCGCAGGCGCCCGATGCGCCGCGGATCCACGAGACCTCGTACGCCGGGAATCTGCTCTTCAAGCCGGTCGTCGTCACGCGCGGCGACGTCGCAAGGGGGTTCGCCGAGGCCGACCTGGTGATCGAGGGCGAGTACGAGACGGGCCGCCCGACGCCCGCGTACATGGAACCGAACGTGTGCGTGTGCCAGTGGGACAACACCGGGAAGCTCACGGTGTGGGTCTCGACGCAGGCGGCGTTCATGGTGCGCGGGATCCTCGCCGAGGTGCTCGGGCTGCCGCTCACGAAGGTGCGCGTCCTCGTCGACCACATGGGCGGCGGGTTCGGCGCGAAGCAGGATCTCTTCCAGCACGAGTTCCTGTGCGCGCTGCTCGCGCGCGAGACGCGCCACCCGGTGCGCATGGAGTACACGCGCGGCGAGACCTTTCTGGGCGGCCGCTCGCGCCATCCGTGCAAGATCTGGCTCAAGCAGGGCTTCAAGCGGGACGGCACGATCGTCGCGCGCGAGGCGCGCACGGTCTACAACAGCGGCGCGTACGGTTCGCACGGGCCCGGCGTCACGATCGTCGGCACCTCCGCGCTGACCTCGCTCTACCGCTGCGAGAACGTCCGTCTCGAGGGCCGCTGCGTGTACACCAACGCCCCGATCGCCGGCGCGTTCCGGGGCTACGGCGTGGTGCAGACCTACTACGCGCTCGACATCCAGATGGACGAGGCCGCCGAGCGCCTGGGCATGGACCCGGTCGAGCTCAAGCTCAAGAACGCGGTGCGCGAAGGCGACATCGCGCCTTCGGGCCATCCGCTCGTCGGCCACGGCCTGGAGGACTGCATCCGGCGCGGCGCGGAGGAGGTGGGCTGGGCGCGGCTGCGAGGCCGTCCGCGCGAGCAGTCGGGGACGCTGCGCCGCGGCTGGGGCATGGGCTGCGAGATGCACGGCTCGAGCGCGTATCCCGGCATCAAGGAGCAGGGCAACGCGATCGTGAAAATGAACGAGGACGGCACGGCGGTGCTGCTGACCGGTGCGGCCGGGCTCGGCACCGGCGCGCACACCGCGCTCGCCCAGATCGTCGCCGAGGAACTGGGCCTCCCGTTCGAGCACGTATCGGTCGTGCACGGGGACACCGACATCGTGCCCTGGGACATCGGCGCGTTCGCGAGCCACACCACGTTCATGGTCGGGCGCGCCGCGCAGATCGCCGCGGGCGAGGTGAAGCGGCAGCTCCTGAAGCGCGCGGGCGAGCAGCTCGAGGTCGCGGCCGAGGATCTGGAGATCCGCGACGGCACGATCTCGGTGCGCGGCGTCGCCGGGCGGCGCATCACCGTGCGCGAGTGCATGGGGCCGAAGCTCGGCATCCCGGCGGCGAACCTCGTCGGCAACGGCACCTACACCCCGACCAAGTCGTACTCGTTCGCCGCGCACTTCGCCGAGGTGCAGGTGGACACTGCAACCGGCCAGATCGACGTGCTGCAGGTGGTTGCGGTGCACGAGGTCGGCAAGGTGGTGCATCCGATCGCCGCCGCGGGCCAGATCGAGGGCGGCATCCAGCAGGGCATCGGCCACACGCTCACCGAGGACTACGTCGTCGACCCCGCCACCGGCCGGTCGCTCAACGCGGGGTTCGTGGACTACAAGATGCCGCTCTCGATGGACATGCCGCCGATCAGGACGATCCTCCTGGAGACCGCGCCGGATCCCGGCGGACCGTACGGCGCGAAGGGCATCGGCGAGGACCCGATCATCGCCATCGGCCCGGCGATCGCGAACGCCGTGTACGACGCGATCGGCGTGCGCTTCCGCCACTTCCCGATCACCCCGGAGCAGGTCCTCGCCGCGTTGCGGGAGAAGCCGAGTGGCGCTGCCTGAGCCCGCCGCGCCCGCGCCCGTTCCGGTCCCGGTCACGATCCTGACCGGCTTCCTCGGCTCGGGCAAGACGACGCTGCTCAACTACATCCTCACCGAGCGGCACGGGCACCGCATCGCGGTGATCGAGAACGAGTTCGGGGAGGTGAACATCGACTCGGGGCTGGTGCTCACCTCCGAGGAGAGGATCTACGAGTTCACGAACGGCTGCATCTGCTGCGTAGGCAGCGTGCGGACGGACCTCATCAAGATTCTCAAGCAGCTGATGGCGCGGCGCGAGAAATTCGACCACATCCTGGTCGAGACGAGCGGGCTCGCCGACCCGCAACCGGTCGCGGCGACCTTCTTCGTCGACGACGCGGTGGCGCGGCAGGTGTCGCTCGACGGGATCGTCACGCTGGTGGACGCGAAGCACATCGGGCAACACCTCGACGATCCCGGCCTGCACGGGCACGACAACCAGGCGGTCGACCAGATCGTGACCGCCGACCGCATCATCGTGAACAAGGTCGACCTCGTCGACGAGGCCGGTGCGGCGGCGGTCGAGGCGCGCGTGCGCGGGCTGAACGCGACCGCGGAGATCATCCGCTCGAGCTATGCGAAGGTCGCGCTCGATCGGATCCTCGGCATCGGCGCGTTCGACATGGCGCAGACGATGGCGATCGACCCCGACTTCCTCGACGATCACGCGCACCGCCACGATCCGGCGGTCGAATCATTCGCGGTCGTGCACGCGGCGCGCTTCAGCCAGGTGCGCCTCGCCGGGTTCCTGAAGCGCCTGCTCGACGCGCACGGCGACGACCTCTTCCGCGTGAAGGGGATCGTCGCGGTGTCCGGGGACCACCGGCGCTGCGTCCTGCAGGCGGTGCACCGGATCATGGAGCTCCGGCCCGCGAACCCGTGGGGAGTGGAAGCGCCGTCGAGCAGGATCGTGTTCATCGGCCGCAACCTCGATCGCGCGGCGATCGCGGCGGGGCTCGAGGCCTGCCTCGCCGCCTGAGGGGAGGCGCGAGCCGTGCGGCGTGATCGACGACCCGGTCTTCTATCTCGCCGCCGTGCCCGCGGTGCTCCTCTACGGGATCGCGAAGGGCGGCTTCGCCGGCGGCTTCGGCATCATCGCGGTGCCGCTGATGGCGCTCGCGGTTCCGGTGCCACAGGCCGCTGCGATCATGTTGCCGATCCTCCTCGTCATGGATCTCGCCGCCGTCTGGGCGTACCGGCGCTCGTTCGACCGGGCGCTGATCGGGCAGCTCCTGCCGGCGAGCCTCGTGGGCATGGGCATCGGCACGGCCGCGTTTCGCTATCTCACCCCCGACGCGATCCGCCTCGGGCTCGGGGTGATCGCGGTGGCCTTCGTCCTCTACCGCTGGGCCATCCACGTGCCGGATGCACCGCCGGCGCCGCGCTCGGCCGTGAAAGGCTGGTTCTGGGCCACGTTGTCCGGGGTCACCGGGTTCATCGCCCACGCCGGGAGCCCGCCGCTGCAGGTGTACCTGC
>CAZIXQ010000142.1:0-9877 GCA_964543155.1 uncultured Enterobacteriaceae bacterium
ATCTGCGGCAAACTTGCCGCCCTCGCATCCGCGCTACAAGACGGGCCCGCGGGGGCGCTGCAGGGCGGTCCGGGCGGACATTGCCCGGAACAAGGGAGAGGCCGCATGGATCTGCGCAAGCTCAAGAAGCTGATCGACCTCGTCCAGGAATCCGGGATCGCCGAGCTCGAGATCACCGAGGGCGAGGAGAAGGTCAGGATCGTCAAGGGCGGACGGGTCGTCAGCGAGACCACCGTCGCCGCCCCCGGACCCGCCCCGGTCCCGGCGTCCTTGCCCGCCCCGGCGGCGTCGGCTGCACCGGCCGCCCCGGACGCCGCACTCCAGGTCGAGGGGCACGTCCTCAAGTCCCCGATGGTCGGCACGTTCTACCGCGCGCCGTCGCCCGGCGCGAAGGCCTTCGTCGAGGTCGGCGACAGCGTCAAGGCCGGGCAGACGGTCTGCATCATCGAGGCGATGAAGCTGCTCAACGAGATCGAGGCGGACAAGGACGGCGTCGTCAAGGCGATCCTGGCCGAGAACGGGCAGCCGGTCGAGTACGGCGAGCCCCTCCTCGTGATCGACTGAAAGCGGGCGTCCCGGCCGCCGGCCCATGTTCGAGAAGATCCTGATCGCCAACCGCGGCGAGATCGCGCTGCGCATCCAGCGCGCCTGCCGCGAGATGGGCATCCGCACCGTGGTCGTGCACTCCGAGGCCGACCGCGAAGCGAAGTACGTGAAGCTCGCGGACGAATCGGTCTGCATCGGGCCGCCGCCGTCCGCCGCGTCGTACCTCAACATCCCCGCCATCATCAGCGCGGCGGAGGTCACCGATGCCGAGGCGATCCATCCCGGCTACGGGTTCCTCTCGGAGAACGCCGACTTCGCCGAGAAGGTCGAGCGCAGCGGCTTCACCTTCATCGGCCCGCGGCCGGAGAACATCCGCCTGATGGGCGACAAGGTGAGCGCGAAGCAGGCGATGCTCAAGGCCGGCGTCCCGTGCGTTCCCGGCTCCGAAGGCGCGCTGCCCGAGGATCCCGCGGAGGTCATCCGGATCGCCCGCGGGATCAAGTACCCGGTGATCATCAAGGCGGCCGGCGGGGGCGGCGGGCGCGGCATGCGCGTCGTGCACACCGAGGCCGCGCTCCCGCCGGCGGTCAGCCTCACGCGCGCCGAGGCCCAGTCGGCGTTCGGAAACGCCACCGTCTACATGGAGAAGTTCCTCGAGAACCCGCGGCACATCGAGATCCAGGTGCTCGCCGACGAGAGCCGCAACGCCGTGCACCTCGGCGAGCGCGACTGCTCCATGCAGCGTCGCCACCAGAAGATCATCGAGGAGTCCCCGGCGGTCGACATCCCGCCGCGACAGATCGTCCGCGTCGGCGAGCGCTGCGTGGAGGCGTGCCGGAAGATCAACTACCGCGGTGCCGGCACCTTCGAGTTCCTCTACGAGAACGGCGAGTTCTATTTCATCGAGATGAACACGCGGGTGCAGGTCGAGCACCCGGTCACCGAGCTGGTCACCGGCATCGACATCGTGCAGGCGCAGATCCGCATCGCCGCCGGCGAGAAGCTCGCGGTGCGCCAGCGCGACGTCGTCCTGCGCGGCCACGCGATCGAGTGCCGGATCAACGCCGAGGACCCCTTCAAGTTCACGCCCTCGCCGGGACGCATCACCTCGTACCATCCGCCCGGCGGGCCGGGCATCCGCGTCGACTCGCACGTCTACCAGGGCTACGTGGTCCCGCCGCACTACGACTCGATGGTGGGCAAGGTGATCGCCTACGGCGCGACGCGCGACCAGGCGATCCGCCGCATGCGCATCGCGCTCTCCGAGATGGTCGTGGAGGGCATCCAGACGAACATCCCGCTGCACCAGGAGCTGCTCACCGACGCGCGGTTCGTGCGCGGCGGCACGAGCATCCACTACCTCGAGCAGAAGCTCGCGCTGGCCGCCAAGCGCGGCGGCAAGTAGGCCGGCGCCCCGTGGCCTGGCGCGCGCTCGTGGTGGAGGTCGACGCCGCGGCCGCCGACGCCCTCGGCGACGCGCTTCTCGCGCACGGCGCGGCCGCCGCGAGCGTGGAGGACGCGCTCGCCGGCACGGCCGAGGAGCAGCCGGTTTTCGACGAGCCGGGCGCCGGCGCCACGGCCGCCTGGACGCGCGCGCGCCTGCGCGCGCTCGTCGCCGGCGACGCCGACCCGGGGCAGGTCCTCGCCGCCGCGGCGCACGACGCCGGCCTGCCCGCGCCGCCGCGCTACGCGGTCGAGGAGGTCGGCGACACCGACTGGGTGCGGGCGAGCCGGGACCAGTTCGCGCCGATCCGCGTCTCCGAGCGCCTGTGGATCGTGCCCTCGTGGCACGCCGCGCCCGACCCGGGCGCGCTCAACCTGCGTCTCGATCCGGGCCTCGCGTTCGGCACCGGCAGTCACCCCACGACGCGGCTCTGCCTGCGCTGGCTCGAAGCGCGGGTGCATCCCGGCGCCACCGTGCTCGACTACGGGTGCGGTTCCGGTATATTGGCCATCGCCGCGCTCATGCTCGGCGCTCGTGCGGCCACCGGCGTCGACGTGGACGCCGCGGCGCTCGAGGCGGCGCGCGCGAACGCCGCGCGCAACGCGGTCCCGGCGGGCTTCGTCGGGACCGACGTCCCGCTGCCCGCGGACGCGGACCTCGTCGTGGCGAACATTCTTGCAAACCCCCTGATCGTGCTCGCGCCGGCGCTGGCGGCGCACTGCCGCCCGGGCGGGCGGATTGCGCTCGCGGGCATCCTGGCGCCCCAGGCGCCTGCGGTCGCCGCGGCCTACGCCGACTGGTGCGCGCTCACGCCGTTCGGCGCGGAGGACGGGTGGGTCTGCCTCGAGGGCGTGCGCCGATGAAGATGAGCACCCGGTGCCCGGCCTGCGGCACCGCGTTCCGCATCTACCCGCATCACCTTGCGGCCCGCGACGGGCAGGTGCGGTGCGGGAAGTGCGCGACGATCTTCGATGCGCGCAGCACGCTCGAGACGGAGGACGAGCCGATCGAGGTCCCGGCGGCGGCGCCCATGCCGCTGCCGATCACCACGCCGCCGCACGCGCCGGAGCGGGCCGAGGCGCTCGCGCAGGTCGAGGCGGTCGCCTCGCAGCCGGTCGTCGCGGCCGCGCCACCGGAGCCCGAGATCTCGGTCTCCGACGACGACTCCGAGTTCGAGTTCGGCCCGCGCGCGCGACGGCGCTCCCGGCTCATCGCGGCACTCTGGGGCGCGGGCGCCCTGGCCGCGGCGCTCGCGCTGGCGGGCCAGGTCGTCTACGCCTACCGCGGCGAGCTCGCCCTCGCCGTCCCCCAATCCCAACCCTGGCTCGCCGACGCGTGCAAGCGCGTCGGCTGCACGATTCCGTCGCCCCGCCGCGCAGACCTCCTCAGCATCGAGGCCTCGGAGCTCGCCGCGGAGCGCACTGCCCCGGGCGTCCTGACGCTCACCGCCGCGCTGCGCAACCGGGCAGAGTTCGCGCAGGTGTACCCGCACCTCGAGCTCACCCTCACCGACGGCGCCGACCAGCCCGTCGCGCGCCGCGTGATCGACCCGGGCGAGTACGTCGGTGCCCTTGCGCCGCGTCCGGCGGCGCCCGCGGCGTTCGCCGCCGGCGCGGAGCAGCCGGTCCGCCTGCACATCGACGCTTCGGGCCTGAACGCAAAGGGCTACCGCCTCTTTCTCTTCTATCCACGCCGACCCCAATGAAGATCCTCATCTGCGGCTCGATCGCCTACGACAACATCATGGTGTTCCGCGGGCGGTTCAAGGAGCACATCCTCCCCGAGCAGATCCACATCCTCAACGTCGCGTTCCTCGTGCCGGAGCTGCGGCGCGAGTTCGGCGGCTGCGCCGGCAACATCGGCTACAACCTCAAGCTGCTCGGCGGCGACCCGCTCGTGATGGCCACCGTCGGCGAGGACGCCGCGCCGTATCTCGCCCGCCTCGACTCGCTCGGCCTCGCCCGCAGCCAGGTGCGCACCGTGCCCGGCACGCTCACCGCTCAGGCGTTCATCACGACCGACCTCGACGACAACCAGATCACCGCGTTCCACCCGGGCGCGATGAACCACTCCCACGAGAACCGGATCGGCGCGCACCTCGGGGCGGGGCTCGCGATCGTGGCGCCCGACGGGCGCGAGGGCATGGTGCAGCACGTGCAGGAGCTCGCCGCGGCGCGCATCCCGTTCATGTTCGACCCGGGGCAGGGCCTGCCGATGTTCGACGGCCCGGAGCTCCTCGCAATGATCGACGCGGCGACCTATCTCGCGGTGAACGACTACGAGGGCCGCATGCTGGTGGAGAAGACCGGCCGCCCGATCGAGGCGCTCGCGCGCATGGTCGATGCGCTGATCGTCACGAAAGGGGCGAGCGGCTCCACGATCTACGCGCGCGGCGCGCGGCACGACATCCCGAGCGTGAAGGCGGCGCAGGTGGTGGACCCGACCGGCTGCGGCGACGCCTACCGCGCGGGGCTGCTCTACGGCATCGCGGCCGGATTCGACTGGCCGGTCGTCGGCCGGCTCGCCTCGGTCATGGGCGCGATCAAGGTGGCCGCGCGCGGCGGCCAGAACCACCACCCGAGCCGCGCCGAGATCGACGCGCTCTACCGGGCGAGCTTCGGCGCGTCGGTGCTCTGAGCGCGGGCGCGACTACAGCGCCGCGCGCAGCAGCTCGGCGTTGCGCGCGAGCTCCTCGCGCGCCGGGTTCCTCACCGGCCAGACGAGCTTCATGCCGTCGCCGGCGCGGCGCGGCAGGACGTGGACGTGGAAGTGGAACACCGTCTGCTCCGCCGCCGCCCCGTTCGCCTGGAAGAGGTTCACGCCTTCGGGCGCGAGCGCAGTGCGCAGTGCCCGGGCGGCGCGGGCGGTCGTGCGCATCACCGCCGCGGCGAGCGCGTCGTCGAGCCCGAAGACGTTCTCCACGTGCGGCTTGCACGCGACCAGCATGTGGCCGGGATTGACCGAGCCGATGTCCATGAAGACGATGGTGTGCTCGTCCTCGTGGACGATGCTCGCCGGGATCTGCTTCGCCACGATCCTGCAGAAGACGCACGTGTCCATCGATCGCTCCCGTCTAGAATGTGGGCCGCGGTTCCGTCCATGTCCCCACGCGCCACGCCCGTACCCGTCCGCATCGCGCGTATCCTGCGCCTCGTTGCGCACGTCGCGCGCGGGCTGTGGATCGTCCGCACGCGCTACGCGCGGCTCTCGCCCGCCGGGCAGGACGACGAGCTGCGCCGCTGGTCGCGCGCGCTGCTCGCGATTCTAAGGGTCGAGGTCCGCTGCCACAACGCGCCGCAGACCCTGCCCGAGCGGTGCCTGCTCGTGTCGAACCACGTTTCGTGGCTCGACATCTTCGCGCTCTACGCGGTGACCCCGGGCCTGTTCGTCGCGAAGTCGGAGATCCGCGACTGGCCGGTCGTGGGCGCTCTCGTGCGCCGGGTCGGCACGCTCTTCATCGAGCGCGGCAGCCGCCGCCAGGCGCGCCGCACCAGCGAGCGCGTGGTCGCGGCGCTCGAGCGCGGCAGGCTGGTGGCGGTGTGCCCGGAAGGCACCACCACCGACGGCCGCGCGCTGAAGCACTTCCACGCCGCGCTGCTCCAGCCCGCGATCGACGCGCGCGCCCTGGTGCTGCCGGTGGCGCTGCGCTTCCTGGATGCCGGAGGCGCCCAGACCGACGCGCCGATCTACGTCGACGACATGTCCCTCGCCGAGTCGGTGTGGCGCATCGCCGCGACGCCGGCCATGACGGTGGAGCTGCGCTTCGCGCCGTATGTCGCCACCGAGGGGACGCATCGCCGCGAGCTCGCGCAGCGGCTGCACGGCATCATCGCGCACGATCTGGGTCTCGCGCCGGCGCACACGCGGTCTGGTACACCCGGCGATCCTCGAGCCGCACCGCCGTCAGCCGCCCGCCCCACACGCACCCCGTATCCAGCGCCAGCAGATCCGGGGTGATGCGCAGGCCGAGCGCGGACCAGTGCCCGCAGACGATCGGCACGCCGCGCGACTTGCGTCCGGGCACGTCGAACCAGGGCAGATAGCCGGGCCGCGCCTTCTCGACCTCCCCCTTCACGCTGAAGTCCATCGCCCCGTCGGGCGTGCAGAACCGCATGCGTGTCATCGCGTTCACGATCACGCGCAGCCGCTCGTAACCCTGCAGCGCATCGCTCCAGGCCGCGGGCCGGGCGCCGTAGAGCGCCGGATAGAGCGCGAGGGGGTCCGGGCCCCGCAGCGCCGCTTCCACCTCGCGCGCGAGCGCAGCCGCCTGTTCGAGCGTCCACGCAGGCAGCAGACCGGCGTGGACCATGGCGTATCCGCCCTCAACGTGCAGAAGCGGGCGATGCCGCAGCCAGTCGAGGAGCCGCTCGCGGTCCGGCGCGGCGGCGAGGTCCTCGAGGGTGTCGTCGGCGCGCCGCTTCGCCTTGCCCGCGAGCAGCGCGAGCGCGTGCAGGTCGTGATTGCCGTGGACCACGACGGCCCGCTCGCCGAGCGCGCGCACGAACCGCAGGACGTCCGCGGACTGCGCGCCGCGGTTCACGAGATCGCCGACGAACCACAGGACGTCGCGCGCGGGGGAGAAGCCGATCTCGCCGAGGAGCGCCTGCAGCGCGTCGTGGCACCCCTGCACGTCGCCGATCGCGTAGGTCGCCATTCAGAACGCGCGGTCCACGCGCCGGTATTGCACCGCCTCCGCGACGTGCGCGGCGCCGATGCGCTCGGCTGCGGCAAGATCGGCGATCGTGCGCGCGAGGCGCAGGACGCGGTGGTAGGCGCGTGCCGAGAGGTTCAGCCGCGCGATCGCCGTCTTGAGCAGCCCGTCGCCGGCTTCGTCGGCGCGGCAATGCCGCTCCGTCTCGCGCGTCGAGAGCTCGGTGTTGGGCTTGCCCTGGCGCGCGAGCTGCCGCGCGCGCGCGCGCTCGACGCGGCTGCGCACCGTTGCGCTCGTCTCCCCGGAGGCGGGGCCGGTCAGGTCCGCTTCGGGCACCGCGGGCACCTCGACGTGGATGTCGATGCGGTCCAGGATCGGGCCGGACAGCTTGCCGCGGTAGCGCGCCACCTGGTCCGGCGTGCAGCGGCACTTACCATTGAAGTGGCCGAGGTAGCCGCACGGGCAGGGGTTCATCGCCGCGACGAGCTGGAAGCGCGCTGGAAACTCGGCCTGCCGCGCGGCGCGGGAGATCGACACCCGGCCCGACTCGAGCGGCTCGCGCAGGACCTCGAGCACCCGGCGGTCGAACTCGGGCAGCTCGTCGAGAAAGAGCACCCCCCGGTGCGCGAGCGAGATCTCGCCCGGCCGCGGGTCGCCGCCGCCTCCGACCAGCGCGACGGCCGAGGCGGTGTGGTGCGGCGCGCGGAACGGCCGCTGGCGCCAGCGCTCGACGCGGAAGCCGCCCGCGGCGAGCGACTGGACCGCGGCGGCGTCGAGCGCCTCGTCGTCGGTCATCGGCGGGAGCAGTCCGGGCAGGCGCGCCGCGAGCATCGACTTGCCGGTGCCCGGGGGCCCGCTCATGAGCACCGAGTGAGCGCCCGCGGCAGCGACCTCCAAGGCCCGCTTGGCGTGCGCCTGCCCGCGCACGTCCGAGAGATCGGGATAGGTAAGCGCTTGCTCGCTTGGCGCCTCCCCGAAGCGTTCGAGCCGTTTCTCCCCGGCGAGGTGCGCGCAGACCTCGAGCAGCGTTGCCGCCGGATAGATCGCGGCGTCGCGGGCGAGCGCCGCTTCGCGTGCGCTCGCCGACGGCAGGACGAAGCCCCGCCCGGAGCGGGCGGCGTGCAGCGTCATCGCGAGCGCACCGCGCACCGCGCGCAGCTCGCCCGACAGCGACAGCTCGCCGGCGAACTCGAACCCCTCGAGACGAGTTGCCGGAATCTGCCCCGACGCGGCGAGAATGCCGAGCGCGATCGGCAGGTCGAACCGGCCGCTCTCCTTGGGCAGTTCGGCCGGCGCGAGGTTGACGGTGATGCGGCGCGCCGGAAACTCGAACCGGCAGTTCACGAGCGCCGCGCGCACGCGGTCCTTCGCCTCCTTCACCTCGGTGTCGGGCAGGCCCACGATCGCGAAGCTCGGCAGGCCGTTCGCGAGGTGGACCTCGACGGTGACCGGCGGCGCCTGCAAGCCGGCCAACGCACGGGAATTCAGAACCGCGAGGGGCATGGCGGCGGCAGGGAGTTGGGCCCGGAAGGTTGAACGTCCGAGCCCCGGCGGCCGCCGACCGCCGCTAGCGATCGGTCGGGGCGGGGTGCGGGCGCTCGAGCGCGGCGACCCGCGCTTCCAGGGCGGCGAGCTTCTCGAGGGTCCGCGCGAGCAGCTTCGCCTGGACGTCGTACTCCTCGCGGGTCACGACGTCGAGGCGGGCGAGACCCGCGGAGAGCAGGGCGCGAACGTTCTTCTCGATGTCCCGGGCGGGACTGGCGGCGGCCAGCTGGCTCATCTTCTCGGTCAGCTCGTCGAAGAACCGGTTCGGTTCCATTGCAGATCCTTTCTTCGGCCAAGCCAGTCTAGCACCGCGTCTTCGACGCCCGTGGCGAGTCAGGGCACTCACAGCGAAGCACCGAAATGGTGCGCAGGCGGGCCAATGACGCCCTTCGATAGTGCGCCGCTGTTTCGCGGCCACGCTGCGTAACCCGCAACCATTTGTTTTAGTGACACAAATCGGCCTGGCACGCGACGTGCTGAAGCGCTCCACGTTCTATCAATCCTGTCCTGGGGAGATCTCGATGAAGAAGCTTCTGCTCGCGGCCGCAACGGCCGCACTGACTGCGCCCGCCGCACCTTTGCTCGCGCAAGACTCGCCGCACACGCTGACCGCGAACGTGGGTCTGTTCAGCGAATACATCTTCCGCGGCGTCACGCAAACGGCGGGCGACCCGGCCATCCAGGGCGGCTTCGATTACGGCCACTCGAGCGGCCTCTACGTCGGGACGTGGGCATCGAACGTGAGCTGGCTGAAGGATTTCGGCGCGTACACCAGCTCGAGCCTCGAGTGGGATTTCTACGGCGGCTTCAAGCGCAACTTCGGCAGCACCGATTTCTACTTCGACGTCGGGACGATCTACTACTACTACCCCGGCAGCGAAGGCGGGGTGGGCAATCCCGACAACCGAAGCGCCGATACGTGGGAGATCTATGCGGGCTTGGGCTGGAAGTGGCTCGGCGTGAAGTACTCCTACAACCTCAAGGACTACTTCGGCGCCCGCCCGACCGGCCAGAAGACCGACGGCACCTGGTATCTCGACTTCTTCGCGAACTACCCGATCGGCGAGACCGGCTTCACGGTGAGCGCGCACTACGGGATTCTCGACGTGAAGAACGACGGCAGCCGCGATGCGGCGACCGAGGCCTCGTACAACGACTGGAAGCTCGGCGTTTCCTACACGGTGCCCTCGGGCATGCTGAAGAACCTCGAGGTCGGGCTGTACTACACGGACACCGACGTCAAGAACTCCTCGACGACCGGGACCAACTTCTACACCGACCTGAACGGATTGAACACGGCCGATGACGCGTTCGTGTTCTACGTCAAGAAGACGTTCTGATCGAGGCGGACGCGGGCTTGCGCCCGCGCCCGCGCAAAGCGAGGGAAATCCACATGAAACTAGTCACCGCGATCATCAAGCCGTTCAAGCTTGACGAAGTGCGCGAGGCGCTGTCCGCGATCGGCGTGCAGGGCATCACCGTCACCGAGGTCAAGGGGTTCGGGCGGCAGAAGGGCCACACCGAGCTCTACCGCGGCGCCGAGTACGTCGTCGACTTCCTGCCGAAGGTCAAGATCGAGGCCGCGATCAACAGCTCGATGCTCGACCAGGTGGTCGAGGCGATCGAGAAGGCCGCGAACACCGGCAAGATCGGCGACGGGAAGATCTTCGTCTTCGACCTCGAGCAGGTCG
>CAZIXQ010000143.1:0-9758 GCA_964543155.1 uncultured Enterobacteriaceae bacterium
TGGATCTCGGAGAGGCGCTTCCTGCACGCGCTCAACTACTGCATGCTCCTGCCCGGGCCCGAAGCGCAGCAGCTCGCGACCTACATCGGCTGGCTGATGCATCGCACCTGGGGCGGGATCGTCGCGGGCGGCCTGTTCGTGCTCCCCTCGCTCTTCATCCTGATCGCGCTCTCCTGGATCTACCTGCGCTTCGGCGACGTACCGTGGGTGGCGGCGGTACTCCACGGCATCAAGCCGGCGGTGACCGCGATCGTGCTGTTCGCCGCCTACCGGATCGCGTCGCGCGCGCTCAAGTACAAGCCGCTGTGGCTCGTCAGCGTGGCCGCGTTCGTCGCGATCTTCGCGTTCGACGTACCCTTCCCCGCGATCGTCCTGACAGCGGGCGTGATCGGGTACGTCTGGGGCCGCCTCGCGCCGGGCCGCTTTGGCCGCGGGGGCCACGGCGCCGCCGGCACGTCGTTCGGCCCGGCGCTGATCGACGACGGGGCGGTTCTGCCCCATACGCGCGCCAGCGCGGCGAAGCTGATCGGCTTCGCGGTGGCAGGGCTCGTGCTCTGGTCGGCGACCCTCGGCGCCCTCGCCGCCGCCTTCGGCTGGCAGGGCACACTCACGCAGATGGGCTGGTTCTTCACCAAGGCCGCCCTTCTGACCTTCGGCGGCGCGTACGCCGTGCTGCCCTACGTCTTCCAGGGTGCCGTCGAGCACTACGGCTGGCTCACGCCCGGCCAGATGATCGACGGGCTCGCGCTCGGGGAGACGACGCCGGGGCCGCTCATCATGGTGGTCGCATTCGTCGGGTTCGTCGGCGCCTGGGCCAAGACGGTGTTCGGTCCCGAGGCGCTCGTGCTCGCCGGCGTGGCCGGCGCGACGGTGGCAACCTTCTTCACCTTCCTGCCGTCGTTCGTGTTCATCCTCGTCGGGGCGCCGCTCGTCGAGTCGACGCACGGCGACATCCGCTTCACCGCGCCGCTCACCGGGATCACCGCGGCGATCGTCGGGGTCATCGTCAACCTCGCGGTGTTCTTCGCCTGGCACGTCTTCTGGCCGCAGGGGTTCGCGGGGGCGACCGACTTCTTCTCGATCGCGCTGGCGGTCGCGGCACTCGCCGCGCTGTGGCGCTTCAAGGCCGGCATCATCCCGGTCATCGCCGCGTGCGGCGCGGCCGGACTCGTGCATCATCTCGTCCGGACGATCACCTGAGAGGAGCCCGCAGCATGAGCGCGTATCTCGTCGCGACCGGAACGGTGAAGAACCCCGAGGCGTACCAGGAGTACCGCACGCTCGCCGCGGCGGCGATCGCGCAGTACGGCGGGCGCTTCATCGCACGCGGCGGCGCGAGCGAGGTGCTCGAAGGCAGCTTTCCCGGGCCGCGCGTCGTGATCGTGGAGTTCCCGAGCCTCGAGCGCGCCCGGGAGTTCTTTCACTCGCCGGAGTATCAGGCGGCGCGCCAGAAGCGGCTGGCGGTCGCCGACCTCAACCTGATCATCGTCGAGGGCGTCTAGGCCGGCGCCTTCGCGCCGACGTGGATGCAGGCGATGCCGAAGGTGAGGTTGCGGTAGCGCACGTCGGCGAAGCCGGCGCGCTCCATGATCGCCTTCATTTCCTCCTGGTCGGGGAAGCGGCGGATCGACTCGATCAGGTAGTTGTACGCCTCGGGCGCGCGCGCGACCCACGCGCCGAGGCGCGGGATGACGGTGAACGAGAACGCGTTGTAGAGCGGTCGGATCGGCGCCCAGGCTTTCGAGAACTCGAGACAGAGGAACCGCCCGCCCGGCTTCAGCACCCGCCGGATCTCGGCAAGCGCCGCCGGCATGTCGGTGACGTTCCGGATGCCGAACGAGATCGTGAGCGTGTCCACGGTCCCGGTCGCGAACGGGAGCCGCTCGCCCGCCCCGGCGACCCAGGCGAGCGCGCCCCGGCCCCGCTGCTGCCCCGCCCGCATCATCGCGACGCTCGGGTCGCACACCGCCACGAGCCGGTCCGGGCCCGCCAGCCGCGCGGCGATGTCGCCGGTCCCGCCGGCGAGGTCGACGATCACCTGCCCCGCGCGCGGCGCGGCCATCCGCGCGAACGCGCGCTTCCACAGCCGGTGCGTGCCCATGCTCATGAGATCGTTCATGAGGTCGTAGCGCGGCGCGACGGTGTCGAACACCCTGCGGATGCGCCGCTCGCGCTCCGCCGGGTCGACGCTCTGGTAGCCGAAGCTGCGCGAGAGGTCGTTCATGGACGTCCGCGCGCGGGCGATCAGCGCGCGACGAGCGCAACGGCGAGCAGGATCCCGAACGCGAGCTGCAGCTGCGCGGTGCGCTTGAGGAAGTGATTGAGCACCGTGGTGACCGGCGCGCGCCAGAAGCCGACGACCAGCGCCAGGGCGAACGGCGCGGCCGCCAGCGGAAGCGCGACCCAGGCGCCGGCGCGCGTGACCGTGCCGAGGAGCGGCACGAGCGCGAAAGCCGCGGCAACGAGCGCGGCGAACTCCACGCGCGTCGCCGCGCGGCCGATGCGCACCGCGAGCGTGATCTTGCCGGCGCGCTGGTCGCTGTCCAGATCGCGGTAGTTGTTGACGACCAGCACGGCGGCCGCCAGGGCGCCCAGGATCGTGCCGGCGATCAGCGCCGCGGCCGAGAAGCGTCCGGCCTGGAGAAAGTGCGACCCCGCCGTCGCCACGACCCCGAAGAAGACGAACACGAAGAACTCGCCCGAGGCGGTGTAGGCGATCGGCCGCGGCCCGCCGGTGTAAGCGATGCCGGCGGCGACCGAGGCGAGCCCGATCGCGAGGATCGGCCAGCCGCCCACCGACACGAGGTAGGCGCCGAGCACCATCGCCAGCCCGAAGCTCGTCGCGGCAGCGCGGCGCACCTCCGACGGCGCGAGCCAGCCCATCGCCGTCGCACGCGGCGGGCCGAGGCGATCGGGGAGATCGGCGCCGCGCTCGTAGTCGCCCACGTCGTTGAAGAGGTTCGTGCCGATCTGGATCAGCATCGCGGCCACGAGCGCAACCAGCGCGACGACCCAGTCGATCGCGCCCGCGTCGCGCCAGGCGAGCGCGGTGCCGACCACGACCGGGACCACGGAGATCGAGAGCGTCGCCGGTCGCGCGGCCGCCCACCACGCGCGCAGCGGCGTCGGGGCCGCGGCAGCGGCGGCGCTCGCGGGCGAGGACGTGCGATCGGTCATGCGGCGCAATGCTTGATCATCGGCAGGCTTCCTCCGATACTCGCGCTCCGCGACCGGGCGCCCCGCCGCGTGCGCGATCGTAGGAACGCGAACGATTCTAGCATCGTCCCCTCCGCCTTCCGTCCTCGTGTTCGGGGCAAGCGGCTACGTCGGCTCGAGCCTGGTGCCGCGGCTCGCGCAGGAACCGGTCCGCGTGCGCGCCTGCGCGCGCAGCCGACGCGTGCTCGAGGCGCGCGGCTGGCCCGGCGTCGAGCTGGCGGAGGCCGACGCGCTCGTGCCGGAGACGCTCGCGGCGCCGCTTGCGGGCATCGACGTCGCGTACTACCTCGTCCATTCGATGGCCGCCGGGAAGGATTTCGGCCGCCTCGACCTCGCGGCCGCGGACAACTTCGCGGCCGCAGCGGCGAGGGCCGGCGTGAAGCGCATCGTCTACCTCGGCGGGCTCGTGCCCCCGGGGGCCGACTCCGAGCACATCGTCTCCCGCCGCGAGACCGGCGACCGCCTGCGCGCTGGGCCCGTACCGGTCACCGAGATCCGCGCCGGCATCATCGTCGGCGCGGGGTCCGCGGCCTTCGAAGTGATGCGCGACCTCGTGCTCCATCTCCCGTTGATGGTGACGCCGCGCTGGGTGCGGGCGAAGTCGCCGCCGATCGCGCTCGACAACCTGCTCGAGTACCTCGTCCGGGTTGCGTTCGTGTCCGAAGCCGCAGGCCGGACCTACGATGCCGCCGGGCCCGAGTCGCTCTCCTACGAGGACATGATGCGCCAGCTCGCCGACGTGGCCGGCTACCGGCTGCCGCTGATCGTGCCCGTGCCGGTGCTGTCCCCGCGCCAGTCCTCCTACTGGCTCGGCCTGGTGACGGCGGTGCCCGCGCCGGTCGCGCGCGCGCTGATCGGGGGGCTCAAGCACGACTTCACCGCGGACGACGCGGCGCTGCGCCGGCTGGTCCCGCAGCGCCTCCTCACGTTCCGCGAGTCCGTCGAGGCGGCGTTCGCCGCCGAGCGGGCCCACGCGGTCGCCGCGCGCTGGACCGAAGGCGCCTTCGCGATGCGCGGCTTCAGGCACGACCACGCGTACTACGCGAAGCGGGCGAGCGGATCGGCGGTCGCCGACGCGCCCCTCGCGGCGGTGTGGCACCAGGTGGCGACCATCGGCGGGGCCAACCGCTACTACTACATGAACGCGCTGTGGTGGCTGCGCGAGCTCGCCGACTGGTGTGCGGGCGGCCCGGGCTTCACGCGCGGCCGGCGGCACCCGACGGCGCTCCGGGTGGGCGACGTCATCGATTACTGGACCGTCGTCGGACTGGAGCCCGAGCGCCGGCTCACGCTCCACTTCGGCATGAAGGCCCCGGGCGCCGGCATCCTGGAGTTCGAGCTCGCGCCGGAAGGCGCCCGCACGCGCGTCACGATCACCGCCTACTGGCATCCGCGCGGGGTCTGGGGCCTCGCGTACTGGTACGCGCTGGTGCCCGCGCATCTCTTCATCTTCCGCGGCTGGACCCGTGCGATCGCGCGGCGCGCCGAGGGCCGCCTCCGTTAGCAGGCCGCTGGAGAAGGGACGGCGCGAGCGCCCGCGGTCTTTCCGCGGCGCGCACACGCGCCCCAAGCCTTTGCTCGAGCGAGCGTCCGATCCGGCGCTGGGGTCGAGCGACGCTGCGTACGCACTTTTTCGACAACCTGCTAGCGGTCGCCGAGCAGCGGCCCGATCACGAAGTAGGCGAACAGGGTCACGACGACGATCGCCGACAGGTTGAGCATCAGGCCGGCGCGGACCATCTGGGGGATCTTCACGAGGCCGGTCCCGAAGACGATCGCGTTGGGCGGGGTGCCGACCGGCATCATGAATGCGAGGCTCGCGGCGAGCGTGCACGGGATGAGGAGCAGCGCCGGCGGGACGCCGAACCCCGGCGCGGCCGCGGCGAGCAACGGGAGCATCAGGGCCACCTGGGCGGTATTCGAGGTGAGCTCGGAGGCGAACACCGTGACGGCCACGATCGCGAACACCACCGCGAGCGGCGGCAGCCCGCCGAGATGGTGGGTCAGGCTGCCGATGTACGCGGCGACGCCCGTCGCCTCGGTCGCCGCGGCGAGCGAGAGCCCGCCGCCGAAGAGCAGCAGCACGCCCCACGGGAGCTGCACCGCGTACGACCAGTCCATCGCCCGCAGCCCCGCCTTGCCCCCGGCCGGGATGAGGAACAGCGCGAGCGCCGCGATCATCGCGATGCCGGCGTCGGTCAGCCCGCCGAAGGGCTGCAGCCCGCCAAACTTGATCGCCACCACCCACGGGCGCGTGATCCACAGGCAGATCGTCGCCAGGAACACCGCGAGGACCGCGCGCTCGGCGCGCGAGAGCGGGCCGAGCTTGGCGAGCTCGCGGTCGAGGTATTCGCGCCCGCCCTCGATCGGGCCGAGGCGGCTGCGGAAGGCGACGCGGACCAGGATGAACCATGCGACCGGCAGGAAGACGAGCGTCAGGGGCAGCCCGATGGCGAGCCACTTCAGGAACGACACCTCGATGTTGTACGTCTGCTGGATGAACCGCGCGGCGATCCCGTTCGGCGGCGACCCGATCAGGGTGGCGACGCCGCCGATCGAGGCCCCGTAGGCGATCGCGAGCACGAGCGCGGTGGCGAAGTTGCGCTCGTCGACCCGGTCCGCCGGGATCCCCTGCTTCGGGTCGAAGCCGCTGCCGGTCTTCGTCCGCAGCACGAGGTCCACCACCGCGATCGCGATCGGGACCATCATCGCCGCCGCGGCGGTGTTGGAGATCCACATGCTGAGAAACGCGCAGGTCGCGAGCATCCCGGCGACCAGCCGGCCCGGGGTGGTGCCCATCAGGCGCAGCGTCACGAAGGCGATGCGCCGGTCGAGGCCGCAGCGCTGGATCGCGAGCGCGAGGACGAAGCCGCCGAGGAAGAGATAGACGACGCTGGAGGAGTACGGCGCCGCGGCCTCCTCGATCGACATGATGCCTGCGAGCGGGAAGGCGACGATCGGCAGGAGCGCGGTGACCTCGATGTCGACCGCCTCGGTCATCCACCAGATCGCCATCCAGACGAGCATGGCGAGCGTCGCGCGCCCCGGATGCAGGAACGGGACGATCTTGCCCGATCCGTCGGCGAACTCGGTCGGCAACGCAAAATAGCAGACGAGCGCCAGCACCGGCCCGGCGAAGAGGCCGACGCGTCGGATCGTGGCTGCATTCATCGCGCTGGGGCACCTCCCGCCCCGGCGGCTTCAGGCCGGATCCGATCACTCGAGCTGGCACGGGCGCCGAAGCGCCCGTGCCCGCCTGGCCCCCGCCGCTTAGAAGTTGTGCATCAGTCCGAGCGCCCAGACTTCCGGATCGGCGCCGTACGGGAAGGTCCCGCTGCCGACGCTCGTGTACCCGGCGTTCGTGTAGTCGGCGAACTGGTTCGATCTGTTCGAGACCGCGTTGTAAGAGGCGTAGATCCAGGTGCGCTTGGACATGAAGTAACGCACCCCGACCATGTAGCCGCGCGCCTTGGAGTCGCCGCACGAGACGTTGCCAGGGGCCGCATCGCTGTCGCAGCTCTTCAGGTTGCCGAGCTCGCCGTACTGCGCCATCGCCTGGAAATTGCCGAAGGTGTGCTCCCAGTTGATCGTCCAGCTGAACTGATCGACTTCGTCGCCGGCGGTGAGCCCGCGCGCCAGGTTGTCGTACGCCCAGGTCCCGATCAGGCCGATCCGCGCGCCGGGCATGTAGCCCCAGCTCGCGCCGAGCTTGTACGCGCTCACGTCGGACTGCACGCCGCCGGTGAGCGAGCTGTTGCCCTGATTGGAGACGTAGTCGAACTGCCCGTAGAACGGACCCCAGGTGCCCCGCACCGTCGCGCCCCAGATGTACCCGTCGGTGTCGGAGGTCGCGTTGTTCTGCACCGCTTCCTGCGCGTTCGGCGAGTAGTAGAGCGAAGCGTTGAGGCCGGCGAAGCTCGGCGTCGTGTACATCACGACGTTGCTCTGGCGGCTCGCGGGAACGCGCACCCGGCCGAACGCGCGCCCGTCGGTCCACGGCACCTCCGTGTTGATGTAGTTCGACGCGAACTGCGCGTTCACCCCGTTGGAGTAGTAGATCGACTGGCGGCCGAAGGTCAGGCGCCCGAAGTTCGAGTCGAGGCCGACGAACGAGTCGCGCGAGGCCCAGAAGCCGGTCGAACCGTTCCCCGACCCGCTCTGGCCGGAGTTCGACCCGTTGTCGACGTTGACGCCGGTCTCGATCTGGAAGATCGCCTTCAGGCCGTTCCCCAGGTCCTCGGTGCCGCGCAGCCCGACGCGCGAGCTGTTGTCGAACACGCGGAAGCGGCCCTCGTAGTCGAGCTGGCTGCCGGGGGTCGTGCCCTGGTCGCGCGCGCCGTCGGCCGCATAGTGGTCCAAGCCGAGATTCGCCCGGCCGTAGAGCTGAACGCTGCTCGACTGGGCGGCGGCGCCGGGCGCGGCGAGCAGGCCGCACACGGCGGCGGCGATGACGGAGAGTTTCGGGTTCATGCGCGATTCCCCTTCCAACGGAGTTCAAGGAGCTTGAAATGATCTCCAAGCTCCGTTACCGGAGTGTGTCCTCGCCACGCGATGCCCGCGGGATCGTTGCATTCGTGCGACGCCGAAGCTCACCCGCGCGCAGTGGTCCAGGGCACGCCGATCACGAGCAGCGCCACGATGAAGATCACCCCGAAGATCGCGCCGAGCTGCCAGAACTTGCTCGACGGAATGTAACCGCTGCCGTAATACACCGGGCTCGGGCCGGTGGCGAACGGGGTGAGAATCCCCATCAGCCCCAGGGTGAGCAGGAGCAGCATGGTGAACTGCGGCATCGGCAGCCCCTGCACGGTCGAGCCGACCGTGAGCATCACCGGCAGCAGCGCGGTCACGTGCGCGGTGATGCTCGCGAACATGTAGTGCGTGAAGAAGAACACCGCGACCAGCACCACCATCGCGAGCGTCGGCGAGAAGCCGGCCATGTGCCCGGCGACCGCGGTGGCGAACCACTTCACGAACCCGACCCGGTTCAGGCCGTCGGCGAGCGCGACCAGGGTCGCGAACCAGGCGAGCGTGTTCCAGGCCTGCTTGTTCGCCAGAATGTCGTCCCAGGTCACCACGCCGGTCAGGATCATCAGCGAGATCACGACCAGCGCCGCGGTCGTGGCATCGACGTGCTTGCCGCCGAAGATCCACAGCGACAGCGCGATGATGACCAGGATCGCCAGGATGATCTCATTCCGGGTAATCGATCCCATCTTCCCGAGCTCGGCGCCCGCCCACTTCGGCACCTCCTCGCCCGACTTCACCTCCGGCGGGTAGATGAGGTACACGAGCAGCGGCACCGCGGCGAGCAGCACGATGCCCACCGGCGCGAACGCGGTGAACCACTGCATCCAGCTGATCTCGACCTTCGCGGTCTTCTGCGCGAGCTCGAGCGCGAGCAGGTTGGGCGCGAGCGCGGTCAGGAACATCGAGCTCGTGACGCAGGTGGCCGCGAGCGCGGTCCACATGATGTACCCGCCGATGCGCCGCGCCGACGGGTCGTTCGGCTTCGAGTCGTAGAGCGGCGGGAGGTTCTTGATGACCGGGTAGATCGTGCCCCCGCTGCGCGCGGTGTTGGACGGCGTGAAGGGCGCGAGGATCAGATCCGCGACGGTGACGGCGTAGCCGAGGGTGAGGGTCTTGCGCCCCATCGCCTTCACGAGCAGGAGCGCGATGCGCCGCCCGAGGCCGGTCTTCTCGTAGCCCATGGCGAACATGAACGCACCGAAGATCAGCCACACCGTGGTGTTCGCGAAGCCGGACAGCCCCCAGCGGATCGCCTCGGCCGGCCACCGCGCCCCGACCTTCGCGAGCTGATCCGGCGAGAGATAGACGTGATTGGCGAGCACGATCACGAGCGTGACGCCGATCAGCCCGATCGCCCCGCCCGGCAGCGGCTCGAGCATCAGGCCGACGATGACGCCGGCGAAGATCGCGAAGTACCACCACGCGTGCTGCGGCAGCCCTTCGGGCGGCGGGATGAGCGCCAGGACGACGGCGACGGCGACGGGTGCAGCGGCTTTCCACCAGTTGTTCATTGCTCGCTCCCTCGGCTTCTAGCGTTCATTTCCATCCCATCGCCACCATCTTGCGGCGGATGAAGGCGATCTGGGTCTGCAGCGGCAGGTCCTTCGGGCAGACGTCGTGGCAGGCGAGCAGCGACATGCAGCCGAACACGCCGCTGTCGTCGCCGATCACCTCGTAGTAGTCCTCGTCGGTGCGCGCATCGCGCGGGTCGAGGCGGAAGCGCGCGATCTTGTTGATCCCCACCGCGCCGACGAAATCTTCGCGCATGCGCGCGGTGCCGCAGCCGGCGACGCAGCAGCCGCACTCGATGCAGCGGTCGAGGAGATAGATCTCCTCGGCGAGCTCGGGCTCCATGCGCTCCTCGATGCGCCGGAGGTCGACCTCGGCCTCCTTCATGTGCACCCAGGTCTGCAGGCGCTCGCTCATCGCGCGCATCCATTTCCCGGTGTTCACCGAGAGGTCGCCGATCAGCTCGAACACCGGCAGCGGCGCGAGCGTGAACGACTCGGGGA
>CAZIXQ010000144.1:0-9688 GCA_964543155.1 uncultured Enterobacteriaceae bacterium
TGCCACGGCGTGCTGCGCACGGGCGCGACCGGCAACCCGCTCACGCCCG
This sequence comes from uncultured Enterobacteriaceae bacterium, assembly GCA_964543155.1. Lineage (GTDB taxonomy): Bacteria > Pseudomonadota > Gammaproteobacteria > Burkholderiales > SG8-39 > JAGVSZ01. Next base: position 50 of record CAZIXQ010000144.1, read on the forward strand.
ACGTCACGCTGCCGCGCGGCAGCGACTACCTGAAGGTGTTCATCAACTACGGCTCGCCCGCGGGCATGCCGAACTGGGGCACCTCGGGCGACCTCACCGAGAAGGACGTCGACATCATGGCGCGGTTCCTGCAGCACGAGCCGCCGACGCCGCCCGAGTACGGCATGAAGGAGATGAAGGACACCTGGAAGGTGGTCGTGCCGCCGGAGAAGCGCCCGAAGAAGAAGGAGAACAGGTTCAACCTCGACAACCTCTTCTCGGTGACGCTGCGCGACTCGGGCCAGATCGCGCTCATCGACGGCGACTCGAAGCAGATCGTCGCCGTCATCCCGACCGGCTACGCGGTGCACATCTCGCGCCTGTCGAACTCGGGGCGCTACCTGTACGTGATCGGGCGCGACGCCAAGATCAACCTGATCGACCTGTGGATGGCGAAGCCCGACAACGTCGCCGAGATCAAGGTCGGCCTCGAGGCGCGCTCGGTCGAGACCTCGAAGTACAAGGGCTACGAGGACCGGTACGCGATCGCCGGCACCTACTGGCCGCCGCAGTTCGTGATCATGAAGGGCGACACGCTGGAGCCGCTCAAGATCCAGGGCACGCGCGGCATGACCGTGGGCGAGCAGGAGTACCACCCCGAGCCGCGAGTCGCCGCGATCGTCGCCTCGCACAACCGGCCCGAGTTCGTGGTCAACGTGAAGGAGACGGGCAAGATCCTGATGGTGGACTATTCCGACCTCAACAACCTGAAGACCACCGAGGTCGCCGCCGCGCGCTTCCTGCACGACGGCGGCTGGGACTCGACCAAGCGCTACTTCCTGGTCGCGGCCAACCAGTCGAACAAGATCGCGGCGGTGGACACGAAGACCAACAAGCTCGCCGGGCTGGTCGACGTCGGCAAGATTCCGCACCCGGGGCGCGGCGCGAACTTCCGGGATCCGAAGTTCGGGCCGGTCTGGGCGACCGGGCACCTCGGCGACGAGACGATCTCGCTCATCGGCACCGATCCGGAGAAGAACAAGGCATCCGCCTGGAAGGTGGTGCGGACGCTGAAGGGGCAGGGCGGCGGGTCGCTCTTCATCAAGACCCATCCGAAGTCGAACAACCTGTGGGTCGACACCACGCTCAACCCGGACGCCAAGATCAGCCAGTCGGTCGCGGTGTACGACATCCGCAACCTCGACAAGGCGCCCGAGATCGTGCCGATCGCAGAGTGGTCCAGCGTCAAGGACGGCCCGCGGCGCGTGGTGCAGCCCGAGTACAACAAGGCCGGCGACGAGGTGTGGTTCTCGGTCTGGAACGGGAAGGACCAGGAATCGGCGCTCGTCGTCGTCGACGACAGGACGCGCAAGCTGAAGCACGTCATCAAGGACAAGCGCCTGATCACGCCGACCGGCAAGTTCAACGTTTACAATACGCAGCACGACGTGTACTGACCCGAGGAGAAAGACGCGCATGAAATGCCGCATTGCCGCACTCGGCCTGGCGCTCGCCGCCGGCTGGAGCCTCGCCCCGGCCGCGCTGGCCGACGAGGCGCTCGCGAAGAAGCACAACTGCACCGCCTGCCACGCGGTCGACAAGAAGCTGGTCGGCCCGGCGTACAAGGAGGTGGCGAAGAAGTACAAGGGCCAGGCCGACGCCGCCGCGAAGCTCGCCGAGAAGGTGAAGAAGGGCGGCAGCGGGGTGTGGGGCCAGGTGCCGATGCCGCCGAACGCGGCCGTGCCCGACGGCGACATCAAGACGCTGGTGGCCTGGGTGCTGAAGATGTGACGCGGTCCGCCGCGCGCAGGCGAGAAGAAGGGGGCCGTCGGCCCCCTTTCTCTTTGCGCCGTCGCCCCGCCGGGGCGCTTTTGAGGTGGGTCAAAGTCGCCCGGACGCCCCCGGACGAAGATGCGCCGTAACCAGGGGCGTACCCATGTGGACGGTTGCGACGAGGGCAGGTTGGCTGGCGGCGGGGGCCGTCGGGTGCCTCGCCGCCGCATCGCTCGCCGCGGCCGAGCCCGCGGGCCCGCGCCGCGCGGCGCTCGCCCGCCTCGTCCGGCAGGACTGCGGGTCGTGCCACGGGATGACCCTGAAGGGCGGACTCGGGCCGGCGCTGACGCGCGACGCGCTGCGCGGCAAGCCCGCCGAGAGCCTCGTCGTCACCGTGCTGTACGGCCGCCCGGGCACCGCCATGCCGCCGTGGCGGACGTTCGTGAGCGAGAGCGAGGCGGTGTGGATCGTCAGGCAGCTCCAGGAAGGAACCCTCGATGAACGCTGAACCGGGCGGCTGGGTCCGCTGGCGGAGCGCGGCCGTGGCCGCCGTCGCGGCGCTCGGCGCGCTCGGCGCGCTCGCGGACGCCGCGCGCGCCGAGACCGGCGTGGTGATCGAGCGCGCCACCGGCAGCGTGCAGCTCGTCGACAACGCGAAGCGCACGACGCTCGCGCGCGTCGAGGGCCTCGGCGACCTCTCGCACGCCTCGCTCGTCTTCTCCCAGGACGCGCGGCACGTGTTCGTGTTCGGGCGCGACGGCGGGCTCACCAAGGTGGATGTGAGCGCCGCGAAGGTGGTGGGGCGCGTCGTCCAGGCGGGCAACTCGATCGGCGGGGCGATCTCGCGCGACGGGCGCATCGTCGCGGTGGCGAACTACGAGCCGGGCGGCGTCAAGCTCTTCGACACCGCGACGCTCGCGCCGCTCGCGGAGATCCCGGCCACCTACGGCACCGAGGGCAAGCGCGCCAAGGTCGTCGGCATCGCGGACGCGCCGGGCAACCGCTTCGTGTTCAGCCTCTTCGAGGCCGGCGAGATCTGGATCGCGGATGTCTCCGACCCGCACGCGCCGAAGGTCACGAAGCTCGCCAACGTCGGGCGCGAGCCCTACGACGCGCTGATCACGCCCGACGGCCGGCACTACATCGCCGGGCTCTTCGGCGAGGACGGCCTCGCACTCGTCGACATGGCGAACGTGGAGGCGGGGGCGCAGCGCATTCTCGCGAACTACGGCCGCGGCGACGAGAAGCTGCCCGTCTACAAGATGCCGCACCTGCGCGGCTGGGCGGTGGCGGGAGGGTACGCGTTCCTCCCGGCGATCGGCCGCCACGAGGTGCTCGTGGTCGAGCGCGCGAACTGGCGCGAGGTGGCGCGCATCCCGGTGCACGGCCAGCCGGTGTTCGTAATGGCGCGCCCCGACGGGCGGCAGGTGTGGGTCAACTTCGCCTTCCCCCGCAACGACACGGTGCAGGTGATCGACGTCGAGCGCCTCGCGCTCGTGGAGACGCTGAAGCCCGGGCGCACGATCCTGCACATGGAGTTCAGTGCCGGCGGCGAGGAGGTCTGGGTCTCGGCGCGCGACGACGACCGCGTCGTCGTGTACGACACCACGACCCTCAAGCGCGTCACCGAGCTCGCGGCGAAGAGCCCGAGCGGCATCTTCTTCGAGTGGCGGGCGAAGAAGATCGGGATGTGACGTGAAGGCTCTCGAGCATCGCCTGCTCAACGACTTCCAGCGGCTCTTCCCGCTCGTCCCGCAACCCTACGCCGTGCTCGCCGAGGCGCTCGGCAAGGAGGAGCGTGCGGTGATCGAGGCGCTCGCGCGCCTGCGCGACGCCGGCGCGCTGAGCCGCATCGGCGCGGTGTTCCGGCCGGGTGCGATCGGCGCGTCCACGCTGGCTGCGATGGCGGTGCCTCCGGCGCGGCTCGAGGCCGTCGCGTCGGTCGTGTCGTCGTTCCCCGGCGTGAACCACAACTACGAGCGCGAGCACCGGCTGAACCTGTGGTTCGTGGCGGCGGCGCCGGGCGAGGCGGCGCTCGACGCGCTGCTCGCGCGGATCGGCGTGCTCACCGGCATCGCGGCGCTGAAGCTGCCGCTCGTCGAGGAGTACCACATCGATCTCGGATTTCCCCTGGAAGGGGGCGACGTCCAACGCACCCCCGGCGCACGCAGGACCCGGCGTGCCGCCCTTTGCGCCGCGGACCGCAGGCTCGTCGCCGCGCTCGAGGACGGCCTCGCGCTCGCGCCGCGCCCGTACGCGGCGCTCGCGGCGCGGGCGGCGCTGACCGAGCAGGCGGTCATCGGCCGCCTCGAACGCTGGCAGGCCGACGGCCTGGTGCGGCGGTTCGGCGTCGTCGTGCGCCATCACGAGCTCGGATGGCGCGCGAACGCGATGGCGGTGTGGGACGTGCCCGACGACGCCGTGACTGCGCACGGCCGGCGCCTCGCGGGTGCGACGGGCGTCACGCTCGCGTACCGGCGCGCGCGGGCGCTGCCCCACTGGCCCTACAACCTCTTCTGCATGGTTCATGGCACCGAGCGGCGCGAGGTGCAGGCGCGCGTCGAGGCGCTCGGCCGCGAGTGCGGCCTCGAGGCGTTCCCGCACGCGGTGCTCTTCAGCCGCACGCGCTTCAAGCAGACCGGCCCGCGCTTCTCCGCCGCGTCCGAGGCGATCCATGGATGAGATCGACCGCCTGCTGGTGAACCGCCTGCAGGGGGGCATCCCGGTCGCCGAGCGGCCGTTCGCGGCCATCGCCGGCGAGCTCGCCATCCCGGAAGCCGAGGTGTGCGGGCGGCTCCAGCGGCTGCTGGACGAGGGCACGCTCACGCGCTTCGGACCGATGATCGACGCGGCCGCGCTCGGCGGCGCGTTCACGCTCGCCGCGATGAGCGTGCCGCCGCACGACTTCGACCGCGTCGCCGCGATCGTCAACGCGCACGCGGAGGTGGCGCACAACTACCGCCGCGAGCACGCCTACAACATGTGGTTCGTGGTGGCGACCGAGCGGCCGGAGTCGATCCGCGCGGTGCTCGCGGACATCGAGACCGAGTCCGGCTACCGCGTGCTCGATCTGCCGAAGCGGCGGGAGTACTTCGTCGGCCTGCGCCTGGAGGCGATGCAGTGAACGCGTCGGCGACCGCGCCCGGCCTCGACCCGGTCGACCGGCGCCTCCTCAAGGCGACGCAGGCCGGCCTGCCGCTCGTGCCGCGGCCCTTCCACGCGCTCGCCGACCGCCTCGGGCTCGCGCCGCAGGAGGTGATGGAGCGCTTCACGCGCCTGCTCGAGCGCGGCGTCGTGCGGCGAATCGCGGCGGTCCCGAACCACTATGCGCTCGGCTACCACGCGAACGGCATGACGGTGTGGGACGTGGACGACGCGCGCATCGACGCGCTCGGCGAGCGGGTGGGCGCGCTGCCCTTCGTGTCGCACTGCTACCTGCGCCCGCGCGTGCCGCCCGCCTGGCCGTACAACCTGTTCGCGATGGTGCACGCGGAGACCCGCATGGAGGTGGTCGAGCGCGCCGAGGAGATCGCCGGGCTGCTCGGCGACGCGGCGCGCGCGCGCGACATCCTGTTCAGCACGAAGATCCTGAAGAAGACCGGGATGCGCCTCGGCGCGGAGTGAGCGATGTTCCGGGTGAGCCGGTTCATGCACGAGATCTTGGCGCCGACGCCGGGCGCGCCGGACCGCGGAGCAGGGGCCCCGCTTGCGGGGATGCGACCGGGGAGGCGCGCTTCGGACGCGGAAGACGACGCGCCATCGTCCGCTCCGGGGTCGCACCTCCCGCCTGTGGCGGCAGGCACTGCTCCGCCCTCCGCGGCCGGGCCGCGGCGCGACCCGCCGGGGCCGGTGGTGATCTGGAACCTGATCCGGCGCTGCAACCTCACCTGCAGGCACTGCTACTCGGTGTCGGCCGACCGCGACTTTCCGGGTGAGCTGTCGACCGCGGAGGTCTTCCGCGTCATCGACGACCTGCGCGCCTTCCGCGTGCCGGTGCTGATCCTGTCCGGCGGCGAGCCGCTGCTGCGGCCCGACATTTATGACATCGCCGCGCGCGCGAAGTCGCTCGGCTTCTACGTCGGCCTCTCCACCAACGGCACGCTGATCGACGCCGGACACGTGGCACGCATCGCCGCGCTCGGGTTCGATTACGTCGGCATCAGCCTTGACGGCAGGCGCGAGACGCACGACGCGTTCCGCCGCAAGCAGGGCGCGTTCGACGAGTCGCTCGGCGCGGCGCGCGCCTGCCGCGAGGCGGGCATCAAGGTGGGACTGCGCTTCACGCTCACCGAAGGCAATGCCGCCGACCTGCCGTGGCTGCTCGAGATGGCGGAAGCCGAGGGCATCCACAAGTTCTATCTGTCGCACCTCAACTACGCAGGGCGCGGCAACGTCAACCGCAAGCACGACGCCTTCCACCTCACGACGCGCCGCGCGATGGATCTCGTCTTCGAGGCGGCCTGGCGCGCGGCGCGCGACGGGCGCGAGCGGGAGTTCGTCACCGGGAACAACGACGCCGACGGCCCGTACTTCCTGCAGTGGGCGGCGGCGCGCTTCCCGGAGAAGGCGGCGCACCTGCGCGCGAAGCTGGAGCAGTGGGGCGGCAACGCCTCGGGCGAGAACGTCGCGAACATCGACAACCTCGGCAACGTCCACCCGGACACCTACTGGTGGGACTACACGCTGGGCAACGTGCGTGAGCGGCCGTTCTCGGCGATCTGGTCCGATCTCTCCGACCCGATCCTCGCCGGCCTGCGCGCGCGACCGCGGCCGATCAAGGGCCGCTGCGCCGGATGCCGCTACTTCGCGATCTGCGGCGGCAACACCCGCACGCGTGCGCGCAGCCTCACCGGCGACCCGTGGCAGGAGGACCCCGGCTGCTATCTCGACGACGACGAGATCGGCGTGACAGGGGAGGCGGAACGTCTGAAGGTGATGCCGTATTCGCGCTGGCGGAAGGACGAGGTGTCGGCGTGAGATGCCTTGCGCTCCTGCTCGCGCTCGCGCTCGCCGCGCCCGTCGTCGCCGAACCGGGCAAGCTCTACGCCGAGCACTGCGCGAGCTGCCACGGCGCCGACCGCCTGGGCGGGATCGGGCCGGCGCTCCTGCCCTCGAACCTCGAGCGGCTGCGCAAGCCCGCCGCGGCCGAGACGATCGCCAGGGGCCGCGAAGCCACGCAGATGCCCGGGTTCGGCGACAGGCTTTCGGCCGCGGAGATCGGCCAGCTCGTGGAGTTGGTCTACGCGAAGGTCGAGCCCGAGCCGCGCTGGGGCGAGGCGGAGATCCGCGCTTCGCGCACCGTGCAGCACGCCCCGGGCACGCTGCCGGACCGGCCGAAGTACAACGCCGACCCGCTCAACCTGTTCGTCGTGGTGGAGACGGGCGACCATCACGTGAGCGTGCTCGACGGCGACAGGCTCGAGCGCATCCACCGCTTCCCGTCGCGCTACGCGCTGCACGGGGGCCCGAAGTTCACGCCCGACGGGCGCTTCGTGTTCTTCGCCTCGCGCGACGGCTGGATCACCAAGTACGACCTCTGGAACCTCGAGACGGTGGCGGAGGTGCGCGCGGGCCTCAACACCCGCAACGCCGCGGTGTCGGCGGACGGCAAGTACGTCGCGGTCGCGAACTACCTGCCGCACTCGCTCGTCATCCTCGACGCGGACCTGAACCTCGTGAAGGTCCTTCCGGTCGCGGACAAGGAGGGCAAGCGCACCTCGCGCGTGTCGGCGGTGTACGACGCCGGGCCCCGGCGCAGCTTCGTGGCGGCGCTGAAGGACGTGAAGGAGCTCTGGGAGGTCAGCTACGACCCGAAGGCCCCCGAGATCCCCGCCGGCGTGATCCACGACTTCCAGTACCGCGAGGGCGCGTTCGTCCCGGGCTTCCTGAATCCGCGGCGCACGTTCCTCGACGACTATCTGGACGACTTCTTCTTCACCCCCGACTACAACGAGGTCATGGGCGCCTCGCGCGAAGCGAAGGAGGGGCAGGTCGTGCACCTCGACGTGCGGCGCAAGATCGCCACCCTCGAGGTGACCGGCATGCCGCACCTCGGCTCCGGGATCACCTGGATGCTGGACGGGCGGCGCGTGATGGCCACGCCCAACCTGCGCGAGGGGCTGGTCAGCGTCTACGACATCAAGGCGTGGAAGCCGGTGGGCCAGATCCGCACGCTCGGGCCGGGCTTCTTCATGCGCAGCCACGAGAACACGCCGTACGCGTGGGTGGACTCGATGATGAGCCCGGCGCACAAGGACACGCTGCAGGTGATCGACAAGCGCACGCTGAAGGTGGTCGCCGAGCTGCGGCCGGAGCCCGGCAAGACGGCCGCGCACATCGAGTTCACGCGCGACGGCCGTTACGCGCTCGCCAGCCTGTGGGAGATGGACGGGGCGCTGATCGTCTACGATGCGCAGACGCTGAAGGAAGTGAAGCGCATCCCGATGAAGAAGCCGGTCGGGAAGTACAACGTGCACAATAAGATCACGAAGTCCGAAGGCACCAGCCACTGACGTGCGCCCGATCGAGGACCCCGCCCGGTTCAACGCGGCCATCGCCGCGTTCGATGCCGCGAACAGCGCGGACCCGAACCGCGAGCACGACGGGCGGCTCGAAGACCCGAAGGAGCTCGTCTACGCGCGCCGCATGAGCACGATGCTGCAGCGCTTCGCGCCCGATGCGCCGGAGGCGGTGCGGCTGGCGGTGCGCTGCCAGCACATCCGGCGCTGGGAGATCCCGCGCGACCAGTACCCGAAGACGCCGGAGGGCTACCGAGCGTGGCGGAAGCGTCTGATGGACTTCCACGCCGAGATCGCCGGTCGCATCCTGGAGGCCGTCGGCTACGAGGCGGACGCCGTCGCGCACGTTCAGGCGCTAATCCGCAAGGAGCGTCTCAAGCGCGACCCCGACGCGCAGCTCGTCGAGGACGTGGTCGACCTCGTCTTCCTCGAGCACTACCTGGAGCGCTTCGTCGCCGACCACCCGGAGTACGACGAGCCGAAGCTCGCCGACATTCTGAAGAAGACCTGGGCGAAGATGTCGCCGCGCGGCCACGAAGCCGCGCTCAAGCTCGTGAAGCTGCCCGAGGCGCTGAAGCCCGTCATCTTGCGCGCGGTCGGCGGGACGGCCTGACCCGGCGTTCCGGCGGCGCAGGCGCCCGGCGGGCCGGCTGTGCCTTCGCGCTTGACCGCGGTCAGCACCGGACTGCGCATCGCCATTGAGTTTTTTAAACTACTAGATTAAATTCCCGAATGTGCGCTACATCCGCAGAGAGCTGGAGCCCCGGCTTCTGAGCGCCTCCCGGGCGTTTCCCGCCGTGGTGCTGACCGGCCCCCGGCGCGCCGGCAAGACGTGGCTGCTGCGCCACGCCCTTCCGCGCGCGAGCTACCACCTGTTCGAGGACCCCGACGTCGTCGCGCGCTTCCGGAGCGATCCGCGCGGCTTCCTCGACGGGGTGGCGCAGCCGGCGATCCTCGACGAGATCCAGAACGTGCCGGAAGTCTTCAACTACGTGCGCGCACGGATCGATCGCGCCCCGCGCAGGACCGGACAATGGTTTCTCACCGGCTCGCAGGAATCGGGACTGATGCGCAACGTCACCGAGTCGATGGCGGGCCGTGCCGCGATCCTGCAGCTGATGCCGCTGTCGGTGCGCGAGACGCACAGGGTGACGCTGCTGCGCGGCGGCTTTCCCGAGGCGCTCGCGCGCCCGGGCGCCACGCGCCTGTGGTTCAGCTCGTACCTGCAGACCTACCTCGAGCGGGACGTACGCAGCATCAGCGCGATTCACGACCTCGCGACGTTCAGGCGGTTCCTCGCGCTGGTCGCCGCGCGGCACGGACAGGTGCTCAACAAGTCGGACCTCGCCGCGCCGCTCGGGATGAGCGT
>CAZIXQ010000145.1:0-9625 GCA_964543155.1 uncultured Enterobacteriaceae bacterium
ACGCAGGACAGATCGGCTCGCCGGGCGGCCGCTATACTGCCCGCGTCTGCTGCGCGTGCCGGCGTTCGTGCGCGCGCTTCCTCCCGGAGTGCCGCCATGGCCGTGATCAAGCAGGACGATTTCATCCAGTCGGTCGCCGACGCCTTCCAGTTCATCTCGTACTACCACCCGGCCGATTACCTGAAGAACCTGTACGAGGCGTACCAGCGCGAGGAATCGCCCGCCGCGAAGGAGGCGATCGCCCAGATCCTGGTCAATTCGCGAATGAGCGCCGAGGGCCACCGCCCGATGTGCCAGGACACCGGCATCGGCATCGCCTTCGTCCGCGTGGGCATGGACGTTCGCTGGCAGGCGACGATGTCGCTCGAGGAGATGGTCAACGAGGGCGTGCGGCGCGCTTACACGAATCCCGACAACAAGCTGCGCGGCTCGGTGCTCGCCGACCCGGACGGCAAGCGCGTGAACACGAAGGACAACACGCCCGGCGTCACGCACGTCGAGCTGGTGCCCGGCGACAAGGTCGAGGTGATCGTGGCCGCGAAGGGTGGCGGCTCGGAGAACAAGTCGAAGTTCGCGATGCTGCTGCCGAACGACTCGGTCGTCGACTGGGTGCTGTCGGTGGTGCCGACGATGGGCGCCGACTGGTGCCCGCCAGGCATGCTCTCGCTCGGCATCGGCGGCACGCCGGAGAAGGCGATGCTGATGGCCAAGTGGGCGATGATGGAGCCGATGAACATCCACGAGCTGCAGGCGCGCGGCCCGAAGAGCCGGGCGGAGGAGTTGCGGCTCGAGCTCTACGAGAAGGTCAACGCGCTCGGCATCGGCGCCCAGGGGCTGGGCGGGCTGACGACCGTGCTCGACGTCAAGGTGGTCGACTACCCCACGCATGCGGCGTCGAAGCCGGTGGCGCTGCTCCCGAACTGCGCGGCGACGCGTCACCTCCACTTCGTGCTCGACGGCAGCGGGCCGGCGCGGTTCGAGCCGCCGAGCCTGGACGACTGGCCGAAGCTCGCGCTCGATCTCTCGTCGGCGAAGCGGGTCAACGTCGACACGCTCGAGAAGGCCGACCTCGCGCAGTTCAAGGCCGGGGACCGGCTGCTCCTCTCCGGGAAGATCCTCACCGGCCGCGATGCCGCCCACAAGCGACTCACCGAGATGATGGCGAAGGGCGAGAAGCTGCCGGTCGACTTCACCAACCGCTTCATCTACTACGTCGGTCCGGTCGACCCGGTGCGCGACGAAGTCGTGGGCCCGGCCGGGCCGACGACGTCCTCGCGCATGGACCGGTTCGTCGAGCCGATGCTCGCGCAGGCGGGGCTGATCGGCATGATCGGCAAGTCCGAGCGGGGCCCGGCCGCGACCGAGTCGATCAAGAAGCACGGCGCAATCTACTGCATCGCCGTCGGCGGTGCCGCGTACCTCGTGTCGAAGGCGATCCGCGGCTCGCGCGTGGTCGCGTTCCCGGAGCTCGGGATGGAGGCGGTCTACGAATTCGAGGTGAAGGACATGCCGGTGATCGTCGCGGTCGACCCCGCCGGAAACGCGGTCCACAAGTCCGGCCCGGCCGAGTGGCGGGCGAAGATCGGCAAGATTCCGGTGGTCGTCGCCTGACGCGCTAGCGCGCCCGGTTCGGGCAGCTCGCGCAGGAGAGCGATTCGCCATCGGCCCCGCGGACCTCGGGTCCCCCGCACGAGCCGCGCAGGCAGCGACCGGTCAGCCTCGCGCCGAGCGCCATCGCTCCGATCGCCGCGGCGAACGCGGCGAGGGCCCCGAGCCCGACGAGCGCGACGACCGCGAGATCCATCGCGGTCAGGCCTTCACCGGATGTCCGCCGAGGGCTGCGAAGGCCGGCGACTCGCGGTCGACGAACCCGCCGTCCGGCGTGCGCAAGATGAAGTGCGCGGCGAGCCGCTCGGCTTCCGCCAGCGCGAGCCCCTTCTCCGGTCCGAGCACGAACAGAGCGGTCGACCAGGCATCGGCCAGCGCGCAATCGGCGTGCACGACGCTCACCGAAGCGAGCCCGTGCGCGATCGGCGCGCCGGTCGCCGGGTCGATCTCGTGCGAATACCGCCGGCCGGCTTCCTCGAAGTAGATGCGGTAGTCGCCCGAGGTCGCCAGCGCGAGCCCGCTGAGCGGCACCACGTGGTGAACGGCCGGGGGCACCGCGTCGGGGCGCTCGATGCCGATGCGCCACGGCTCGCGCTGCGGGTTGAGGCCACGCGTGCGGACCTCGCCGCCCGCCTCGACGAGATAGTTCTCGAACCCGAGGGACTCCAGCGCACGGGCTGCCTGATCGACCGCGAAGCCCTTCGCGATGCCGGAGAGATCGGCGCTCACGTCCGGCCGCGCCTTGCGGATCGCGCCCGCGCGCGGGTCGAGCGCGAGCATGCGGTGGCCGACCCGCTCGCCCAGGGTCGCGAGCTCCTGCGCCGACGGGATCCGGTGCAGCTTGCTCGGCCCGAACCCCCACGCATCGACGACCGGCGCGACGGTCACGTCGAAGACGCCTCCGGTACGCCGCGCCACGTCCTGCGCAAGCGCGAACACGGTCGCCGCGTCGGGCGAGAGGGCGAAGGGGGCGTCCGACGCGTGACGGTTGAGCCGGGAGAGCTCGGAATCGGGCCGGTAGGTCGACATCCGCAGCTCGACCGTGTCGAGCGCGAGCCGCACCGCCTCGCGCGCCGCCGCGCGTCCCGCGGCGCTGAGCTCGGGCGCCGCGACCGTCGCGGTGTAGGTCGTACCCATCGTCGGGCCGCCGAAGCGGAATCCCGCGGTGCGCTCGTTCGTGCGGCTGCAGCCGGCGGCGGCGAGCGTCGCCGCGCCGAGCACCTTGAGCACTGCGCGCCGCTTGGGCGAGAGGGAAGTGGCCATGGTCAGTTCTCCGTATTCTGCCCGGCGTTGCGGATCGCGGCCTCGAAGCGCCCCTCGCCGCGCCGGATCAGCTCGTAGGCGAGGTCGCGCATCGACACGAGGCCGTGCACGCGCGGGCCGTCGATCACGAGCAGGTGGCGGTAGTGGTTCACGTGCATGAGGCTAAGGGCTGCCTCCACCGGCGTGTCCGGGGTCACGAACCGCACGTCGCGCGTCATCACGAGCGAGAGCGGCGTCGCGGCGGGGTCGCGGCGCGGCTTGGCCACGCGCACGAGCAGGTCGCGCTCGGTGAAAATGCCGGCGAAGAGCTCGTCCTCGCCCATCACCAGCACCGCCCCCACGTCGCGCTCGACCATCAGGTCCACCGCCTCGGCGACGCTCGCGCCTGCCTCGATCGAGACGAGCCCGCCGAATCCGCGCTCGGTGATCAACGATCCAACCGACATCGTCATCGCGCGCCTCCTTGCGCCTCAACCGAACTCGTCCAGCATGATGTTCTCCCGCTCGACCCCCAGGTCGGCGAGCATGGCGATCACCGCCTTCGTCATCACCGGCGGACCGCACAGGTAGTACTCGATCTCCTCCGGCGCGGGATGGTCCTTGAGGTACAGCTCCCGCACCACCTTGTTCCGCGCGAGCCCCACCGGTCCGGTCCAGTGGTCCTCCGGCAGGGGCTCCGACAGGACGAGGTGCCAGGTGAAGTTCGGGTGCTCGCGCTGGAGGCGATCGAAGTCCTCGCGGTAGAACGCCTCGCGCAGGTTCGCGGCTGCGTACCAGAACGTCACCTTGCGCCTGGTGCGGAGCCGATAGAACTGGTCGAAGATGTGCGAGCGCAGCGGCGCCATGCCGGCGCCCGCGCCGATGAAGCACATCTCCCTGCCGGTCTCGCGCGCGTAGAACTCTCCGTACGGCCCGGACGCGGTGACCGTGTCGCCGGGCTTGAGGTTGAACAGCCACGAGCTCATCAGGCCCGGCGGGAGGTCCTCGCGATAGCCGGGCGGGAAAGCGATCTTGATCGTGAAGAGGAGCAGGCCCTTCTCGAGCGGGTAGCTCGCGAGCGAGTACGCGCGCTCCACCGGCACGGCCGACTGCGAGCGGAAGCGCCAGAGATCGAAGCGGTCCCACGCGCCGCGGAATTCGGGGTCGATGTCGAAGTCCCGGAACGAGAGCGCGTACGGCGGGCACTCGAGCTGCATGTACCCGCCGGCGCGGAAGGCGATCTCCTCGCCCGGTGGCAGCTCGAGCTTCAGCTCCTTGATGAAGGTGCCCACGTTGCGGTTGGACGCCACGCGGCACTCGAGCCGCCGCACGCTGAAGGTCTCCGGCGGCAGTTCGATCTTCAGGTCGCCGCGCACCTTCACCTGGCAGGCGAGCCGCACGCCGCGGCGCGCGTCGCTGCGCGAAACGAACCCGGTCTCGGTGGGCAGCAGCGCGCCTCCGCCCTCCCGGACGACCACCTCGCAGACGCCGCACGCGCCTTTACCGCCGCAGGCCGAGGGGATGAAGATCCGGTTCGCGGCGAGCGCGCCGAGGAGGGTCGTGCCCGCCTGCGCCCGCAGGGCGCGCGAGGCGTCCTCGTTCACGGTGATCGCGACTTCTCCCGCGGGCACCAGCCTGCGGCGTGCGACGAGCAGGACGGCCACCAGCGCGAGAATCACCCCGGTGAACATGGCGACGCCGAGCCCGATTTCGGTCACCCGCGCCTCACAGCTGGATCCCGGAGAACACCATGAACGCGAGCGAGATCAATCCCGCGGTCACGAAGGTGATGCCGAGGCCGCGCAGGCCCGCCGGCACGTTGGAGTAGCGCATGCGCTCGCGCACCGCCGCCATCGCGACGATCGCGAGCGCGAAGCCGAGCCCCGAGCCGAAGCCGAACACGACGCTCTCGGCGAGGGTGTAGTCGCGCTCCTGCATGAAGAGCGCCCCGCCGAGGATCACGCAGTTCACCGCGATCAGCGGCAGGAATACCCCGAGCGTCGCGTACAGGGCGGGCGCGAAGCGCTCGATCGTCATCTCGACGATCTGCACCGCGGCCGCGATCGTGCCGATGAAGACGATGAAGGAGAGGAAGGCGAGGCTCACGCGGGCGAGCGCCGGGTGCAGCCACGCAAGGGCGCCCTCTGCGAGGAGCCCGCGCAGCAGCAGGTTGTTGAGCGGCACGGTGAGCGTCTGGACGAAGACCACCGCCAGCCCGAGCCCGACCGCGGTCTCGACCTTGCGCGAGCACGCCAGGAACGAGCACATGCCGAGGAAGAAGGCGAGCGCCATGTTCTCGACGAAGATCGCGCGCAGCGCGAGGTTGAGGTAGTGCTCCACGGCCGCTAGTCCTTCTCCTGGAGCTCGGGCCGGACGGTGCGTACCAGCCAGATCAGCAGCGCGATCAGGAACAGCGCGGAGGGCGCGAGCAGCATCAGGCCGTTGGGGACGTACCACCCGCCGTCCTTCGCGAGCGGCAGCAGGGTCACGCCGAACGCGCGGCCGGCGCCGAGGAGCTCGCGCGCGAACGCGACCGCGAGCAGCACCAGCGCGTATCCGACGCCGTTGCCGATGCCGTCGATGAACGAGAGCCACGGCGGGTTCTGCATCGCAAACCCCTCGGCGCGCCCCATCACGATGCAGTTGGTGATGATCAGCCCGACGTAGACCGACAGCTCGAGCGAGAGCTCGTAGAGATAGGCCTTGAGCACCTGGTCGACCACGATCACCAGCGAGGCGATGATCGACAGCTGGACGATGATGCGGATGCTGCCGGGGGTGTGGTTGCGCAGCAGGCTCACCGCGAGGTTCGCCAGGCCGGCGACCAGGATCACGCCGATGCCCATCACCAGCGCCTTGTCAACGCGCGTGGTCACCGCGAGCGCCGAGCAGATGCCGAGCACCTGGACGCTGATCGGGTTGTTGGTGACCAGCGGGTCAAGGAGCGCGGTGCGCTCCCGAGCGCCGAATGCGAGACCGGCGGCGCCGTTCATGTCCGCACCCCTTCGCGGAAGCGGCGGAGGAACCGCCCGTACCCGGCGTCCGAGAGCCAGAACTGCATCAGGCGCGTGACTGCGTTGCTCGTCACCGTCGCGCCGGACAGGCCGTCGACGCGCAGCGGGTCCTGGTCGGGCGGCCCGGCGTTGCCCTTGATGACGGTGATGCGCGCCTCCCACTTGTCGTCGTAGGCCTTGCGTCCCTGCCACAGCGCCTGCCAGGTCGGGTTGCCGATCTCCCCGCCGAGGCCCGGGGTCTCCTTCTGGTCGTAGTAGGTCAGGCCGCGGACGGTGCGCCCGTCCCGGTCGATTGCGACGTACCCGTAGATCGTGCCCCACATGCCGAGGCCCTCGACGGCAATCACCACCTGCTCGACGCCGTCGTGGCCCCGCACGAAGTACACCGTGCCGTAGTGCGGCATGCGCGCGATCCCGGCGCGGTTGGGCGGCGCGGGTCGGCTCTGCGCCGGGTCGTTGCGCGCACGGCGCTGGTCGTACGCGCGCGCGTCCATCCGGTCGGCGGGGAGGAGCTCGCCGGTGGCGAAGTCGACGAGCCGGACCTCGATGTCGCGGTCGAAGATCGCGCGCAGCGATGCCGCCGAATGCGCATCGTCGTGCTCGATCAGGCCGGCGGCGATCAGCACGTTCTTCTCCATGTACAGGCGCTGGTTCGCCTCCTGGCGCGGGCGCAGCAGCACCGCCGAGGCCGCCACCAGCAGCGCGCAGAAGACGCAGACCGCCGCCGCGAAGCCGAACGTGTAGCGCGCGGAGTCAAGCCGCGGCATTGCGCTTCCTCCGCCGCGCGATGTTGGCGCGCACGAACACGTGGTCGATCGCCGGCGCCATCACGTTCATGAACAGGATCACCAGCATCATCGACTCGGGGTACGCCGGGTTCACGACGCGGATCAGCACCACCAGGACGCCGATGAGCGTCCCGTACACCCATTTCCCCGCCTCGCTGAAGGGCGAGGTCACCGGGTCGGTCGCCATGAACACGGTGCCGAACGCCCAGCCGCCGAGCGCCATGTGCCACCAGAACGGCACGCCGAACCACGGGTTGGTCGCCGAGCCGATCGCGTTGAAGAGGCTCGCCATCGCGATCGTGCCGAGCGCGACCCCCGCCATCGTGCGCCACGACGCGACGCCGGTCGCGAGCAGGACGACCGCGCCGAGCAGGCACGCTGCGGCGGAGGTCTCGCCCATCGAGCCCGGCTCGAGGCCGACGAAGGTCGTCCACCACGAGAATTCCTGCGCCGCGAAGGGCTCGGTCATCACGCGCATCTGCGCGAGCGTGGTGGCGCCGGAGAAGCCGTCCACCGCGGCGCGCTCCGGCACGGCGGTCCAGACCTTGTCGCCCGACATCTCGGCCGGGTAGGCGAAGAACACGAAGGCGCGCGCGGCGAGGGCGGGGTTGACGAAGTTCATGCCGGTGCCGCCGAACACTTCCTTCGCCAGCACCACGCCGAAGCTGATGCCGAGCGCCGCCTGCCACAGCGGGATGGTCGGCGGCAGGATGAGCGGGAAGAGGAGCCCGGTGACGAGGAAACCCTCGTTGATCGGGTGGCGCCGCACCGCGCTGAACAGCACCTCCCACGCGCCGCCCACCAGCATCGTCACCACGTAGAGCGGCAGGAAGTAGAGCGCGCCGTGCACGACGTTGGCGACGAGACTCTGCGGCGAGTAGCCGACGCCGAGCGCGCGCAGGACCGCATGCCGCCACCCCTCGAGCGTGGCGGTCTTCGCCGGGTCGAGCGCGAGGTTCGCCTGCAGCCCGGTGTTGTACATGGCCATGAGCACGCACGGCACTGCCGCGACGACCACGATCATCATCATGCGCTTGAGGTCGATCGCGTCGCGCACGTGCGCCGCGCCGGCGGTGACCGACGGCGGGGTGTACAGGAACGTGTCCGCGGCCTCGTACAGCGCGTGCAGCTTCTCGAGGCGGCCGCCCTTCTCGAAGTGCGGCGCCTGCCGGTCGAGCCACGCGCGCAGGCCCTTCATCCGGCGTCCCTCGCGATGCGCTCGAGCGCGCCGCGCAGCAGCGGCCCGTACTCGTACTTGCCCGGGCACACGTAGGTGCACAGGGCGAGGTCCTCCTCGTCGAGCTCGAGGCAGCCGAGCGCCTCGGCCTGCTCGTCGTCGCCGGTGATCAGCGCGCGCAGCAGGAAGGTCGGCATCAGGTCGAGCGGCATCACCCGCTCGTAGGTGCCGATGGGGACCATCGCGCGCGGCGAGCCGTTGGTGGTGGTCGTGAGCGCGAGCGCGCGCCGCGCGAACGCCCCGAGCACCACCCCGCTGACCGAGTGCTTGTCGCGCCCCGGCGCGAGCCAGCCGAGGAACTCGCGGCGGTCCCCCTCGGGCAGCGCCGACACCTGCAGGTGGTAGCGGCCGAGATAGCCGGTCGCCTCGCCCGCCGCCGTGCGCCCGTCGAGCACTGAGCCGGAGACCACGCGCTGCGCACCGGGGGCGAGCTCGCCCGCGACCAGCTCGTCGGTCGCGGCGCCGAGGCGCGTGCGCACGAGCCGCGGCTGCGCGACCCCGGGTCCCGCGAGCGCGATCACGCGCTCGACGTCGATGCGGCCGGTCGCGAGCAGGTGCCCGATCGCGGCGACGTCCTGGTAGCCGACGTGCCACACGGTGCGCGCAACGCTCACCGGATGCAGGAGATGGATGTGCAGGCCCGCCGTGCCGGAGGGATGCGGACCGGCGAACGCCTCGACGCGGATGCGCGGCGAGTCGGGAACCGGGATGCGCGCGCCCGGTGCGGTGCAGACGTAGACGGGCCCCTCGGTGAGCGGCTCGAGGGCGCGCACGCCCGCGAGGAAATCCTCGCCGCGGTCGGCAAGCACGAGCTCCGGCGACGGGGCGTGCGGGCGCGTGTCGATCGCCGTCACGAAGATCGCTTGCGGCACCGCGTCGGGAGGCGGGACCCGGCTGAACGGCCGCGTGCGGAAGGCGGTCCACAGTCCGGATTCCACGAGCAGCGCGCGCACGGAATCCCGGTCGCGGTCCCTCGGCGCGCGACCGCCGAAGCTCGTCAATGCAATCTGGTCGTCGGCGCCGGCGCGCTCGTCCACGTCGATCACGACCGAAAGGAGCGCTCGCCGCTCGCCGCGGTGCACTGCGGCGACGCGACCGGCGGCCGGGGCGGTGAGGGGGGCGCCCGGATTGCGCTTGTCGACGACGAGCGGCTGGCCGCGGCGCACCGCATCACCCGGCTGGACCTGGAGCGCGGAGCGCAGGCCCACGTAGTCGGCCGCGAGCAGCGCGACGCGCGTCACCGGCCGGCCGGCCTCGATGCGCGGCGCCGGCGCCCCGGCGAGCGGCAGGTCGAGGCCCTTCCTGGTCCTGTGCACGGGCATGCGCGAGCGCGTCCTGGACGTGGCGGCGCGCACTTCGCGGGGCGCGCGATGGAACTCAGGGTAGGGGACCCCATTTTGGCGCGCTTGATCTGCATCAACGGCCCCGCCGGCCGCTCCGCGAAACTGCGGGCGGTGCCCATCGGGCGCCGCCACCCTGACGCGAGGCGTGGCCCAGCTCCCCCCGGCAAGGAGGTCAATGATGCGATCGAGCGCCGAAGTGATCGCCGGAGTCGGGCTCGCCGACCGGCCGAAGAAGAGCCGCTGGCCCGCGCGCATGGACCTCGCGCAGAGCCTCTCCGGCCTCGTCCTGGGCCTGTTCATGTGGGGCCACATGTTCTTCGTCTCGTCGATCCTGGTGAGCAAGGACTTCATGTGGACGATCACCAAGATGTTCGAGGGCTACTTCTTCTTCGG
>CAZIXQ010000146.1:0-9622 GCA_964543155.1 uncultured Enterobacteriaceae bacterium
CCGCGTGATCCGGCCCGCCCTGGTGACCGTCGCCCAGCCGAAAGAGGCTTGAGTTCCCGGGACTTAGCCCCACATCCCACGCAGGTACGGAAATCAACGACAGGAACACCGTCATGGCAAAGATCATCGGCATCGACCTCGGCACCACCAACTCGTGCGTGGCGATCATGGAGGGCGGCAAGCCCAAGGTGATCGAGAACGCCGAGGGCGCGCGCACCACCCCCTCGATCGTGGCGTACATGGAGGACGGCGAAGTCCTCGTCGGCGCGCCCGCCAAGCGCCAGGCGGTCACCAACCCGAAGAACACCCTCTACGCGATCAAGCGGCTGATCGGACGCAAGTTCGAGGAGAAGGAGGTCCAGAAGGACATCGGCCTGATGCCCTACCGCATCGCCAAGGCCGACAACGGCGACGCGTGGGTCGAGGTGCGCGGCAAGAAGATCGCCCCGCCGGAGGTCTCCGCCCAGGTCCTGCGCAAGATGAAGAAGACCGCGGAGGACTACCTCGGCGAGGAAGTGACCGAGGCGGTCATCACCGTCCCGGCGTACTTCAACGACTCGCAGCGCCAGGCGACCAAGGACGCCGGCCGCATCGCGGGCCTCGAGGTGAAGCGAATCATCAACGAGCCGACCGCCGCCGCGCTCGCCTTCGGCCTGGACAAGGGCGGCGCGAAGGACATGAAGATCGCCGTCTACGACCTGGGCGGCGGCACGTTCGACATCTCGATCATCGAGATCGCCGACGTCGAGGGCGAGAAGCAGTTCGAGGTGCTCGCCACCAACGGCGACACCTTCCTCGGCGGCGAGGATTTCGACCAGCGCCTGATCGACTACATCGTCACCGAGTTCAAGAAGGAGCAGGGCGTCGACCTGTCGAAGGACGTGCTCGCGCTCCAGCGGCTCAAGGAGGCCGCGGAAAAGGCGAAGATCGAGCTGTCCTCGACGCAGCAGACCGAGGTCAACCTGCCCTACATCACCGCGGACGCGTCGGGGCCGAAGCACCTCACGATGAAGATCACGCGGGCCAAGTTCGAGAGCCTGGTCGACGAGTTGATCGCGAAGACGGTGGAGCCCTGCCGCATCGCGATCAAGGACGCCGGCGTCAAGGTGTCCGACATCCACGACGTGATCCTCGTCGGCGGCATGACGCGGATGCCGAAGGTGGTCGACACGGTGCGCGAATTCTTCGGCAAGGAGCCGCGCAAGGACGTCAATCCGGACGAGGCGGTCGCGGTCGGCGCGGCGATCCAGGGCGGCGTGCTGCAGGGCGAGGTGAAGGACGTGCTCCTGCTCGACGTGACGCCGCTCTCCCTCGGCATCGAGACGCTCGGCGGCGTGATGACCAAGCTCATTCAGAAGAACACGACGATCCCCACCAAGGCGCAGCAGGTCTTCTCGACCGCGGACGACAACCAGTCGGCGGTGACGATCCACGTGCTGCAGGGCGAGCGCGAGATGGCCGGCGGCAACAAGAGCCTCGGCCAGTTCAACCTCGAGGGCATTCCGCCGGCGCCCCGCGGGATGCCGCAGATCGAGGTGACGTTCGACATCGATGCGAACGGCATCCTGCACGTGTCGGCCAAGGACAAGGCGACCGGCAAGCAGAACAAGATCACCATCAAGGCGAGCTCCGGCCTCACCGAGGACGAGATCCAGCGCATGGTGAAGGACGCCGAGGCGCACGCCGAGGAGGACAAGCGGCTGCACGAGCTCGTCGACGCGCGCAACCGCGGCGACTCGCTGGCGCACTCGGTGAAGAAGTCGCTCGCCGAGTACGGCGACAAGGTGGGCGCCGACGAGAAGGCCAAGATCGAGGCCGCCCTGAAGGAGCTCGAAGAGACGCTCAAGGGTGACGACAAGGCACGCATCGAGGCGAAGACCGAGGCGCTCGCCACCGCAGCGCAAAAGCTCGGCGAGCGGATGTACGCCGACGCGCAGGCCGCGGCGGGGGCGCAGGGCGCGGCGGGCGGAGCCGAGCAGGCGGCCGGCGCCGGCAAGAAGGCCGACGAGAACGTCGTGGACGCGGAGTTCACCGAAGTCAAAGACAAGAAGTGACATTCCGTCACCGCAGGTGACGCAATATCGGGCCGAGTTGAAGCGACGCAGAAAGCGCGCCGCTTGACTCGGCCGCCTGCCCTCTGGCGTATTGGCGATACAGGGTATGTCGAAGCGGGACTACTACGAGGTGCTCGGCGTCAATCGCGACGCGGACGAGGAGGCCGTGAAGAAGGCCTACCGCAAGCTCGCGATGAAGTGGCACCCGGACCGCAACCCGGACAACCCGAAGGCCGAGGAGCACTTCAAGGAGGCGAAGGAGGCCTACGAGGTGCTCTCCGACGACCAGAAGCGCGCCGCCTACGACCGCTTCGGCCACGCGGGCGTCAACGCCCAGGCGGGCGCGGGCGGCGCCGGGTTCTCGAACTTCGCCGATGCGTTCGGCGAGATCTTCGGCGACATCTTCGGCCAGGGCCGCACGCGCTCGGGCGTGTACCGCGGGGCCGATCTGCGCTACAACCTCGAGGTCGCGCTCGAGCAGGCGGCGCACGGCACCGAGACCAAGATCCGCATTCCCACCTTCGAGGACTGCGCGACCTGCAGCGGCACCGGCGCCAAGCCGGGCACCAAGCCGCAGACCTGCGCCACCTGCAACGGCCAGGGGCAGGTGCGGATGCAGCAGGGCTTCTTCTCGATCCAGCAGACCTGCCCGCGCTGCCACGGGTCCGGGAAGATGATCGCCGAGCCCTGCAGCGCCTGCCAGGGGGCGGGACGCACGAAGACCCAGAAGACGCTCGCGGTCAAGATTCCGCCCGGCGTCGACGACGGCGACCGCATCCGGCTCGCGAACGAGGGCGAGCCGGGCGTGAACGGCGGACCGCCGGGGGACCTGTACGTCCAGATCCGCATCAAGCCGCATCCGGTCTTCCAGCGCGATCACGACGACCTGCACTGCGAGATGCCGATCAGCTTCGCGTCCGCGGCGCTCGGCGGCGAGATCGAGATCCCGACCCTGGACGGGGCGGCGAAGATCAAGGTCCCGCCGGAGACGCAGAGCGGCAAGGTGTTCCGGCTCCGTGGCAAGGGGATCAAGGGCGTGCGCTCGAGCACGCACGGCGACCTCTTCTGCCACGTCGTGATCGAGACCCCGGTCAACCTCACCGAGCGCCAGCGCGAGCTGCTGCGCGAGTTCGAGGCGATCACGCAGAAACACAGCGATCGGCACAACCCCCGCGCCAAGTCCTGGATGGACAAGGTGCGGGAGTTCTTCGCCTCCTAGCCGGCGCCTTGGCCCGCCCGGCGTTGGTTTCCCGCAACAAGGCGGGTCCGCGGGCTTCGATTCGTCCCTTTCGTCCAGCCCCCTATTGTCTATTCCTGATCCTTTCCCCTAAGATCCGCGCATAAACCGTTGATCGGAGGGGAGGATGTGGGCTAGCTGGATCCGCTCAAGCGCGCTTGCGGCGCTGTTTGCCGTACTCGCCTGCGCGCCTGCGCTCGCGGACCAACCCATTGATCAGGCGAAGAAACTCCTCGAGGCGAAGCGTCCGAAGGAGGCCTACGACCTGCTCCGTCCGCTGGAGGCCAAGCGCGCCGGGGAGATCGAGTACGACTACCTGCTCGGGATCGCCGCGCTCGACGCGGGCGACGCCCAGGCCGCCATCTTCGCCCTCGAGCGCGTCCTCGCGGTCAACCCCAACTACCTGCAGGCCCGCGCCGAAATCGCGCGCGCCTACTACGTGCTCGGCGAGCGCGAGAACGCGCGGCGGGAATTCCGGACGGTGCGCGCGCAGAACCCGCCGGACGCGGCGCGCCAGACGATCGACCGCTACCTGTCGGCGCTCGAGCCCCAGACCTCGCGCCTGCGCGCGTTCGTGGAGATCGGCCTCGGGTACGACTCCAACGTCAACAGCGCGACCTCGCGCAGCACGATCGCGATCCCGGCCTTCGGCGGCGCGATCGGGCAGCTCTCGCCGAGCGCCCAGGCGCAGTCGTCCTGGTTCGGCGCGGCGAGCGCGGGCGCGTCGATCGACCAGGCGGTCGCGAACGAGTGGTCGCTGCTCGCCGCCGCGAGCTACACCGGCAAGTTCAACCGGGACTACAACGAGTTCAACACCGGCGCGCTCGACGGGAGCGCCGGGGCGCGCTGGACGCGCGGCGCGAACCAGCTGGTGGGCCTCGTGCAGGGCCAGATGTACTGGCTCGACAACGACCGCTACCGGAACCTCTACGGCGGCACGGCGCAGTGGCTGCACAACCTCAGTCCGACGCAGCAGCTCACCGTCTTCGGCCAGTTCTCGGCGCTGCGCTATCCCCAGCCCTCGCAGTCGCCGCAGGATGCCAACCGCGCGGTCGGCGGCGTTGCGTACTCGCAGGCGTTCGCCGGCGCGTACAGTCCGGTCGGCTTCGTTTCCGGCTACGGCGGGGACGAGCGAGCCACCGACTCCCAGTTCAAGTATCTCGGCTACACGCCGTTCGGCGCGCGACTCGGCGGGCAGGCCACGCTGACGCCCCAGACGATCCTGTTCGGGTCGGCGGCGTACGAGCGGCGCAACTACAACGGAGAGAATCCGACCTTCATCGTCACGCGCGAGGACAATCAGTACGACCTCCGGCTGGGGCTCGCGTACGCGTTCCTGCCAAAGTGGACCCTTACGCCGCAGGTCGCCTACACGAAGAACAACTCGAACATCGAGCTGAACGAGTACGACCGCACCGTGGCGACGGTCACGGTGCGGCGCGATTTCTGAGCGCGGGCCGCCCGCGCGCGGTGTGGAATTTGCTACCGTCTCGAACGCGGGCAGACCGGGTCCTGGCGGAGCCGGCGGCATGCCCCCGCCTGGCGGAGATCCGACGGCGGGCGCCGGCTTCCCGTCGCATCGGACGCCGAACTTTCGGGAGTAGGACGCATGGCGAGGTCGAACGCGCAGTACGCAGGACGCAAGCTCGTGATCGCCGCCGCGGTCGCGGCGCTGCTCGGCACCGAGGCCTACGCCGCGCCGGCGGGGTCGGTGGACTTTTCGGTCGGTAACGTGATGGCGACCGGGCCCGACGGGCGCGCGCGGCCGCTCGCCAAGGGGGCCGCGATCAACTCGGGCGACCGCATCGTCACCAACGACGGTCGCGCCCAGATCCGGTTCGCGGACGGGGCATACGTGTCCCTGCAGCCGAACACCGACTTCGCGATCCGCGAGTTCCGCTACGACGGCCGCACCGACGGGTCGGAGCGCGGCCTCTTCGGCCTGCTGAAGGGCGCGATGCGCACGGTCACCGGCGCGATCGGGCGGGTGAACCGGAGCGCCTACGAGATCCAGACCCCGACCGCGACCATTGGCATCCGCGGCACGGGCGGGCTCATCCAGGTGTTCGACGACGGCCGGACGTTGCTCCGCGGCTCGAGCGGCGTGTGGA
This sequence comes from uncultured Enterobacteriaceae bacterium, assembly GCA_964543155.1. Taxonomy (GTDB): domain Bacteria; phylum Pseudomonadota; class Gammaproteobacteria; order Burkholderiales; family SG8-39; genus JAGVSZ01. The sequence goes on from CAZIXQ010000146.1 coordinate 5,403, forward strand.
CGATCGCCGGCCTGGACAAGAAGAACGTGGTCGACGTGCCCGGCGGCCAGGCGGCGATGACGTTCCCGGATCCGCAGAAGGGGCCGGAGATGGTGTCCGAGGGCCCGGTGCTCCCGCCGCCGCCGCTGCTGCCGTACGGCGAGGATCCCCCGACGATCCTTAGCGGCACCGGGAGCCCGCCGATGGTGCCGATCGGGGGCAACATCGCCGAGGCTGCAATCGCGTCGGAATGGCCCATCCCGCCGGGAACGATCCCGCCGGGAATCTTCGAGAACACGGCAGGTTTGGCCGCGAACCTCAATCCACCGCTCGTCAGCGGGCCGGGGCAGGACCTCTCCTACGCCTCGGGCGGCGTCGCCCCGTTCTCGGCGAACGACGGCCAGGTGACGGCGACGTACGACGCCGCGGGCAAGCTGACGAGCTGGACCGGCCCGACCGGCACCGCGACCCTCAACGGCACGCAAGCCGAGTTCGGGACGGCCGGCGGTGCGCTTGCCTGGGGCCGCTGGACGGGCCCGGTCGCCTCCACGATCACCGCGATCCCGCCCCAGACCTATGGCGCGAACGACGGGCTGCACTACGTCACGGGCATCCCCGCACCGATCACCGCCCTCGCCGGCAGTGGCACGGCGACGTTCAATCTGATCGGGGCGACGTCGCCGACCGACGGGGTGAACACGCCGGGCGCGGTGACCGGCGGGCAGCTCGTCGTCAACCTGGGGGCCGCGCCTACGGTGAACCTCCAGAACTTCACCTTCACCCACGCGACCAGCACCTACGTGATGAACAAGGCCGGGATGCCGATCACCGGGCCGTTCACGCCGTTCACCGGCACGCTGGGGTCGGCGGACTTCGCGGGCAGCACGGGCGCATGCTCGTTCACGATCTGCTCGGCCCAGGTCAATGGGCACTTCTACGGCGCGAATGCCTCGCACGCCGGCTTCGCGTACCGGGTCACCGGCGGCGGTCCGACCATCTCGGGCGCCGCGGCATTCGCCCGCTGACGCGGCGTTGTCGGAGTCGGATCCGGAAAGCTGGCGGGCCCTCGTCGCCGCATCGGCGCAGCTGATCGAACGGCACGAGTACGCGGCTGCGGCAACGCGGCTCGCGGCGGCTTGCCGCGTGGCGCCACGGGAGCCGTCGGCGCATTTTCTCCGCGGCGTCTGCCATCACTGCCTCGGGGAGCTTGCCGAGGCGCTCATGGCGTTCGACGCCGCCGCAGCGCTCGATCCCGGTCACCGCGATGCGCGCTACGCCGCGCTCGCCGTCCTGTGCCAGAGCGGGCGCGCGGACGAAGCGCTGCGCCGATGCGACGCCCTCACTGCCGCATTCGCCGACGACCCGGACGCGTGGTTCAACTGCGGGCTCGTGCACGAGGCACGCGGTGACCTGCGCGCCGCGCTCGCCGGCTACGATGCAGCGCTCGCGCGCGACGCGCGGCATCGCCCGTCGCGCCTCAACCGCGGGCTCGCGCTTACCCGTCTCGGCCGCCTCGAGGACGCGTACGCGAACAACCACGCGGCAGCCGAGGCCTATCCGGATCTCGCCGACTCGCACTACAACCTCGCCGAAGTCGCGCTCGCACTCGGCCGGCACGACGCGGCGCTCGCGTACTGCGATCGCGCGCTGGCGATCGACGCCCGGCATTCCGGCGCCCTCTTCGATCGCGCGCTTGCACTAGCTGCACTCGGACGATTCGACGACGCGAGCGCGGCCTGGGCGGCCGCCCGGTCGGCAGACGCCCGCGGCATCGACGCCCGCTGGGCGAGCAGCGCGGCGGGTGGTGTCCCGCCGCGCTTTTCCCCGGAGGCCGTCTATCTCGCCCGCCTCTACGCTCGCCTGCAGGAGTGTGACTGGCGCGAGCGCGAGCGCTTCGCCGCGCTGCTCCACGCGCTCGTGACCCGGCGCCCGCACGATCTTCCGACCGAGCGCGCGCTCGCGTTCGCGGCCGTGACGCTGCCGGTCGATGCCGGCGATCGCCTCGCGCTGGCGCGCGCGGTGTCCGCGCACATTCGGGACGGCGTAGGTCCGCCGCTCCCTCGCAGAGGCCAGCGCCCGGATGGCAAGCTCCGCCTCGGTTACCTCTCGGCGGACTTCCGCAATCACGTCGTCGCCCGCGTGGCGCATCCCCTGTTCGCGCACCGGGACGGGCGCGCCTTCGAGACCTTCGCGTACAGCCTCGCCCCGGACGACGGCAGCGACCTGCGGCGCGCGATCGCGTCGCGCGCCGACGCGTTTCGGGACCTGTCCGGGCTCGCCTACCGCGCCGCCGCCGAGGCGATCGCCGGGGATGGGATCGACGTCCTCGTGGACCTCGGGGGCTATACCGATGGTGCCCGCCCCGAGATCATGGCGCTCCGCCCCGCGGTGGTGCAGGTGAGCTACCTCGGCTTCCCGTCGACGATGGGCGCGGACTTCATCGACTACGCGGTGACCGACCGCCGCTCCACCCCGCCCGGATGGGAGCGTGCGTGGCACGAGCAGCTCATCATCCTTCCGGACACCTGGTTCCTCTACGAGGCGGATCCGGTCGACCCGGCGCTCGCCGGGACGCGGGCGCAGCACGGCCTGCCCGCGGACGGCGCCGTGTTCTGCGCGTTCCACGCCGCGCACAAGATCGGGCCGGACGCGTTCGCGGCGTGGCTCCGCGCGCTGCGCGCGGTGCCAGGGAGCGTCCTCTGGCTGGCCGACAGCGGATCGGCGTGTCGGGCCAATCTCGAGCGCGAGGCTGCGGCGGCCGGCATCTCCGCCCGGCGCCTCGTCTTCGCGCCCCGGGTGCCGCTGGCGGCCCACCTCGCGCGCCTCACGCTCGCCGACGTCTTCCTCGACGCCTTCGGCTGGGGCGCCGTCACCGGGGCGTGCGACGCGCTTTGGGCGGGGCTCCCGATGGTCGCGCGCCGCGGCGAGCCCCCCTTGGGACGCACGGCGGCAGGCCTGCTCGCGCTGGCGGGCGTGCCGGAACTCGCGGTGGACGGGGCCGACGAATACGTCGCCACCGCCGTCCGGCTGGCGACGGCGCCTGCCGTCCGGGCCGAGGTCCGGGCTCGGCTCGAGCGGACCCGGGCCGCCAGCCCGCTCTTCGATGCCCGGCGGCGTGTGCGGTACCTGGAAGCGGCGTTCCAGGAGGTGGCCGCCCGGGCCCGGAAGGGGCTGCCCCCGGCGTCCTTCGAAATCCCGGCAGACCCTGCCCCGTGAGCTTTTCCCACCCTCCGGCGACCCCCCTTGCGCAGCCCCCTGCGATCGGCAATTCTTCCTGGACGGACACGGCATTAGCCGCGATTCTTCCCGCCTGACCTGAGCTGGTTCCAAGGAGTCCCCCACCATGCACCGCAGAACCTTCGTTGCCGCCGCCCTTGCCGCCGCGTTCACGCTGCCCGCGCTCGCCCAGAAGGACTCCGGGGCGATCGTGATCGGCCAGTCCGTGCCGCTGAGCGGGTCGAACAAGGACCTCGGCCAGGACATCCGGGAAGGCGCGCTCGCTTACCTGAAGAAGGTGAACGACGCCGGCGGGATCAACGGCCGCAAGATCGAGCTCGTGTCGCTGGACGACGCAAACGACACCAAGAAGTCCGAGGCCAACACCAAGACGCTGATCGACCAGGGCGTGATCGCGCTCTTCGGCTACGGCAGCGCGACGCTCAGCCGGCCGGCGCTGCCGCACGTCGAGGCGGCGCGCATCACGTTCTTCGCGCCGTTCACCGGCGCAGATCCGATGCGCGTCTTCAACCGGTTCGTCTTCAACCACCGCGCCAGCTACGCCGACGAGATGGAGAAGGTGGTCGATCACTACACCACCTTCGGCATCAAGCGCTTCGCGATCGTCCACTACGAGGACGCGATCGGGAAGGCGAACTACGGCGCGGTCGAGCGCGCGCTCAAGTCGCGCAACCTCAGCGTCGTGGCGGTGGCCCCGCTGCAGCGCACGCAGACCGACCTCAGCAAGGAAGTGGCGAAGGTCCTGCAGGCCAATCCCGACGTCATCATCACCACGACGCTCTACAAGCACGCCGCCGATTTCGTGAAGCTCGCGCGCAAGCAGGGCTCCGGCGCGCAGTTCATCAGCAACTCGTTCCCCGGCTCCACCGCGCTCGCCGGCGCGCTCGGCGCGGAAGGCCTCGGCGTGGCGATGACGCAGGTCGTGCCGACCGTGACCAAGCGCTCGATTCCGATCGTCAAGGAATACCAGGAAGCCTCCGAGAAGCTGACCGGCAAGAAGGCCT
>CAZIXQ010000147.1:0-9615 GCA_964543155.1 uncultured Enterobacteriaceae bacterium
TGGTACAACTTCACCGCGCTCAACAACCCGGAGAACCATCCGGCGCGCTCGATGCAGGACACCTTCTACGTCGAGGAGAAGGACGCGAGCGGATTGCCCCTGCTGCTGCGCACGCATACGAGCCCGATGCAGGTGCGCTACGCGCGCATGCACGCCCCGCCGATCAAGGTGATCGCGCCGGGGCGCACGTATCGAGTCGATTCCGATGCGACCCACTCGCCGATGTTCCACCAGGTGGAAGGGTTGTGGATCGACGAGCACATCAGCTTCGCCGACCTGAAGGGCGTGTACACCGACTTCCTGCGCCGGTTCTTCGAAACCGACGACCTCCAGGTGCGCTTCCGCCCCTCGTTCTTCCCGTTCACCGAGCCGTCGGCGGAGATCGACATGGCGTTCCGCGACGGCCGCTGGCTCGAGATCTCCGGCGCGGGCCAGGTGCATCCGAGCGTCGTGCGCAACTTCGGCCTCGATCCGGAGCGCTACATCGGCTTCGCGTTCGGCTCCGGCCTCGAGCGCCTGACGATGCTCCGGTACGGCATCAACGACCTGCGGCTCTTCTTCGAGGGCGACCTGCGCTTCCTGCGGCAGTTCGCCTGAGGACCGCGGACGACGATGCAATTTTCCGAACAGTGGCTCCGCACGCTGGTCAACCCGGAGTTGACCAGCGAGGAACTCACGCACCTGCTGACGATGTCCGGCCTGGAGGTGGAGGCCTGCGAGCCGGTCGCGCCGCCGTTCACGCAGGTCGTGGTGGGCAAGGTGCTCGAGGTCGCGAAGCATCCGAACGCCGACCGGCTCTCGCTCTGCAAGGTGGACGCGGGGCAGGGCGCGGCGCTCGACATCGTGTGCGGTGCGCCGAATGTCAGGGTGGGAATGAAGGCGCCGGTCGCGCTCGTCGGGGCCGAGCTGCCGGGCGGGCTCGCGATCAAGCGCGCCGCGGTGCGCGGTGTCGAGTCGAACGGCATGCTGTGTTCGGCCCGCGAGCTAGGCCTCTCCGAGGATCACTCGGGGCTCCTCGCGCTCGCCGACGACGCGCCGGTCGGGCGGGACTTTCGCGACTATGCCGCGCTCGACGATCGCGTTCTCACGATCAAGCTCACGCCGAACCGCGCCGACTGCCTGTCGGTGCACGGTGTGGCGCGCGAGGTGGCCGCGCTCACCGGCGCGAAGCTGAACGCGCCGACGTTCGAACCGGTGCCCGCGCGCGCGACCGACACGCTGCCGGTGCGCATCGAGGCCCCCGACCTGTGCGGCCGCTTCTCGGGCCGGGTGATCCGCAACGTGAACGCGGCGGCGCCGACGCCGGACTGGATGAAGCAGCGGCTCGAGCGGTCGGGGCAGCGATCCATCTCCGCGCTCGTCGACATCTCGAACTACGTGATGCTCGAGCTCGGCCGGCCCTCGCACATCTTCGACCGCGACAAGGTCGCGGGCGGGCTCGTCGTGCGCTGGGGACGCAGGGGCGAGAAGGTCGTGCTGCTCAACGGCCAGGAGGTCGAGGTCGACGAGACGGTCGGCGTCATCTGCGACGACCACGGGGTCGAGGCGCTCGCGGGGATCATGGGCGGCGACCCGACCGCGGTGAGCGACGCGACGCGCAACATCTACGTCGAGGCCGCGTTCTGGTGGCCGGCCGCGATCGCGGGCCGGGCGCGGCGCTTCAACTTCACCACCGAGGCCGGGCACCGCTTCGAGCGCGGCGTGGACTTCGCCACGACCGTCGCGCACATCGAGCGCATCACGGCGCTCGTGCTCGAGATCTGCGGGGGCGAACCGGGCCCGATCGACGACACGGTCACGCGCCTGCCCGAGCGCAAGCCGGTGCGCATGCGCATCGCTCGCGCGCAGAAGGTCATCGGCGTGAGGATCCCCGCCGACGAGATGGGGCGCATCTTCGCGCGGCTCGGGCTCGCGCACCGGCGCGAGGGCGCGGGCGCCGACGAGGCCTGCGTCGTCACGCCGCCTTCCTACCGCTTCGATCTCGAGATCGAGGAGGACCTGATCGAGGAGGTGGCCCGCGTCTACGGCTTCGACAACATCCCGGCGGCGCCGCCGCTGGCCGCGGCCGCGATGCGCTCGCAGCCGGAGGACCGGCGCACGCTGCACGACCTGCGCGGGCGCGTCGCCGCGGCGGGATACGAGGAGGTCGTCAACTACAGCTTCGTCGAGGCGGCCTGGGAGCGCGATTTCGCCGGCAACGCGAACCCGATCCGGCTCGTGAACCCGATCGCCAGCCAGCTCGCCGTCATGCGCACCACGCTGATCGGGAGCCTGGTGGCGAACATCCGCTACAACCTGAACCGGAAGCTCCCGCGCATCCGCGTCTTCGAGGTGGGGCGGGTCTTCCTGCGGGCGCCCGGCGCGCCCGACGGGGCGCTCGAGGTCGCGGGGATTCGCCAGCCGGTGCGCATCGGGGGTGCCGCGTTCGGCCCCGCGTTCGAGGAGCAATGGGGTGTGACGCGTCGCCCGGTCGACTTCTTCGACGTCAAGGGCGACGTGGAGGCGATTCTGGCGCCGCTGGTCGCGCGGTTCGTCCGGGCCGAGCACCCCGCCCTGCACCCCGGGCGCAGCGCCCGGGTCGAGCTCGATGGCGCGGCCATCGGCTGGATCGGCGAGCTGCACCCCGAGTGGCTGCAGCGCTACGAGCTGCCGGCCCCGGTGATCGTGTTCGAGGTCGATGCGGCGCCGCTGATGCGCGTTGCTGTGCCGCAATACGAGGAGGTCTCGAAGTTTCCGGCTGTGACGCGTGACCTGTCGGTCGAGGTCGGCGACGACGTACCGGCACATGCCTTGCTAGAGGCCCTCGCCGCGACCCGTGCGGGGCTCGTCCAGGAGGTCCGCCTGTTCGACCTGTACCGCGGTCAAAATATCGCCGAAGGGCGAAAAAGCCTTGCGTTTCGGGTAGTTATGCAAGATACTGCCCGGACACTTACCGACGCCGAAGTCGACGCCGCGATGGCGGATCTCGAGCAGGTTCTCTCGACCCGATTCGGCGCACAAAGACGTGGATAGCGTGAAGGAAGAGGAGGGGTATACCCCTCCCTGGGGAGACAAATGACCCTCACCAAGGCCGAGCTGGCCGACATGCTCTTCGAGAAGGTCGGGCTGAACAAGCGCGAAGCGAAGGACATGGTCGAGGCCTTCTTCGAGGAGATCCGGATCGCGCTGGAAAGCGGGGAGAGCGTAAAGCTCTCCGGGTTCGGGAACTTCCAGCTGCGCGACAAGCCGCAGCGGCCGGGCCGCAACCCGAAGACCGGCGAGGAGATCCCGATCACCGCACGTCGCGTCGTGACCTTCCACGCCAGCCAGAAGCTGAAGGCACTCGTCGAGCAGGCGCACGGTGGAAAACAACAACAAGTCGGCGAAGGTTAGCCTTCCGCCGATCCCGGCGAAGCGCTACTTCACCATCGGTGAGGTGAGCGAGCTGTGCGGCGTGAAGCCGCACGTGCTGCGCTACTGGGAGCAGGAGTTCACCCAGCTGAAGCCGGTGAAGCGGCGCGGGAACCGCCGCTACTACCAGCACCACGAGGTGCTGCTCATCCGCCGCATCCGCGAGCTCCTCTACGAGCAGGGCTTCACCATCAGCGGCGCGCGCAACCGGCTGGACGAATCGATGCGCGAGCGCGGCGCTCACCGCGAGAAGGCCGCGGAAGTGCTCGGCCCGATCGGCACCACCGACTTCGCGCGCATCCGGCGCGAGATCTCCGGCGTCCTCGAGTACTTGAGCGCCTGAGCGGCGTTGCCGCCGGGGCTTTCCCTCGTATAATCCACGCTCCGGTCGGGGCGTAGCGCAGCCTGGTAGCGCACCTGCATGGGGTGCAGGGGGTCGAGTGTTCGAATCACTTCGCCCCGACCAATCTTCTCCTCCCTACACTGCCCGCAGCAGCCAGCCGCTGGTGCGATACCGCTCCCCGCGATAGCTCCGATCGAGCGCGTCGAGCAGCGCCGCAACGCCTGTCGCGCTCCAGTCTGCCAGCCATTCGAACGGCCCGGCCGGGTAGTTCACCCCGAGCTTCATCGCGGCGTCGGCGCCCTCGGGCGTGCACACGCCCTGCAGCACCGCGTCGGCAGCTTCGTTGATGAGCATCGCGACCGTGCGCGCGACGACGAGCCCCGGCGTGTCCGCCACCGGCTGAGGCGCGAAGCCGAGTGCGGCGAGCCAGGCGGGCGCCTGCGCACGCCAGGTCTCGGACGCTCCATCCGCCACGGCGTAGGCGGTCGCAGCGCCCGCCGGGTCGCGCAGGATCATCGGCCGGTCGAAGACGGCGACGTCATTCGTACCGAGCGCTGCCACCATCTCGGCGGCGCGGCGGCCATCGGTGACGACCAGGCGCCCGCCATCGATCGCCAGGCCGGTCCAGGAGCTGCGCGTCTGCCGCGCCGGCCGGCGGTCGGCGATGCGCTCGGCGAGCCAATCGGCGATCGGTCCGCTGCCGTGCACCGCGACGTCGCGAGCTGGTGCCGGTGGGTCGTACGCGACCTTCGGGAGCGCTGGTGCGCCTTCCGGGTACCGATAGAAACCGCGACCGCTCTTGCGGCCGAGCAGGCCGCCGTCGACCATCTCGCGCTGGACGAGCGACGGCACGTAGCGCTTGTCGTAGAAGTTGGCCGCGTAGACCGACTGCGTGACCGCGAAGTTGGTGTCGTGGCCGATGAGGTCGATCAGCTCGCACGGCCCCATCCGGAAGCCGGCGCCGCGCAGGCACGCATCGAGCACGTCCGGCGCGGCCGCCCGCTCGAGGAGGAGGGCGAGCGTCTCGGCGTAGAAGGGGCGCGCGATGCGGTTGACGATGAACCCCGGCGTCGAGCGCGCGTGCACCGGCACCTTGCCCCAGTGCTGGCTCAACGCGAAGATCGCGTCGGCCACCGCGCGCTCGGTGTGCAGCCCGGACACCACCTCCACCAGCTTCATCAGCGGCACCGGGTTGAAGAAATGCATCCCGACCAGGCGGCCGGGATGCTCGAGCCCGTGCGCGAGCGCGGTGACCGAGATCGAGGACGTGTTGGTCGCGAGGACGCAGTCGGCGCCGACGATCGTCTCGAGCTGGCCGAAGAGGGCGCGCTTCGCCTCCACGTCCTCGACGATCGCCTCGATGACGAGCTTGACCTCCGCGGTTTCGCCGAGCGAAGCGATCGGCTCGATGCGCGCCAGCGTGTCGCGCGCCGCGTCCGGCGCGAGCTTGCCCTTGGCGGCGAGCCCGTCGAGCGTGGACGCGAGCTTGGACTTCGCCTGGGCGGCGGCCGCCTCGCGCGCATCGAAGAGGCGCACGCGATGGCCGGCCTGCGCCGCCACCTGCGCGATCCCTGCGCCCATGATGCCCGCACCGATGACGAGCACCGGCGCGCCCTTCAGCGCGTCGGGCGCCATCAGTAGGTCTCCAGGTGCAGCCGCGCCTCGTTCTTCAGCGACGCGGCCACCGCGTCCTGCGCGAGGCCGGCCTGCTGCGCGACGTCGCGCAGCGCGAGCACCACGCCTTCCTCCATCGCCTTCAGCCCGCACACGTAGAAGTAGGCGTTCGGGTCGGTGAGCAGCGGCGCGAGGTCGGCGGCGCGCTCGCGCATCGCATCCTGGACGTAGCGCTTCGGCTGCCCCGGGGTGCGCGAGAAGGCGAAGTTGATGTCGATGAAGTCCTTCGGCAGGTTCTGCAGCGGGCCGAAGTAGGGCAGCTCCTCCTTCGTGCGCGCGCCGAAGAACAGCATCAGCTTGCCGCCCTCGAACTTGCCGCTCGCGCGCAACCGGCGGCGCCACTCGGTCATCGCGCGCATGGGCGCGCTGCCGGTGCCGGTGCAGATCATCACGATGCTCGAACGCGGATGATTGGGCATCAGGAAGCTCGCGCCGAACGGCCCGATCACCTGCACCTTGTCGCCGCGGTTCAGGTCGCACATGTAGTTCGAGGCCACGCCGCGCACCGGCCGGCCCTGGTAGTCCTCCAGGACGCGCTTGATCGTCAGCGAGAGGTTGTTGTAGCCGGGCCGCTCGCCGTTGCGGGGGCTCGCGACCGAGTACTGGCGCGGGTGATGCGGCCGGCCGTTCGCGTCGGTGCCGGGCGGGATGATGCCGATCGACTGCCCCTCGAGCACCGGGAAGGGCATCTGCCCGAAGTCGAGCACGATGTGGTGGGTGTCGTACTCGTGGCCCACCGCCGTGACGCGCAGGTTGCCTGCGACCGTGGCGGTGATGAACTTCTGCGGTGCCTTGGGTCCGTACAGGTTGGTGTACGCGTGCGCGGCCGACCAGGGCGGCAGTGTTGCGCCGTAGAGCGCACTGTTGAACGGGGCGGCCTCCTCGGTGGCGGCCGGCGCCGGCGGCGCGACCGGCTCCGCCGCCGACACCGCGGCGGACGAGACCCCTTCGGCGGCCAGCTCCTCCGCCGTCAGCTCGGGGGGCAGGGCATCCCAGCCGAGCTGCTCGGCCAGCCCGTACGCGCGGGCGCGCGGCACCGTGCGCCAGTTGTCGATCGATCCGGTCGGGCAAGGCGAGATGCAGGCCATGCAGAACTTGCACTTCGCGACGTCGACGACGTAGTTGCGCTCGTCGTGCGTGATCGCCCCGACCGGGCAGGTGGCCTCGCACGTGTTGCAGCGGATGCAGATCTCCGGGTCGATCAGGTGCTGCTTGACGACCTGCGTCTCGGCCATGTCCACGGCGTTCTCTCCTTCGACGGCGGCGGGCGCCTCGGACCGGGGCCCGCGCGCGCGGCGAGGGGCCGCGCGCGACCGTCCGGAACAAGGTCAGTTGAAGCGCACGTACTGGAAGTCGACCGGCTGGCGGTTGATGCCCATCACCGGCGGGGCGATCCAGTTCGCGAACTTGCCCGGCTCGACCACGCGGCCCATCAGCGAGCCGACGAAGGCGCGGTCGGTGTCGGAGGGCAGCCACTGCGCGACGTTCTCGTTCCATTCCTGCTCGGAGACCACGCGGCCGTCGGGCGACACCTTCACCCCCGAGAGCGAGCCGATGTTGCGGTGGAAGGCCTTGTGCGGCGCCTTCAGGCGGAAGGGCACGCCCGACTTCTCGATCACCTTGTTCCAGCGCTCGATGCCCGCGATCGAGTCCTTGATGTAGTCGTCGCGCAGCACCTCGTTGAGCGCGTTCAGCATCGGCACCTCCTTCTCGACGAGCCGGCCGTCCTGCACGTGCAGGACCTTGTAGGTCGCGCCCCGCAGCAGGTGGTCGTCGCTGCGCTTGCCTTCCTCGAAGCGGCCCTTCAGCCCTGAGCTGTAGAAAATGGCGGCGTTGCTCGACTCGTCGGCGCCGAAGAGGTCGATCGTGACGCTGAAGTGGAAGTTGAGGTAGCGCTGGACCGTGGGCAGGTCGATGACGCCGGCGGCGCGGAGCGTCGCCGGGTCGTCGGTCTTGAGCTGGTTCATCGCCTGGCAGGTGCGCTGGATCACGCGCGACACGCCGCTCTCCCCGACGAACATGTGGTGCGCTTCCTCGGTGAGCATGAAGCGCGTCGTGCGCGCGAGCGGGTCGAAGCCGCTCTCGGCCAGCGCGCACAGCTGGAACTTGCCGTCGCGGTCGGTGAAGTAGGTGAACATGAAGAACGAGAGCCAGTCCGGCGTCTTCTCGTTGAACGCCTGGAGGATGCGCGGGTTGTCCTGGTCGCCGCTGCGGCGCTGGAGGAGCGCCTCGCCTTCCTCGCGGCCGTCCCGGCCGAAGTACTTGTGCAGGAGGTAGACCATTGCCCACAGGTGGCGGCCTTCCTCGACGTTCACCTGGAAGAGGTTCCGCAGGTCGTACTGGCTCGGGCAGGTCAGGCCCAGATGGCGCTGCTGCTCGACCGAAGCCGGCTCGGTGTCGCCCTGCGTGACGATGATGCGCCGCAGGTTCGCGCGGTGCTCGCCGGGCACGTCCTGCCAGGCGGCCTCGCCCAGGTGGTCGCCGAAGTGGATCTTGCGGTTGGGCTCCGCCGGGTTGAGGAAGATCCCCCAGCGGTAGTCGGGCATCTTCACGTAGCCGAACTGGGCCCAGCCCTGCGGATCGACGCTCACCGCGGTGCGCAGGTACACGTCGAAGTCCTGCGCGCCTTCCGGCCCCATGTCCCGCCACCAGTGCAGATAGTTGGGCTGCCACTGCTCGAGGGCGCGCTGCAGCGTGCGGTCCTCGCTCAGGTTGACGTTGTTGGGGATCTTCTCGCTGTAGTTGATGGCGGACATGGGCGTTTCCCGGGTTGGTGATCGCTGATGGAGGGTTGGAGTCGGATGGTCAGACGCGGTTCCAGTCGAAGGCGGCCTTCTCGCCCTTGCCGTAGACCTTGAGCGCGCCCTTGTCGCCCACCGCGTTCGGGCGCTGGAAGATCCAGTTCTGCCAGGCGGTCAGGCGGCCGAAGACGCGCGTGAACATGTTCTCGGGGCCGTTGAAGCGCAGGTTGGCCTCCATGCCGGTGAGGGCGTCGGGCGACATCGCCGCGCGCTCCTCGATCGCGAGGCGCACCTCGTCGGCCCAGTCGATGTCGTCGGGGCTCGAGGTGACCAGGCCGAGGGCGAGGGCGGCGCCGGCGTCGAGCGGCTGCCCCGCCTTGGCGCGCACCGCTTCGAGCGCGGGCTGCTCGTCATAGAACTGCCGGCCGAGGCGGCTCTGACCGGTCGCCATCGGGTAGAGGCCGAAGTTCGTCTCCGCGACGGTGATCCGCGGCGCGCGCGCCGGATCGTCGGGCAGGGCGAGCATGTAGCTGCGGTCGCACGCCAGCGCGAGCTCGAGGAAGGTCCCCGCGAAGCACGAGCCGGGCTCGACCAGCGCGAACAGGCTGCGCGAGGTGACGTCGAGCCGACTGAGCGTGCGGCGCAGCAGGCCGATCGTCTCGCGCACGAACCAGTGATCCTTGTGCGCGAGCAGCGTGGCGTCGGTCGCGAGCACCGCGGCAGGGTCGCCCTGCGTCTTGACGAGCCAGGTGCCGATGTCGAGCTCGTTGGTGCGCATCGCGAGGATCGCGTCCTCCAGCTCGCGCGCCACGACGAGCGGATACCAACTGGCGCCGGCGGCGACGATCGCGTCGATCGTCGTCGGCTGCGCGCCCGACGGCCCCTTCACGGTGAACGTGGCGGTGCGCCGCGCGCGGTCGATCTCGACCGTGACGTGGCTGTAGCGCAGGGCGTCGGCCTCGATCGTCCGCGCGAGCGGGGTGAGCGCCACGCCCTTCGCGTCGGCCGGCCGGTCGCTCCGCTTGGCGAGCTCGAGCGCGCGCTCCCGGACCTTCTGCGCGAACACCGCGGGCTTGGCGATGTCGTCGACCAGGCGCCAGTCCTTGGCCTTCTGGCCGCGCACGCCCTCGGTCGTCGTGCAGAAGATGTCGGCGAGATCGTGCCGCACGTGGCGCTTGTCGGTCACGCGGGTCAGGCCGCCGGTGCCCGGCAGCACGCCGAGCAGCGGGACCTCGGGCAGGCTCACCGCGCTCGAGCGGTCGTCGACGAGGATGATCTCGTCGCAGGCGAGCGCGAGCTCGTAGCCGCCGCCCGCGCAGGCGCCGTTGACCGCCGCGAGAAACTTGAGGCCGGAGTACCGGGAGGAATCCTCCAGGCCGTTGCGCGTCTCGTTCGTGAACTTGCAGAAGTTGACCTTCCAGGCGTGGCTGGACACGCCGAGCATGAAGATGTTGGCGCCGGAGCAGA
>CAZIXQ010000148.1:0-9578 GCA_964543155.1 uncultured Enterobacteriaceae bacterium
TACTGCTCCGACGTCCACGAGCGGCTCGTGCTCTACAAGCGCCTCGCCAACTGCGACTCGCTGGAGGCGCTCACCGCGATGCAGGAGGAGCTCGTCGACCGCTTCGGCCCGCTGCCCGAGTCCGCGCAGGCGCTGGTCGAGAGCCACCGCCTGCGCCTCCTCGGCCACCCGCTCGGCGTCGCGCGGCTGGACGCGACGCCCGAGCACGTACAGGTCCAGTTCGGCGCGCACGCCGCGGTGGATCCCGCCCGCGTGATCCAGTTGGTGCAGAAGGAACGCGGCTGGCGCCTGCTCGGGCCGACCAAGCTGCGCGCGGCGGTCCCCTCGGCGACGCTCAAGGAGCGCGCCGCCGCGGTGAAGCACGTGCTGGGCGTGCTGGGCGGACGCGCCGCCTGACCGGGCGCTACTGCGCGAGCCCGGATGCGCGGCCGTTCCCGGTGACGAGGTTCGAGGTCCCCGTGACCTGGCCGTCGCCGGGCGGCCTGATCACGGTAAGACCCGGCATGGCCGTGCGTGCGCCGGGAAGACCGGTTCCGCGGGCATCGTTCAGGTAGCCGGTGCCACGCGGGTCGTTCACGAATGCAGTGCCGCGCGGCGACGTGGTGTCCGTCAGCCCGGGCATGCCGACAGCCGCGGGGACACCGGGCGACGCGGGCGAGGGCACCGACGAGGCGGCGCTACCGCCCACGAGGCGCGGATCGACGGACGGCGTGGCGCTCGCCGCCGGCGCCGCCCGCGGCTCGCCAAGCACGCGCGCGCCGCGGTCGATGACGGTCTCCACCGGCGGTGGTGCGCCCAGCGTCCGCAGCACCTGCGCCGCGCGGTCCTCGAGCGACTGCCCAGCGGCCTGGACGCCGACTGCCAGCGCAAACGCCAGCGCGAGTACACGAGGCCCGAGGCGCATCCCGGCGATCCTACGCCCGCCCGCTGCCGCGCCCGTCAGGAATCGGCCGCGACACGGCTACTTGTCCACAACCTTGCGCAGCCGGGCCCCCTCCCCGCGCGCCTCGTCGGGTCCGCGGGTGGCGCGCTCGAGCCGCTCGGCGAGCTCGACGATCCGGGCCTCGAGCTCGGCCGTGTGGTCGGTCAGGCCGCGGATCGCCTGCGCGACCGGGTCGTCATCGCTGCTCGAGAGCCCGTAGGCCGAGAACCCGAGCTTCGCCGCGTGCGCCTCGCGCGCCTGGTCCTGCTCGGCCATGATGATCTTCGCGGGGATTCCGACCGCCGTGGCGCCGGGCGGCACGTCCTTGACCAGGACCGCGTTGGACCCGACCTTCGCGTAGTCGCCGACGACGATCGGGCCGAGCAGCTTCGCGCCCGCGCCCACGACCACCCCGTTCCGCAGCGTCGGGTGGCGCTTGCCCTTGTTCCAGGTGGTGCCGCCGAGCGTCACCCCGTGATAGAGCGTCACGTCGTCGCCGATCTCGGCCGTCTCCCCGATCACCACACCCATGCCGTGATCGATGAAGAAGCGCCGGCCAATGGTCGCGCCCGGGTGGATCTCGATTCCGGTGAGCCAGCGCGCGAGGTGCGAGATCCAGCGCGCGAGCCAGCGCAGGCCCCAGCCCCAGAGCCTGTGCGTGACCCGGTGGAAGAGCACCGCGTGCAGCCCCGGATAGCACGTGAGGATCTCCCACGTGGACCGCGCGGCCGGGTCGCGGTCGAACACGCTCGAAACGTCTTCGCGGATCCTGGAGAACATGCTTCAACCCTCTGTCGATGCGCGCATTATCCGAAGCCCGACTGTTCCGGTCAACTATTTGCGGTGCGGCCCCTCGTCCCAGGCCGTGAGCATGCCGCGCAGGATGTTCACCTCCTGGGACTCCAGCCGCGCCCGCCCGAAGAGCCGCCGCAGCCGTTCCAGAAGCCGGCGGGGATGGTGCGGATCGAGAAAGCCGCTCCGGACCATGCTCGTCTCGAGGTGTGCGAAGAGCCCCTCGAGCTCCTCGTGCGTCGCGGGCGGCGTGCGCCCGGCGTCGGGCGCCACCCCGCCGAGCGCCGCGACCCGTGTCTCGTAGGCGACGATCTGCACCGCCGCGGCCAGGTTAAGCGACGAGAAGTCCGGGTTCGCGGCGATGTGCGCCACGCGCTGGCAGCGGATGACTTCTTCGTTCGAGAGGCCCGACATCTCGGTTCCGAAGACGAAGGCGACTTCGCCGCCGCTCGCCGCCTCGCCGACCGCGAGCCGGGCGGCGTCGCGAACGTCCAGTGCGAGCGGCGACAGGTCGCGGCGCCGGGCGGTGAGCGCGATCGCGAGCGTCGTGCCGGCGAGCGCCTCGTCGAGGCTCGCGCAGACGCGCGCCGCGCCGAGCACGTCGTCCGCCCCGACCGCCATCGCCGCGGCCTGCGGGTCGGGAAAATGCCGCGGATTCACGAGCGCGAGGCGCGCGAGCCCCATGGTCTTCAGCGCGCGCGCGGCGGCGCCGATGTTTCCGGGGTGCGTGGTGTGCGAGAGCACGACGCGCACGCGCGCGAGCCGTTCGTCGCCACTGGCGTTCTCCGCGCTCATACTGGATAGAATTGCGGCCTTTCGCGACACGCGCCGCCCATGTCCACGCTCCACCCGATGCTCAACGTCGCCGTCAAGGCGGCCCGCCGCGCGGCTTCCGTCATCAACCGCGCCGCGCGCGACCTCGAGGGTGTGACGGTCACCCGCAAGCGCCAGAACGATTACGTGACCGAGGTGGATCACGCCGCCGAGGCGGCCATCATCGAGGTCCTCAAGAAAGCTTACCCCGGCCACGCCATCCTCGCGGAGGAGTCTGGCGCGGCAGGCGAATCCGAGTATCAGTGGATCATCGACCCGCTCGACGGCACGACCAACTTCATCCACGGCTTCCCGCAGTACGCGATCTCGATCGCGCTGCGCCACCGCGGCGTGCTCGAGCAGGCGGTCGTCTTCGATCCCGGCCGCAACGAGCTCTTCACCGCCACGCGGGGTCGGGGCGCGTTCCTCAACGACCGGCGCATCCGCGTGTCGAGGCGCGCAAAGCTCGCCGAGTCCCTGATCGGGACGGGTTTTCCCTTCCGCGACCTGCAGCATCTCGACGAGTACATGGCCGCGTTCAAGGTCGTGACGCGCGAGACGGCCGGGATCCGGCGCGCCGGCGCCGCGGCCCTCGACCTCGCCTACGTCGCCGCCGGCCGCCTCGACGCCTTCTGGGAGATCGGGCTCTCGGCCTGGGACATGGCCGCCGGCGCGTTGCTGATTCTGGAGGCGGGCGGACTGGTGAGCGACTTCGACGGCGAGCCCCACTACCTCGACCGGGGAAATATCGTCTGCGGCGCGCCGAAGGTGTTCGTGCCCCTGCTGCAGGTCGTGCAGCAGGCGCACCGGGGCGCGCTCAAGCCGGCGTGAACGCGTCGCGTCGGGTCTTCGCCGCATCCGCAAGGAGGTCGAGATGGACGAGACACCGGCAGGTCGGGCCCCGGTCGAGATCTACAGCCGCACCGCGCGCGTTCTGCACTGGTTGACCGTGGCGCTGATCGTGGTCCAGCTCCCGGTCGGCGTCTACATGGCCTATCGCGGAAACGTCCTGAACGTGTGGGACGCGCTGACCGGCGCGCTCTACAACGGCCACAAGCTCCTCGGCGTGACGATCCTCGCCGTGGTCGTCTGCCGGCTCGGCTACCGGCTCGCGCGCGGCGCGCCGGCCGACGAGCCGACGCTCGCGCCGTGGCACCGGATCGCGAGCCACCTGAACCACTGGGGCCTGTACGCATTGCTGCTTGGCGTGCCCGTCGCCGGTTACATCGGCGTCGCGCTCTTTCCCGCGCTCGACATCTTCGGGCTGTTCTCGCTGCCGGGGCTCGTCGCGCCGGACAAGGCGGCCGCCAAGACCGCCTTCCTCGTGCACGGTCTGCTCGCCGCGGCGCTCGCGCTGCTGATCGCCGTGCACGTGGGCGCGGCGCTCTTTCACTACTTCGTCCGCCGGGACAACGTGCTCGGCAGGATGCTGCCCGGCCGACTGCGGCGATGAGGCGCGCAACGCTCCCTCATCGCGCCTGCACCCGGGGCGCTCAATGTGACGTCGGCGACGCTCCCGCCCGTCCGAGAGCGGGCAGTGGCAGGGACCTCGAGCCGCGTTACGCCGGCCAGTAGAGCTGGCGCACCCGACCGCCGCGGTCGAGCTGCGCCACGAGCACCAGGGCGTTCTGCTGCGCCTCCAACTGCGCCTGGAGCACGCGGTCCAGGTCCTCGAGCGCCTCGATCAGCGCCCCGCGCTGCTCCGACAGCGATCGACTGGCGGCCTGCACCCGGCCCTGGAGACGCTCCTGATCCTCGGCATTCAGCTTCGCGCGCCCCTCGTTCTCGATCTTCTTGTCGATGAGCCGCAGAAACGCGTTGCCCGCATCCGCGAGGCGCGCCTCGCGCACCGCCTCGTCGACGATCAGGCCGACCCAGCGTTGCGCGAGCGCCTGGTGGCCGGGCAGGCACGCGAGCAGCTGTGCCGCCACGCCGCGGGCCATGAATGCGAGGTTGCGCTGGCGCAGGGGCACCGCACACCGCTCCACCCGCTCCGCGGCGGCTGTCACGTCGTTGTCCGGTCCCAGGAAGTCGACCAGCCCCGCGCTCAACGCGCCGCGCACCAGGGCCACAGTCTCGGCCCTGATGGCTTCGAGATCCGCTTGCGTCTCGCGCTCGACGCTCTCGAGCTGACTGCGTATCGCGACGACGTCGTCCGCGCTCCGCGGACGGTTCCGCGCGTACGGATGCAATGCGGCAAGCACCTGCTCCAGGGCCACGACACGGGCGGAGAAGCGGCTCCAGCGCCGGCCGTCCAGCAAGGGACGGATCTCGGCGACCTCGTGCGCGAGGCGCTTCAAGCGCTTGTCGGCGCTCACGAGATGGGGCTGCCCGACCATGAGGGAGAGAACCTGCCAGAACGCGCGCTCCAGGCCGCGCGGCCTGAGCGACGCGTCCGCGGTCAGCGTATCCCAACCGACGACGCCGTCCTCGTCCGTAACGAAGACCTGGAACCCCGCCTCGGCGGCGGGCGCGAGGTCGTAGGCGCCCGACCCGAGCCCCTGAGCGGCCTGCGGCGAGAGCGTCAGCAGGTAGAGGTCCTGCGCAGCCGTGCCGTCGCCCGCCGCATCCAGCGTCGGCGCGTACTGCAGGAGGGGTGACAGACGCGAGGTCATGTCCACATGCGCCGGAATCTCGACGAGGCGCCCGACGAACTCGGACGGGCAGCGCTCGATCGTAACGTCCCGTGTGTCCGGGTCGCCGAAAACGATCCGAAACGGGCGCGGCGGTGCGCTCAGCGCGGCGACGGGCTCGCCAGTCCCGCCGCGCGGCGCCTTGCGCGGACGCTCGCGGCGTGGGGGCGATTCGTTCCGGGCCCTGGCAGCCGGGCGGGTGGGCGCAGCCTCGATTCGCCGCCCCTCGGAGCGGCTGGCGAGCGCAACGCCGATCATGATCGCGATCGCCCCACCAGCCAGCGTCACGAAGAACAAGGTCTCACCGGACATGTATCGTGCTTACCGCACCGACGAAAAGAGATTCAAAGCAACCGTTCCGCGGCGGTCCGGCCGGGCCGTCTCGGCCGACAACCGCCAATCTCGAGGTGGCCGATCCGCGCAAGTCTATCCCCGGGGCCGACGACGCGTGGAGCCACGCGCCCGATCTGATCGCGCCGGGGCGTCGACCACACCCACTAGAATCGCGGGCGATGAAGCCCGAAGCGCCGCCTTCCGCCGACCCCCTCGCGGGGCACACCGCGATGATGCGCCAGTACCTGGGCCTCAAGGCCCAGTACCCGGACATGCTGCTCTTCTACCGCATGGGGGACTTCTACGAGCTCTTCTACGACGACGCCGAGAAGGCCGCCCGTCTGCTCGACCTCACGCTCACGCACCGCGGCGCATCCGGGGGACAGCCGATCAGGATGGCGGGCGTGCCATGGCACTCGGCCGAGCAGTACCTCGCCAAACTCGTGAAGCTCGGCGAGTCGGTCGCGATCTGCGAGCAGGTGGGCGACGTCGCCACGGCGAAGGGTCCGGTGGAGCGCGCGGTCACGCGCATCGTCACGCCCGGCACGCTGACCGACGCGGCCCTGCTCGACGAGAAAGCGGACAACGTGCTCCTCGCGCTGGCGGTCGCAGGCGGCACCGCCGGCCTCGCCTGGCTCAACCTCGCGAGCGGCGAGTTCCGGGTGAGCGAGGTCGGCGTGCGTGCGCTCGCCGACGAGCTGCGCCGCATCGCGCCGGCGGAGTTGCTGGTCGCCGACGGCGCCGCGCCGGACCTTCCCGCCGGCCCCGGCGCAGTGACACGCCTTCCCGCCTGGCAGTTCGACCGCGACACCGCGCGCCGGCTGCTCGGCGAGCACTTCGGGACCGCCGGTCTCGCCGGCTTCGGCGTGGAGGACCTGGAGGTCGCGCTCGGCGCGGCGGGCGCCCTCCTCGCCTACGCGCGCAAGACCCAGGCCCAGGCGCTCCCCCACGTCGTCGCCGTGCGCGCCGAGCGCGCGGACGAATACGTCCGGCTCGACGCCACAACGCGGCGCAACCTCGAGCTCACCGAAACGCTGCGCGGCACGCCTGCCCCGACCCTCTTCAGCGAAATCGACGCCTGCGCGACCGGCATGGGGAGCCGCATGCTGCGCCACTGGCTCCATCACCCGTTGCGTGACCGCGCGCTGCTCGCGGCACGCCACGAAGCGGTCGAGGCGCTCGGCGGCGAGGCGGGCGCCGGGCCCTACGCCGCGGCGCTCGCCCTCCTGAAGCGCTGTGCGGACATCGAGCGCATCGCCGCGCGCATCGCGCTGCGGAGCGCCCGTCCGCGCGAGCTCGCGGGTCTGCGTGCGTCGCTCGCGCTCCTGCCCGAGCTCGCGGCGGCGGTGGCGGGCGCGCGGGGGCCGCGCCTCGCCGCGCTGCGTGCCGCGCTCGCCCCGCCGGCCGAGGCGCTCGACCTGCTGCGGCGCGCGCTCGCCGAGGAGCCGGCCGCGATGGTCCGCGACGGCGGCGTCATCGCGCCCGGCCACAGTCCCGAGCTCGACGAGCTGCGCGCCCTGCAGTCGAACGCGGGCGAGTTCCTCGTCGCGCTCGAAGCGCGCGAGCGCGAGCGGACCGGCATCCCGAACCTGCGCGTCGAGTACAACCGGGTGCACGGCTACTACATCGAGGTCACGAACGCCCACGCCGACAAGGTCCCCGACGACTACCGGCGCCGGCAGACGCTGAAGAACGCCGAGCGCTACGTCACGCCCGAGCTGAAGCGCTTCGAGGACAAGGCGCTCTCCGCGCAGGAACGGGCGCTGGCGCTCGAGCGCTCGCTCTACGACGGGCTGCTCGACCGGCTGGTGCCCCACACCGCGCCCCTGCAGGCGGTGGCGCGCGCCGTCGCCGAGCTCGACGTCCTCGCGGCGTTCGCCGCGACCGCCGTCGCGCGCGACTGGCGCCGGCCGCAGTTCGTCGCGGAGGCCGCGATCGAGATCGACGCCGGTCGCCACCCGGTGGTCGAGTCGCAGGTCGAGACCTTCATCGCCAACGACACGCGGCTCTCGCCCACCCGCCGGCTGCTCCTCATCACCGGCCCGAACATGGGCGGCAAGTCGACCTACATGCGCCAGGTCGCGCTGATCGTCCTGCTCGCGCACGTCGGGAGCTTCGTGCCGGCGCGCGCCGCGCGGATCGGCCCGGTCGACCGGATCTTCACGCGCATCGGCGCGGCCGACGACCTCGCCGGCGGGCGCTCGACCTTCATGGTCGAGATGACCGAGAGCGCGAACATCCTGCACAACGCGACCGAGGCGAGCCTCGTGCTGATGGACGAGGTCGGGCGCGGCACCTCGACCTTCGACGGGCTCGCGCTCGCCTGGGCGATCGCGCGGCACCTCGTCGAGCGCACGCGGGCGTACACGCTGTTCGCCACGCACTACTTCGAGCTCACCGGGCTCGCGCAGGAGTACCGGGAAGTCGCCAACGTCCACCTCGACGCGGTCGAGCACAAGGACCGGATCGTCTTCCTGCATGCCCTCGAGGAGGGGCCGGCGAGCCAGAGCTACGGCCTGCAGGTCGCGGCGCTCGCCGGAGTGCCGGGCGCCGTGATCCGCGCCGCCCGGCGCTACCTGCAGGACCTGGAGCACCGCAGCCTGCAGCGCGGCGGTCACGCGGACCTCTTCGCCGCGCCGCCCGCGCCCGAGCCCGGGCGCCATCCCGCCCTCGACCTGCTCGAGACGGTCGATCCCGATGTGCTGAGCCCGCGCGAGGCGCTCGAGCTCCTCTACAGGCTGAAGAAGCTGTGAGGCGGGCGCTCGCGGCGGCCGCGCTCGCCGCGTTCGCCCTTTGCGCCCAAGGCGCCGAGCGCTTCAGCTTCGCCGCGTTCGGCGACACGCCCTACTTCGCCTTCGAGGAACCGGCCGTCGAGCGGCTGATCGCGGGACTCGCCGACGCCAATGTCGCTTTCGTCGTCCACGTCGGGGACATCAAGCTGGGCGCCGCCTCGTGCTCCGACGAGCTCTTCCACGAGCGCCGGCGACTGTTCGACGCCTCCCCGGTGCCGTTCATCTTCGTCCCGGGCGACAACGAGTGGGTCGACTGCCGCAGCGCCCTCGCCGGCGGGTACGACCCGCTCGAGCGGCTCGCGCAGCTGCGCGCGCTGTTCCACGCCGGCGACGCGAGCCTCGGACAGCGCAGGCTCGCGCTCGAGCGTCAGAGCGCGGACCCGCGCTTCTCCGCCTACCGCGAGAACGTGCGCTGGACCTTCGGCGGGATCGTGTTCGTCGCGCTCAACGTGCCGGGCAGCAACAACAACCTCCGCCAGGACGGCACGACGGACGTGGAGCACGCCGAGCGCATGGCCGCCAACTTCGAATGGCTGGCCGATGCCGTCCGCCGGGCCGCATCCGCCGACGTGCGCGGACTGGTCGTCTTCGCGCACGCCGACCCGAGCTTCGAGCGTCCCGCGCGTCGGCTGGACGGCTACGCCCGGTTCCGCGAGGCGCTGCAGACGCACGCGGCGCGGCTCGGAAAGCCGCTGTTGCTGGTGCACGGCGACGGGCACCGCTACCGCGTCGACCAGCCGCTGCGCGACCGCGCGACCGGCCAACGCCTCGCGAACTTCACGCGCGTGGAGGTCTTCGGCGCGCCCGAGGTCGGCTGGGTTCGCATCGACGTCGATCCCGCGAACCCGCGCCTTTTCGCGATCAGCCCCGGCAACACCGCGCCAGCGTCACCCTGAACCGCGCGGGGCCGCGTGGGCCCGCGCATCGCCGTTGATCTACGTCAACGGGACGACCGCCCCCCTCCCAGAGACTAGCCGCGGAGGGGCCGGTTCGCTCACATGTACACGATCGTTCGCCGCGAGGCGTTCTCCGACACCACGTTCTTGTGGGACGTCCTGGCGCCCGACGTCGCGCGCTCGGCCCAGCCGGGGCACTTCGTGATGCTCCGCCTGCACGAGGGCAGCGAGCGCATCCCGCTCACGGTCGCTGACTACGACCGCGAGGCGGGCACTGTCACCCTCGTCATCCAGGCGCTCGGCAAGACGACCCTGGAGATGCGCGACCACTACAAGGCCGGCGACGGCTTCGCCGACTTCGTCGGGCCGCTCGGCCTGCCGCAGCACGTCGGCAAGG
>CAZIXQ010000149.1:0-9561 GCA_964543155.1 uncultured Enterobacteriaceae bacterium
GGCAGCCACAAGCCGAACACCGCGGTCGCGCAGGCGTTCTACAACAAGCAGGCCGGCATCTCGAAGCTCTCGACCGAGACCGGCGCGGGCCAGTGGGGCAGCTCGCTCGCGTTCGCCGGCGCGCTGTTCGGGATCGACGTGCAGGTCTTCATGGTGCGCGTGTCCTACGACCAGAAGCCGTACCGCCGTGCGCTGATGGAGACCTACGGCGCGAAGTGCATCCCGTCGCCGTCGAACGAGACGCAGTCGGGCCGCGCGATCCTGGAGAAGCGCAAGGACCACCCCGGCTCGCTCGGCATCGCAATCTCGGAGGCGGTCGAGGTTGCCGCGCAGCGCGAGGACACGAAGTACGCGCTCGGCTCGGTGCTGAACCACGTGCTGCTGCACCAGACCGTCGTCGGCCAGGAGGCGATGGCGCAGCTCGAAATGGCGAACGACTACCCCGACGTCGTCGTCGGCTGCACCGGCGGCGGGTCGAACTTCGCCGGCATCGCCTTCCCGTTCCTCGGCGCGCAGCTGCGCGGCGGCAAGAAGGTGCGCATCGTCGCGGTCGAGCCGGCCGCCTGTCCGAGCCTCACGCGCGGGAAGTACGCGTACGACTTCGGCGACACCGCGCACCTGACCCCGCTCGTCAAGATGCACACGCTCGGCTCGGTGTTCACGCCGCCGGGGTTCCACGCCGGAGGCCTGCGCTACCACGGCATGGCGCCGCTGGTGAGCCACATCAAGGAGCTCGGCCTGATCGAAGCGGTCGCCTATCACCAGACGAAGTGCTTCGACGCGGGCGTCCAGTTCGCGCGCGCCGAGGGGATCCTGCCGGCGCCGGAGGCGAACCACGCGGTGCGCGGCGCGATCGACGAGGCGCTCAAGTGCAAGGCCGAGGGAAAATCGCGCGCGATCCTCTTCAACCTCTGCGGCCACGGCCACTTCGACATGCAGGCGTACATGGACTACTTCGCCGGCAAGCTCGCCGACCAGGACTACGACGAGAAGGAGCTCGCGATGGCGCTCGCCGGGCTGCCGGCGGTGAAGGAAGCCGCGTAGCGCGACTGCGCCGCGGGCGGACGAGAGGGGCCGGCGGCGAGCCGGCCCCTTTTTCTTGCGGCTACGCGGTCGCGACGGGCGCACCGACTCGCGCCGCCGCCGCCGAGGTGAGCGTCCGGGACCACGCCTGCGCGTGCTTCGCCCCGTCCTGCTCGCCGAGCAGCGACTGCGCGCGCGCGGTCAGGCGCCAGTTGAACGGGCTCGCGGGCTTGACCTGCGTGCGCTCGGCCGCGAGCGCGCGCGCGAGCTTCGCGTGACCGCCACGCAGCGCCGCCTCGGCCAGCGTGAGCGACAGGATGTCGCGCTGGGCGTGGCTGCCGCCGAAGCGGTGCGCGACCAGCCGCACCGGCCGCAGCATCTCGATGACGACGTCCCACTCGCCGCGCCCGAACGCGGCGAGCGCGACGCACACCGGCAGGCCGACTTCGCGCGTCATCGCGGCGTTGGTGCCGGTGCCCTGGTCGGCGGTCGCGCGCAGGCCCGCGAGCAGGGTGCGCGCGGCGGCTTCGCGCCCGGCGGCGACGAAGGCCATCATCGCGTGCGCGTCGTTGAACGCGTAGTGCCCGTCCGCGGCGAGCGGCTCCCAGGCGTCCGCGAGCTCGCCCCAGCGGTTCCCGACGTCGACGCCGCGCAGATGCAGGCGCCAGAGCATCGCGGTCGCGTCGATCATCTCGAGGACCACCTGCGAGCGCGCCGGCCGGATGCGCGTGTCGTAGAGCTCGAGCACCTTGGCGTGCTCGCCGAGATCGAGGTAGTAGAGCGCGAGGTGCCACCAGTTGTGGAACGCGAAGCCGTTGTCCGGCGACCAGTCGGGCGCGCGCGACTCGAGCCACGCGATGCCCTCCGGAAGCCGGCCCTGCATCTCCATCACGTGCGCGACCGCGTGCACCGCCCAGGGGTCGCGCGCGTTCAGCTCGAGCGCGTGCCGCCCGGTCTGCTCGGCGCGCGCGTAGTCGCCGCACTCCTCCAGGCCGAACGCGTGCATGCCGAGCACGTAGTTGAACCCGGGCGTCGACTCGCGCCAGTACGGCAGCACGCGCGCGACGCGGTCGCGCAGCATCTGCGACTGGCCGAGATAGAAGTCGCCGAGGTGCGCGAGCTGGAGCGCGAGCGTGTCGCGCGGGTGGTCGAGCAGCACGTCGCCCCACAGCCGCACCGCGCGGCGCCAGTCGCCGTCGAGCCACGCCCGGCACGCCGCGGCGTGGCCGCGCTCGCGCTCGTTCCCGCGCTCGCCGACCGCCTCGACCTCGGCCGCCGCGGCGCCCAGGAGCGCCTTCTCGCTGGTCGTGAGCAGGATGCCGGCCTTCGCGACGCGCGGCAGGACCGCTGCGGGTTCGAGCGCGATCGCGCGGTCGAGCGCCTCGATCGGATTGCCGTAATAGCCGTGGAAGAGCTCGATCGCGTCGTCGCAGGCGTCGATCGCGTCGCGCCGGGCGGCGGAAACGGGCGTCAGTCGGCGGTCGGTGAGGGTCATGGGCGTCGCTCCTTGCGTGTCGAGGCCGC
Organism: uncultured Enterobacteriaceae bacterium; assembly: GCA_964543155.1. Lineage (GTDB taxonomy): Bacteria > Pseudomonadota > Gammaproteobacteria > Burkholderiales > SG8-39 > JAGVSZ01. Next base: position 2,548 of record CAZIXQ010000149.1, read on the forward strand.
GCACTCTGCGGGATATGGGCTGGCAGATGCCTGACCGATTCGCGCAGGCGTGCCGGATCCGCCCGGGGTCGCCCGGAAAAGCGCATGGATGCTGGCTCTCGCGGCATCGGCCGAATGGACGATGGCGCTGCGCAGGGCGCGGGCGCGCGCGCGGCGCCGGGCCCGACGGATGACTGACCGATCTAGGCGCCGTCGAGGGAGCGGCGCACCGCCTCGGTCTCGGGCGAAGGCTTCGTCCCGAGCACCATGGAGAGCAGTTCCTTGCAGCGGCGGTAGGTGCGCAGCGCCGCCGCGCGCTCGCCGAGGTCGCGCTGGCAGACGATGAGTTGGCGGTAGAGGTCCTCGGCGAGGTTGTCGAGCTCGAGCGTGCGTTCGTAGAGATCGCAGGCCTCGCGCACCCGGCCGCTCGCCTGCAGCCGGCGCCCGAGCGCGAGCGCGGTGCGCACGAGCTTCGCGCGCAGGCGGTCGCGCAGCGGCATCAGCCAGCCCTGGTCCTCGTCGCCGGCGAGGAAGTGACCAGGATAGGCCGCGCGCAGCCGCGCCGCCGCCTCCGCGATGCGGTCCGGGCCTGCGTCCGCATCCTGCGCGACCGCGTCCGCGTCGCGCGCCGCGCGCTCGAACGCGTCCACGTCCACCCAGCAATGCCGCGGATCGAGCGAAAGCTTGCCTTCGACCAGCACGAGCGCCGCGTCGTGCCCGATCAGCTTGCGCAGCCGATAGAGCGTGCTGTCGAAAGAGACCTTCGCCGCGTCGCCGCCCGCGTCGGGCCACAGGATCGCGGCGAGCCGCGCCGCGTCGACGCCGTCGCCGCCGAGGGCGACGAGCGCCTTCAGGAGCTCGAGCGGCTTCTTCTGCGCCTTGGCCGCGAAGCGCAGCGGCGCGCCGTCGCGCAGGACGCGGAAGGCGCCGAGCGCATGGATGCGCAGCGGCCACGGCCAGCCTTCGGGCGCCGCGCCCTCGGGGGGCGCCAGCGCGCGCGTGGCGACGAGCCGGCGCACGTAGTCCGGCTCCAGGTTCGCCTCGAGCGCGGCGGCGCAGAGCCGGCTCATCATCGGCGGCCACCAGGTGTAGTTGTTGAGGTAGCCCTCGCGCCGCCCGAGCGCGAGCGCAGCCGCGAGCGGGGCGGCGAAGCCGGCATCGCCCGCGCGCAGGCGCAGGTACGCCTCCCACAGGCTGGTGTGAAACCGCAGCATGCCGCCGCGCACGTCGGGCACGAGCGCCTTCATGCGCTCGAGCACGCCGAGCGCCGCCGCGCAGTTGCCGGCGAGGTCGAGCGCGAGCGCGAGTCCGGTGTGGCACGTCAGCGTCGAGTTGATCGAGCCCGTTTCGAGCGAGACCTGGGCCGCCGCGCGCGCCGCGCGCTCGGCTTCCGCCCGATCGCCCGCGAACGCCGCGTGCCACGCGCGCAGGTAGTGGAGGAGCGCGAGGTCGAGCTTGCGGCTCGCGTCCAGGCGCCCGGCGATGTCGGCGAGCAGCGCCGCGGCAGCGGCGGTCCGGCCGCTGGCGAGCAGGCCCCAGGCGCGGAAGAGGTCGATCACCTGGTCGAAGAAGGCGAGATCGTGCGCCTGCGTGACCGCGCGCGCCGCGTCGAGCATCGCGTCGTACTCGTCCATGCGCGCGCGGTGCATCGCGAGGTGCGCGAGCCACACGCGGCACCACGCGCGCGTCATCGGGCGCACCTCGGGATGGTCGATGTGCGGGGCGATGCGCTCGGCGACCCGTTCCGAGCGCGCGAGCTCGCCCACCTTGTTGAAGCCGTCGATCAGCCGCGCCGCGACCGCGACGCGCGCGTTGCGGTCGGCGACCGCGTCGAGCACGCGGTCGAGCCGGTCGAGGTACGCGGGAAGCTGCGGGTGGCCGGGCTGGCGGTAGACGAGCCCGATCGCGAGGCTCGACACCGCGCGCGCCTCGGCCTCCGGGCTGTCGAAGCGCGTCGCGCGCTCGATCAGCCCTTCCATCACGTCGAGCCAGCGGTCCACCGGCCGCCAGTCGGCGCGCGAGAGGTAGTGCGACACGATCGCCGCCTCGACCGCGCGCATCTGCCCGGTCGCGTCCGCGCGTGCGCGGTAGCCCTCGTAGGCGCGCTCGAGGCTCGCCCGCGCGGCAACCGGGTCGACGTTCATGCGCGCGACGCCTTCCCAGTACGCGACCGACGGCGCTCCGGCGCGCACCTCCGGCGGCAGCGCATCGATGCGCGCGGCCACCGACTCGTAGCGCCCCTGGGCAAGCATCGCCGGCGCCTCGGCCGCGAGCACGCGCACCGCGTTCGGCCAGTCGCCGCCGTCGCAGTACAGCTCGAAGACCCGGTCGGTCAGGCCGCGCGCCTCGCCGAGCGCCGCGACGCGGCGCCGCGCCGCGGCGAGCTCCTCCGCAGGCAGCAGGCGGCGTGCGCGCTCGAGCAGGAACTCGCGGAAGAGGGCCTGGAACTCGTAGACCGGCTCCGGGCCGTCGCGGCGCGCGATGAAGAGATGGCGCCGGTAGCCCTGCTCGAGCAGCTTCGGGGTCCGCCCATCGCCGGTGAGCTCCACGGCGACGGAGGCGCGGATGCGCGGCGGCAGCGCCGCGAGCATGAGGAGACGCTGGTCCTCCGGCGGGAGGCGATCGAAGATCTCGCCCGCGAAGTACGCGGCGACGGCGTCGGGCGTCATCGGGTCGCCGCGCTCGGCGAGCGCCGCACCGCGGTGGATCTGCTCGCGCATCAGGATGAGGCCCGCCGCCCAGCCGTCCGTCCGCGCCCAGGCGCGCTCGACCACCGCCGCGTCTCCCGCGCCGTCGAGCAGCGCGGCCGCCTCCTCGCGCGTGAAGCGCAGCGCCTCGGGCCCGATGCGCGCGAGCGTCTGGTTGGCGACCAGGCGCGCGAACGCGGGCGGCGGCTCGAGCCGACTCACGAGGATCACGTTCACGCCGACCGGGATCTCCTCGAGCACCGCCGCCCGCGCCTCGGCGCTGCCCTCGGCCTCCTGCAGGTTGTCGAACACGACCACCGCGCCGGCCGGCAGGCGGGCGAAGAACTCGCGGAACCAGCGGCGCGCGAAGCCGCCCAGGTCGCGGCGGTACTCGTCGGTGAAGAGCGGCAGGGCGGGCGCCTGCCCGCGCGCGAGGGGCGCGGCCGCGAGGCCGAGGAAGTAGAAGAAGGTCGCCGGATCGCGGTCGGACGCATCGACGTTGTACCAGACCGCGTCGAGGCGCCGCGCGTCGAGGTAGCTCGCGAGCAGCGCGCTCTTGCCCGCCCCTGGCGCGCCGGTGACCCAGAGCGCGGGATGCTCGCGCAGCTCGTCGAGCAGGCGAAAGAGCCGCTCGCGCGCTCGGACGCGATAGAGCCGCGGGCGCGTGAGCTTCGCGAGCGGCGCCGCCGGGGGCGGCGGCGCGGCCCGTGCGCGCGCGGGAGCCCTGGTCTTCTTCCGCGTGGCCATGGTCGGTCGGGAGAGCGCGAGTGTAGCCGGTGTATAGTCGCGCGGCGATGAAAGCGACCGTCCGCATCGGCTCCGGCGCCGGGTTCCAGGGCGATCGCCTCGAGCCGGCGGTGATCCTCGCGACGCAGGGCGCGCTCGACTACCTCGTCCTCGAGTGCCTCGCCGAGCGCACCATCGCGCTCGCCCAGCTGCGCAAGCTCGCCGACCCCGCGGCCGGCTACGACCCGCTGCTCGAGCGGCGCATGCGCGCGCTCCTCGTGCCCGCGAAGCGCAACCGCGTGCGCATCGTCACCAACATGGGCGCGGCGAACCCGCTCGCGGCCGGGCGCAAGGTGGTGGCGCTCGCGCGCGAGCTCGGCGTGCCGGTCAAGGTCGCGGTCGTGACCGGCGACGACGTGCTCGGCCTGCTCACGCCCGACATGAAGACGATCGAGGCGCGCGGCGCGCCGCTCGCCGAGTACGGGAAGCTCGTGAGCGCCAACGCCTATCTCGGCGCCGAGCAGATCCTTCCCGCGCTCGAAAGCGGCGCCGACGTGATCATCACCGGCCGCGTGGCCGACCCGTCGCTCGTGCTCGCACCGCTCGTGCACGCGTTCGGCTGGGCGCTCGACGACTGGCCGCGCCTCGGCCGCGGCACCATCGTCGGGCACCTCCTCGAGTGCGCGGGCCAGGTCACCGGCGGCTACTTCGCCGACCCGGGCGTGAAGGACGTGCCGAACCTCGCGCACCTCGGCTTCCCGTTCTGCGACGTGGACGCCGAGGGCAACGGCGTGCTCGGCAAGGTGGCGGGCACCGGCGGGCTGATCTCGGCGCGCACGGTGAAGGAGCAGCTCCTCTACGAGGTGACCGACCCCGCCGCCTATCTGACCCCCGACGTGGCGGCCGACTTCACGCCGGTGCGCGTGCGCGAGCTCGGCCCCGACCGCGTGGAAGTGACCGGCGGCGGCGGCCGCGAGCGCACCGCGACGTTCAAGACGAGCGTCGGGTACTTCGCCGGCTACGTCGGCGAGGGCGAGATCTCCTACGCGGGCGTGCGCGCGCGCGAGCGCGCGCGCCTCGCCGGGGCGGTGCTGCGCGAGCGGCTGCAGGACGACCTCCCCGACCTGCGCGTCGAGTACATCGGCGTCGACAGCACGCACCACGCCGACTTCGGCCACCCGCACGCGCCGTACGAGGTGCGCTTGCGCGCCGCCGCGCGCGCGGCGAGCCGCGCGGCGGCCGAGCGCGTCGGCGACGAGGTCGAGGCGCTCGCCACCAACGGGCCGGCCGGGGGCGGCGGGTTCCGCAAGCTCGTCCAGGAGCGCGTCGGCATCGTCTCGACGCTGCTCGACCGCGCCCGCGTGAAGAGCGGCGTCACCGTCCTGGAGCGCGACCTTGAGACGGAAGCTCGCTGAGCTCGCGCACGCCCGCGCGGGCGACAAGGGCGACACGCTGACGCTGTCGCTGTTCGCGCTGCGCGAGGACGACTATCCCCTGCTCGTCGCGCGCGTCACGCCGGAGGCGGTGAAGCGCCACCTCGCGCACGTCGTCCACGGCGAGGTGCGCCGCTACGAGCTGCCGAACCTCCACGCACTGCAGTTCGTCTGCGAGCGCGCGCTGGACACCGGCGTCACCACCTCCCTCGCGCTCGACCCGCACGGCAAGAGCCTTTCCTACGCGCTGCTCGAGCTGCCGATCGACGACTGACGGCGCCCCGACGCCGGCCCGACATCCCGCCGGGCGCCGCGTGAACTAAGTCACGCCCGCGCGGCCCGTCGCCGCGCCTTTCGCGCCCCCATCCGCGCCGCCGGGCGGTCGTCCTGCGCGGTGCGATGCACCCTCCACATCCGCTGCGCGCCAGCGCCGGAGATGGTGCGGCTCTTGCAGCGATTCGGGCGCTCCCCACCAGGCGAAAACAAGGCCGACAACAGGTATCCCGACGTGAAGCGCTCGCTTGACAAATCGAAGCAGGGCTCGCGCCGCCGGACGATCGCGTTCGAGACGCTGGAGCCGCGCCTGCTGCTGTCGGCCGACCTCGCGCCGGCGCTCGCGCCGCTTGCGCAGGACGCGCTCCCGCCGGTCCCCGCCGAGTTCCGCGCGCTCGACCTCCTCGCCGAGACCCCGCAGGTGGTGATGAACGGCGCGGCGAGCGCATTGCGCGAGGTCGTGTTCGTCGACGCGAGCCTGTCCGACTACGAGCGCCTCCTCGCCGATGTGCTGCGCGCCACCGGCGGCGAGCGGCCGGTCGAGGTGATCCTGCTCGATCCCGCGCGCGACGGCGTCGCGCAGATCGGCGAGGCCCTCGCGACGCGTGCCGGGCTCGATGCGGTCCACCTGGTCACGCACGGGAGCGCCGGCCGCCTGCAACTCGGCAACACGGCGCTCGACGCTTCGGCGCTCGAGGCGAACCGCGCCGCGATCGCCGCGTGGGCGCGCGCCTTCGCCGCCGACGGCGACCTCCTCCTCTACGGGTGCGACGTCGCCGCCGGCGCGCAGGGCAATGCCTTCGTCGACGCGCTCGCGCGCCTCACCGGCGCCGACGTCGCGGCGAGCAACGACGCCACGGGCGCGGCGCGGCTCGGCGGCAACTGGGACCTCGAGCGCACGACCGGGGTGATCGAGATGCCGCTCGCCTTCCCGAGCGCCTTCGAGGCCGCCTGGGCGCACGTCCTCGCCACCGAGACGCTCGACTGGGACGCGGTCGCTGCGTCAGTCGGGAATCCCTATCCCGCGAGCTCGCTCACGTGGGCGAGCGACACGATCGCGGGTGGAACCATCGGCTTCGCGCTCACCGGCGACACCGGCTTCGTGACCACCGGCCCGGTCGTCGACACGTTCAACGAGGGCGGCACCGCGCCGGTCCAGAGCGCCCTGCACCTGTCGCTGGATCTCCAGGACAACGTCCAACAGGTCCTCTGGACGATCACCTTCAGCCACCCGGCCGGCGTTTCCAACGTCGGCTTCACGATCTTCGACATCGACGTCGGCGGGTTCGTCGACCAGGTGACCGTCACCTCCGACCGCGGCGATCCGGTGATCACGGGGAGCGTGAACAACTCGGTCTCTGGCAACACGGTGACCGGCGTGACGAACACGCCGCAGACCGGCACCGACAGCAGCAAGGCCAATGCGACGTTCCACTTCGCGCAGAGCGGCATCACGTGGATCACGATCGCCTACAAGCACGGAGCCCCCACCGATCCGAGCGGGCAGGGCATCTCGCTCCACGACATCACGTTCGACCCGACGCCGACCGCGAGCGACCGGATCGTCGCGGCGGACGAGGACGGCACCTACATCTTCGCCGCCGGCGACTTCGGATTCTCGGATGCCGGCGCAGACACCCTCCAGCGCATCCGAGTCACCGCGCTCGAGACCGCGGGCAGTCTGCGGCTGAACGGCGCCGACGTCGCGTTGAACGACGAGATCACCCGCGCGCAGATCGACGCCGGGGAGCTCACGTTCACGCCGGCGGCCAACGCCAACGGCGCGTCGTACGCGAACTTCCGCTTCCGGGTGAGCGACGGCGCGAGCTTCAGCGTCGCCGACTTCCAGATGCGGATCGACGTGAACGCGGTGAACGATGCGCCGACCTTGGCTGCGCTGGCGAACCAGACGATCG
>CAZIXQ010000150.1:0-9472 GCA_964543155.1 uncultured Enterobacteriaceae bacterium
GCGCAGAACTCGATCGCGAAGTCGCGGTCGCTCACCGCGTCGAGCGAGTTCGCGCACACGCCGTCGAAGCCGAGCTCACGCGCCACCCGCTCGCGGTCGATCGGGTAGGTGGTGCCGGCGAGCGCCGCCGCGCCGAGCGGCAGGCGGTTCGCGCGCCGGCGGCAGTCGGCGAAGCGCCCGCGGTCGCGCTTGAGCATCTCGTAGTAGGCCATCAGGTGATGGCCGAAGGTCACCGGCTGCGCGATCTGCAGGTGCGTGAACCCCGGCATCGCGGTCGCCGCGTGCGCGTCGGCCAGGTCGACCAGTGCGCGCGATAGCGCGCGCGCCTGCGCGTCGATCTCGTCGATCGCGGCGCGCAGGTACAGCCGCACGTCGGTCGCCACCTGGTCGTTGCGCGAGCGCGCGGTGTGGAGGCGCTTGCCGGCCTCGCCCACGAGCGCGGTGAGCCGCCGCTCGATGTTGAGGTGCACGTCCTCGGCTTCGAGCGCCCACTCGAAGCGGCCGGACCGGATCTCCTCGCCGATCGTCGCCATGCCGCGCTCGATGTCCGCGAGGTCCTGCCCGGAGATCACTCCGCAGGCCGCGAGCATGCGCGCGTGGGCGAGCGAGCCCGCGATGTCGAACTCGGCGAGCCGCCGGTCGAAGCCGACCGAGGCGGTGTACCGCAGCACGCGCTCGTCGAGGCCCTCGGCGAAACGGCCCGACCACTTCGGTGCGGTGTGACCCTTTTCCTCAGGCTCCGGCATGGCGGCTTGTCAATCTCGCGTGTCGACTTGAGAATTGCCCGCAAAACAACGCGTTATCGTCTTGCCTGGCAGGTATGATGGCGGCGCCATTCTAGCAGCGTGATGCATGACCCCGAGCTCGAGCTCCGTTCCCGATGCGCTCCCCGACTTCCGCAACCTCGGGGTCGTGGCGCGCATCCTCGTGGGCGTGAACCTCGGCGCGTTCGTCGCCGCGGCGATCAAGGCGACCACCTTCCAGCAGCTGGTGGGCGAATTCCTGGAGATCGCGCTCGTCGTGGAGCCGGCGCTGATCGCGAGCCTCGCCGTGCTGTCGGCCGCGAGCCCCTGGCTCGCGCGGCTGCCCTACTTCATCGGGCTGGCTGCCGTCGGCACGCTCGTGCTCGTGCTCGCCTCGGGCGCGGCATTCCTGCGCGCGAGCGTGGATTCGGCGCCGCTCGGTGTCGTGCGCGCCGGGGCGTTCGGCCTGCTCACGACCGCGATCGTGGCCGGCTACTTCCACCTGCGCAACCGCGCCTTCTCCCCCGCGCTCGCCGAGGCGCGGCTGCAGGCGTTGCAGGCGCGCATCCGGCCGCACTTCCTCTTCAACACGCTCAACGCGGTGCTCTCCTTGATCCGCAAGGACGCGCGGCGCGCGGAAGGCGCGATCGAGGACCTCGCCGAGCTCTACCGCATGGTGATGGCGGACGCGAAGAACCTCACCACGCTCGCGCGCGAGCTGGACCTCACGCGCCAGTACCTGAATCTCGAGCAGCTGCGCCTCGGTGAGCGGCTCGTCATCGACTGGCAGACGGCCGAGGCGCCGCGCGATGCGCTCGTGCCGCCGCTCCTGCTCCAGCCGCTCGTCGAGAACGCCGTGTACCACGGCATCGAGCCCGGCGTGGCGGCCGGCACGATCGTGATCGCGATCCGGCGCGAGCGGGATCGCGTGCACGTCAAGCTCACCAATCCGTACCACCCCGAGCACCAGCACCGCCAGGGCAACCGCATCGCGCTCGCGAACATCCGCGAGCGCCTCGCGCTGCACTTCGACGTCGAGGGCGTGCTCGAGAGCGGCGTGAACGGGTCGAGCTACGAGATCCGCATGACCATGCCCTACCGGCGCGCCGCCCCGCAGTCCGTGCCGGGCGAGCGGGCAGCGGCGTGACCGGGACCGCACCATGACTGCTCACGCCCCCCTGCGGGTGTTCCTGGTCGACGACGAGCAGCCTGCGCGCGAGCGCATGCGCGAGGTGCTCGGCGACCTCGCCGCCGAGCTGCCGAACGTCGTGGTCGGGGAGGCGGCGACCGGCCAGGAGGCGATCGGCGCGCTGCCCGCCGCCGCGCCCGACATCGTGCTCGTGGACATCCACATGCCGCAGATGAACGGCATTGAGTTCGCGCGCCACCTCGCGATCCTCGAGTCGCCGCCGGCGGTGGTATTCGTGACTGCGCACGACCAGTACGCGATCGACGCCTTCGAGGTGAACGCGCTCGACTACCTGCTCAAGCCGGTGCGCGCATCGCGGCTTGCGGGCGCGCTCGCGAAGGCGCGCGCGACCGGCGGGGTGCGCCGCGAGGCCGTCGACCGGGCGGCGGCCCAGGCGGGACAGGTGCCGCGCCGGTTCTTCTCGATCGGGGAGCGCGGCAAGATCCTGCTCGTGCCCGTCGCCGACGTCGTGTACCTGAAAGCCGAGCTGAAGTACGTCACGGTGCGCACGGCCGACAGGGAGCACCTGCTCGAGGAGGCCTTGACCGGCCTCGAGCAGGAGTTCGCCGGCATCTTCGTGCGCATCCACCGCTCCTGTCTCGTCGCGCGCCGGCGCATCCGCGGCTTCGAGCGCGTGACCGACGAGGACGGCGAGGGGGCCGGCTGGGCCGTGCTCCTCGACGGCGTGGCCGAGAAGCTGCCGGTGAGCCGGCGGCAGTGGCCGACCGTGAAGGCGCTGGCGAGCGGTTAGCAGCCCGCTGAAAAGGCCGCGCGCCTGCTGGCGCGGCTACTGCCTCGCAAGCTTCGCCCGCGCCGTTTCGATCCGCCGCTCGAGCAGGCCGCCGTACAGATCGGCCGACGCGATCCCGATCAGCGGGTCGGCGAGCGGCTCGCCGCGCGGCCCGAGGAAGACGACGTAGGGGACGATGCGCGCCCGCCGGGCCTTGCCGAGCGCCGCGTGCGTCGTCGGGCGCCCGTCGAAGCCCACGACCGGCCGGCCGCTCTCGACGTCGACCTCGCGCACCAGGACCTCTTTCACCGCCGCGGGATCTGCGTGCATCGGGCCGAGAAAACCGTCGCGCACCTTCCGGCAGTACGGGCAGTCCGCCGTGCCGTAGAGCACGACGATCACCCGGCCGGTCTCGCGCGCGGTGCGGCCGTCGGCGGCCAGGTCGCGCGCGAAGGGAATCGGCTCCGCGGCGGCGGCCGCGAGGGCGCACGATGCTAGAATCGCCGCGCATCCCCCGCGCAGCGCGCGCACGGCTCTCACCGTCATCCCGGCCACGCCTTTGAAGTCTCCCGAGCGCATCGTCATCGCCTCGCGCGTCTCGCGCCTCGCTCTGTGGCAGGCCGAGCACGTGCGCGCGAGCCTCGCGCGATTGTATCCGGCGTGCCGCGTCGAGATCCTCGGCATGACCACGCGCGGGGACGAGATCCTCGACCGCTCGCTCGCGAAGATCGGCGGCAAGGGGCTCTTCGTGAAGGAGCTCGAGCGCGCGCTCGAGGACGGCCGCGCGGACATCGCAGTGCACTCCGCGAAGGACGTGCCGATGGATCTGCCGGCCGGATTCGTGCTTGCCGCCTTCCTCGCGCGCGAGGACCCGCGCGACGCGCTCGTCTCGCCTGGCTACGCTCGGCTTGCCGACCTGCCGCCCGGCGCGGTCGTCGGCACCTCGAGCCTGCGGCGCGAAGCGCAGCTGCGCAATCGCTTTCCGGCGCTCGAGATCCGGCCGCTGCGCGGCAATCTGGACACGCGCCTCGCCAAGCTCGACCGCGGCGAGTACGCCGCGATCGTGCTCGCCGTCGCGGGGCTGAAGCGCCTGGGGCTCGGCAATCGCATCCGCGCGATCCTCGAGCCGGACGAGTGCCTGCCCGCGGTCGGGCAGGGCGCGCTCGCGGTCGAGTGCCGTGACGGCCGCCCCGAGCTCGTCGGCGCGCTCGCGCCGCTGCACCACGAGGCCACCGCGGCCTGCGTGCGGGCCGAGCGCGCGGTGAGCCGCGCGCTCGGCGGGAGCTGCACGGTCCCGCTCGCCGCGCACGCGTCGCTGGCGAACGGGGTCCTCTCGCTGCGCGGGCTCGTCGCGAGCCCCGACGGCACGCGAATTGCCCGCGGCGACGTGCGCGGCGAGGCGCAGACACCCGAGCGGGCGGGCGAGGCGCTTGCCGCCGCGCTGCGCGCGCAGGGTGCCGACGCGATCCTCGCCGGTCTGAGATGAACCCCGGCCGTCTCGCCGGCCGCCGCATCGTCGTGACGCGTCCCGCCGGGCAGAACGAACGCCTGGCGGAGCTGATTCGCGCCGAGGGCGGCGAGCCGATCGTCTTCCCGGTGCTCGAGATCGTCGACCTCGAGGACACGCGCGCGCTCGTCGCCGCAGTCGACCGGCTCCACGACTACCAGCTCGCGGTGTTCATCAGCCCGAATGCGGTCGACAAGGCGATGAACGTGGTGCGCGCGCGGCGCGAGTGGCCGCCGGGCCTGCGCGCCGCGACGATCGGCCGCGCGAGCGAGAAGGCGCTCGAGCGCCACGGCGTCGCCGGCGTCATCGCGCCGACCGGCCGCTTCGACAGCGAGGCGCTGCTCGCGCTGCCCGCGCTTGCGGACGTGCAGGGCTGGCGCGTGGTCGTCTTCCGCGGCGACGGCGGCCGCGAGCTCCTCGGCGACACGCTGCGCGAACGCGGCGCGACGGTGGACTACGTCGAGTGCTACCGGCGCGCGCGCCCCAACGCCGACATCGAGCCGCTCCTCAAGCGCTGGGGCCGCGGCGAGATCGACGCGGTGACGGTGAGCTCGAGCGAGGGGCTGCGCAACCTGTACGACATGCTCGGCAAGCTCGGGCAGGCCTGGCTCAGGCGCACGCCGCTGTTCGCGCCGCACGCGCGCATCGCCGAGAACGCGCGCGCGCTCGGCTGCGAGCGGGTGGTCGAGACCGGGCCGGCGGACGAGGGCCTCTGCGCGGGGCTCGTCGCCTTTTTGGGACAATAGCCCGCGATGAGCGACGCGCCCCCACCGGCTGTTCGCGCCCCCCGCGGCGACGCGGGCGCCTGGTTGCGTCCGGCGGTCGTCGCGCTCGCAATCGCGGTCGCCGCGCTCGCCTGGGCCTGGTGGAGCGAGCGCGCGGCGCTCGCCGCCGTGCGCGGGGAGGTCGCCGAGCGGCTGCGCGACGCGGCGAACGAGTCCAGGGAGGCGCGCGTCGTCGCGCGCGAGGCGCAGGAGGCGCTGCGCGACGCGCAGGCGAAGATCGGCGCGCTCGAGGCAAAGCAGCTCGAGTCGCAGAGCCAGCAGCTCGCGCTCGAGTCGCTCTACCAGGAGCTCTCGCGCTCGCGCGACGACTGGGTGCTCGCCGAGGTCGAGCAGACGCTCGCCATCGCCTCGCAACAGCTGCAGCTCGCCGGAAACGTGCGCGCCGCGCTCGCGGCGCTCCAGACCGCGGACGCGCGGCTCGCACGCTCCGACCGCCCGCAGTTCCTCGGCCTGCGCAAGGCGATCGCACGCGACATCGAACGCCTCAAGGCTGCGCCGGACCTGGACATCGCCGGCATGACGCTGCGCATCGACCAGGTGATCGCGGCGGTGGACCAGATGCCGCTGCTCGTCGACGGCCGCCCGAGCGCCGCCGAAGCCCAGCCGGAGGCGGGCGTCCCGGAAGCCGGCTGGTGGGCGCGGTCCTGGGCCAAGGTCTGGGACGAGTTCAAGGGGCTGGTGCGCGTGCAGCGGCTGGATGCGGCCGACGCGTCGCTGCTCGCGCCCGAGAGCCGCTACTTCCTGCGCGAGAACCTGAAGCTGCGGCTCCTGCACGCCCGCATCGTGCTGCTCCAGCGCGACGAGCAGGCCTTCCGCGCCGACGTGAAGGCGGCCCAGGGCTGGCTCGCCCGGTACTTCGACACGCGCAACAAGACGGTCGCGAGCGCGATGCAGACGCTCGGCGCGCTGAATGCGGCGGCGGTGAACGTCGAGCTGCCCGCGATCGCCGACAGCCTGAACGCCGTGCGCACGTACAAGACGCCGCGCGAACGCGGCGGAAAGTAGCGCGCCCGTGCGCTTGCTCGTCACGTTCGTCGTCGTCGCCGCGCTCGCGGTCGCGTTCGCGCTCGCGGCGCGCTACGGCGAGGGCTACGCGCTGTTCGTCTACCCGCCCTGGCGGATCGAGGTCTCCCTCACGCTCTTCCTGCTCGCGGCGCTCGCGCTCTTCGCGGTGCTCTACGGCACCTTGCGGCTGGCGTCGCACGCGACGCGTCTGCCGCAACAGGTCGCGGCGTTCCGGCGGCGCGCCCGCGCCAACCGCGCGAACGAGGCGCTCCGGCAGGCCTGGCAGGCCTTCATGGAGGGGCGCTTCGGCCGCGCGGAGAAGCTCGCCGGGCGTGCGTACGGCCTGGACGAGGCTCCCGGCATGGCGGCGCTGCTGGCGGCCCGCGCCGCGCACGCGATGCGCGACCCGGCCCGACGCGGGCGCTGGCTCGCACGCGCGGTCGACGCGGCGGGCGCGAGCCGCGCTGCGCGCCTCGCGACCGAGGCCGAGGCGGCGGTGGACGAGCGCCGGTTCGAGGAGGCGCGCGAGCTGCTGCACGAGCTGCACGCCACCGGGCCGCGCCACGCGGCGACGCTGCGCCTGCTGCTGCGGGCCGAGCAGGGGCTGCAGAACTGGGACGAGGTGCTGCGCCTGCTCCGCATCCTCGAGAAGCGCGACGCGGTGCCGGCCGAGCTCGCGGCGCAGCTGCGCTCGACCGCGACGATCGAGAACCTGCGCCGAAAGGCGATCGACGCCGAGGCGCTCGCCGCGTATCTCGCGAGCTTGCCGGCGGCCGACCGCGCGCGTCCGCGCGTGGCTGCGACGGCGGCGCGCCTGTTCATCGACCTCGGCGCGTGCGAGCGCGCCCATCCGGTGATCCACGACGCGCTCGTAGCGCAGTGGTCGAGCGAGCTCGCGGCGTTGTACGGCGAGTGCCGCGGCGGCGACGATCTCGCGCGCATCGAGCAGTGCGAGCGCTGGCTCGCCGACCACCCGCGCGATCCGGGGCTGCTGCTCGCGCTCGGCCGGCTGTGCGCGAGCCGGGAGCTCTGGGGCAAGGCGCAGAGCTACCTCGACGCGAGCCTGTCGGCGCAACCCTCCCGCGCCGCGCACGTCGAGCTCGCGCGGCTCATGGAGCGCATCGGCCGGGACGCGGATGCGAACCGCCACTACCGCGCCGCCGCCGACCCGAAGCTGCCGGCCTGACGCCATGGCGGTGCGGCCGGAAGACCTCGAGATCGTCGACGCCCACCACCACCTGTGGGACCTCGGGCGCAACCACTATCCGTGGCTCGCGGACCACCCCGAGCCGAACTTCCTGCTCGGGCCGTACGAGCCGCTCAAGCGCAACTACCTCCCCGACGATTACCGCCGCGATGCGGCCGGGTTGAAGATCCTCGCGACGGTCCACGTCGAGGCCGAGCACGACCGCGCGCGGCAGGTCGCCGAGACCGAGTGGCTGCACGAAGTGCACGCGCACCACGGGATGCCGAATGCGGTCGTGGCGCACGCGTGGTTCCACACCGACGACTGCGAGGAGATCCTCGCCCGCCAGAGCCGGTTCCCGCTCGTGCGTGGCATCCGGTCGAAACCGGTGACCGCCCCGACGGCCAGCGACGCGCCGCCGACCGGGCCGGGCAGCCTGCACGACCCGAAATGGCGGCGCGGGCTCGGGCTGCTCGAGCGCTACGGCCTGTCGTGGGACCTGCGGGTGCCGTTCTGGCATCTCGAGGAGGCCGCGGGGGTCTGTGCGCACTTGCCCGGCGTGCGCGTCGTCCTCAACCACACCGGGCTCCCGTGGGACCGCAGCGACGCGGGGCTGGCGCGCTGGCGCGCCGGCATGCGAGCGCTCGCCGCGTGCCCGAACGTCCACTGCAAGGTGAGCGAACTCGGCCTCAGGGACGCCGCATGGACGGTCGAGGGCAACCGCCGCGTGGTGCGCGAGGCGATCGAGATCTTCGGGATCGACCGCTGCATGTTCGGGTCGAACTTCCCGGTCGCCGGCCTGAGGATCGGCTACCGTGCGCAGATCGCGGGGCTGCTCGAGATCCTCGGCGACCTGAGCCGCCCGGAGCTCGACCAGCTCTTCCGCGACAACGCGCGACGCTTCTACCGTCTCGGCTGACGCGCGGGCATTGCGCGAACCGCCCCGGCGAGGCACCATCCGCCCCCTCGACCCCAGGAGGAGCCCGACCATGCTGAGCGACGCCGACCGCAAGAAGGCCGCCGATTCACTCCTGCAGGCGCTGCGCGACAAGAAGCCGATCGTGCAGCTCTCCAAGACCTACCCCGAGATCACGATCGAGGACGCCTACGCCATCCAGAGCCTGGTGAACGAAGCCAAGATCGCCGCCGGCGCGAAGGTGCGCGGGCACAAGGTCGGGCTGACCTCGAAGGCGATGCAGGCGTCCTCGCAGATCGACGAGCCCGACTACGGCGTGCTGATGGCCGACATGTTCTACGACGACGGCGCGATCGTGAAGCACGCGGACTTCTGCGTGCCGCGCGTGGAGCTCGAGCTCGGGTTCGTGCTCGGCAAGCGCCTCGAGGGGCCAGGCGTCGGGCTGCTCGACGTGCTGGCCGCCACGGAGTGGGTGGTGCCCTCGATCGAGATCATCGACGCGCGCGTGCAGAATCCGCGCAAGATCTTCGACACGGTGGCGGACAACGGCGCGGCCGCGGCGGTCGTGATCGGCGGGCGCCCGGTGCGGCCGACCGACGTCGACCTGCGCTGGGTCGGCGGGATCATGTACCGCAACGGCGACATCGAGGAGACCGGCATCGCCGCGGGGGTGCTCGGCCATCCCGCGCTCGGCATCGCCTGGCTCGCCAACAAGGTCGGCCGGTTCGGCACCGCGCTCGAGCCGGGGCATTTCACGCTGTCCGGCTCGTTCATCCGCCCGGTCTGGGCGAACAAGGGCGACACGCTGCGCGCGGACTTTGGCCCGCTCGGAACGATCGGGGTGCAGTTCGTCTGACCGTGCGCCGGCGCGCCTTCAGCGGCGCCGGAACACGAGGTCCCACGTCCCGTGCCCGAGGCGCGCGCCGCGCGCTTCGAATTTCGTCTCTGGCCGCCACACCGGGCGCGGGGCGAATCCCGTCGCGGTGTTCTCGAGCAGTGGTTCGGCCGACAGCACCTCGAGGATCTGCACCGCATAGTCCTCCCAGTCCGTCGCGGCGTGCAGATAGGCGCCCGGCTTCATGCGCGAGGCGAGCAGGCGGACGAACTCGGGCTGGAGCAGGCGGCGCTTGTGGTGGCGCTTCTTCGGCCAGGGGTCGGGAAAGAAGACGTGCACGCCGTCGAGCGCGGCCGGCGCGATCATCTGCTCGACCACCTCGACCGCGTCGTGCTGGATCACGCGCACGTTCCTGAGGCCCTGCGTTTCGATGCGCCGGAGCAGCGCGCCGACGCCGGGGCCGTGGACCTCGACGCCGAGATAGTCGGTCTGCGGGTTCGCGGCGGCGATCAGCGCCGTGGTCTCGCCCATGCCGAAGCCGATCTCGAGGACCTTCGGGGCGCGGCGCCCGAACGC
>CAZIXQ010000151.1:0-9445 GCA_964543155.1 uncultured Enterobacteriaceae bacterium
TATATTGCATTACATTGCACGTGACAGTCTAGATTTACAATCAACCTGCCTGCGGCAGGCCGAACCCACCACGGGAGACGGGCAATGGACGCAACGACGCGAATCGAGCAGGCCCTGGCACTCGCCATTTCCCGCGCCGAGGGGCCGGGCTGTCCGCCGAAGCTGGCGGCCGCGATCCGCTATGCGGTCTTTCCCGGCGGGGCACGCATCCGTCCGCGCCTGTGCCTCGCGGTGGCCGGGGCCTGTGGCGACGCCGATCCGGGGTCGGCAGACGCCGCGGCGGCGGCAATCGAACTGCTGCACTGCGCATCCCTCGTGCACGACGACCTGCCGTGCTTCGACAATGCGGCCACGCGCCGCGGCAAGCCCTCGGTGCACCGCGCGTTCGGCGAACGCATCGCGGTCCTCGCCGGGGACGCGCTGATCGTCCTCGCGTTCCACACGCTCGCGCAGGGCGCCGCGGGGAGCCCGCACCGCTACGGCTCGCTCCTGCTGACCATCGGGCGCTCGGTGGGGATGCCCACCGGCATCGTCGCGGGGCAGGCCTGGGAGTGCGAGGCGGCGGTTGCGCTCGCCGACTATCACCATGCGAAGACCGGCTCGCTCTTCGCCGCGGCAACGGTCGCGGGCGCGGTGTCGGCGGGCGTGGAGCCGGGACCCTGGCGCCACCTTGGCGACCGGCTCGGTCTCGCCTACCAGGTGGCCGACGATCTGCGCGACCTCGCTGCCGAGCCGGGCGAGATCGGCAAGCCGGTCGGGCGCGACGCGGCGCGCGGCCGCCCGCGCGCGGCGCGCGAGCTGGGCATCGCCGGCGCGGTCGAGCGGTTCGAGCAGCTCGTCGCCTCGGCGATCGATTCGATTCCGCCGTGCCCGGGCGCGGCCCAGCTGCGCGCCCTCATGCAGCTCGAGGCCAACCGGTTCCTGCCCAAGGCGCTCGCGCGGCGCGCGGCGTGAAGTGGATGCGGCGCGGTCCTGGATCGACCGGGGCCTGAGCGCCCGGGACCGGTTGCTCGCAAGCCCGCGGTTCCAGCGCTGGGCCGCCGGGTTTCCGCTCACCGGCTGGATCGCACGCCGGCGCGCGCGGGCGCTGTTCGACCTCTGCGCCGGGTTCGTCTACTCGCAGGTGCTCTACGCCTGCGTGCGTCTCGGCGTGCTCGAGCAGCTGCGCGATACGCCCCATACCGTCGCTGCCCTCGCGCCGCGGCTCGCGCTGAGCCACGAGGCCACCGCGCGGCTGCTCGCCGCCGCGGCCTCGCTGCGACTGGTCGAGCGGCGCCCGGGGAGGCGGTACGCGATCGGCCCGCTCGGCGCGGCACTGGTGGGCAACCCCGGGATCGCCGCGATGGTCGAGCACCACGCGCTCCTGTACGGCGATCTCCGCGACCCGGTCGCGCTGCTGCGGGCCGAGCGGCGCAACACCGCGCTCGCGCGCTACTGGCCGTACGCCGGCGCGGCGCAGCCCGACGCGCTGACCGCCGATCAGGTGGCCCCGTATACCGCCCTGATGTCGGCGTCGCAGGGCCTGATCGCGGCGGAGATCGTCGACGCGTATCGGCTCGGGCGCCACGCCCACCTGCTCGACGTGGGCGGCGGGGACGGGTCGTTCCTGCTCGCGGCGGCCGCGGCCGCGCCGGCCCTGCGCGTGACCCTCTTCGATCTTCCGGCCGTCGCGGAGCGGGCGCGGGCGCGGTTCGTCGCCGCCGGCCTCGGCGCGCGCGCGGCGGCGGTCGGCGGGGACTTCAGGCGCGACGCGCTGCCGGCCGGCGCGGACCTCGCGTCGCTCGTGCGGGTGCTCCACGATCACGACGACGCGACCGTGATCGCGCTGCTGCGCGCGGTGCGGCGCGTCCTCCCGCCCGATGGCACGCTGCTCGTGGCCGAGCCGCTGGCAGGGACGCCCGGCGCCGAGCCGGTCGGCGACGCCTACTTCGGCTTCTACCTCCTCGCAATGGGCTGGGGCCGCGCGCGCACCCAGGCCGAGCTCGGCGCGCTGCTCGTCGCCGCGGGATTCGCGCCGCCGCGCGCGGTGCCGACCCGGACGCCATTGCTGACCGGCCTCCTGGTCGCGCGCCCGGCCGCGGATGACGTTAAGACAACTTGACACATCCTATGGTCAGCGTAGACTGACACTCACGATGACTGCCGGGCCCGACACTGCCGTGGTAGAGCGCGCCCGCTCGGGCGACCCGGGGCTGCACGCGCTCGCGGTCGTCCTCGAGGAGCCGGAGCGGCTGAGGCTGAGCCGCCTCGACCTCGCGCCGCCGGGCGACGCGGACGTCGTCGTCGACATCGAGTGGAGCGGCATCAGCACCGGCACCGAGCGGCTGCTCTGGTCCGGACGCATGCCGGCGTTCCCCGGCATGGGCTATCCGCTCGTGCCGGGCTACGAGTCGGTGGGGCGGGTGAGCGCCGCCGGCCCGCGCGCCGGGCGCCGCGTCGGCGACCGCGTGTTCGTGCCCGGCGCGCGCTGCTTCGGCGCGGTGCGCGGGCTCTTCGGCGGCGCCGCTTCACGGCTGATCGTTCCGAGCGCACGCGCGGTCCCCGTGGACGAGCGCCTCGGCGAGCAGGCGGTGCTGCTCGCGCTCGCCGCGACCGCCCACCACGCCGCCGCGGGGGCGCGCCCGCCCGACCTGATCGTCGGGCACGGCGTCCTCGGCCGGCTGCTCGCGCGGCTCGCGCTCGTCGCCGGCGCCGAGCCACCGGTCGTCTGGGAGCGCAACCCGCAGCGCGCCGGCGGCGCGCTCGGCTACCCGGTCGTGCACCCGGACGAGGATCCGCGGCGCGACTACCGCGCGATCTACGACGTGAGCGGCGACGCGGGAATTCTCGACGCGCTGATCGCGCGCCTCGCGCCGGGCGGCGAGATCGTGCTCGCCGGGTTCTACGGCGAGCCGCTGTCGTTCGCCTTCCCGCCCGCGTTCATGCGCGAAGCCCGCATCCGTGTCGCGGCGGAATGGGGCGAGGCCGACCTCGCCGCGGTGAGCGCGCTCGCCGCCACCGGCCGGCTGTCGCTCGACGGCCTGATCACCCATCGCGCCGACGCGGCCGCCGCCGATGCGGCGTACCGCACTGCGTTCGGCGACCCCGCCTGTCTCAAGATGGTTCTCGACTGGAGAGCGTGCGCATGAGTACCGCCTGCAGCCCGTCCGCGTCCGCGCTCGCGCAGTTCAACCGCGAGCTTCGCGCCGAGGCGCAGCGCGAGCCCGACCCGGTCCACACCGCGCCGGCGGCGAAAACGACGCAGATCATCGCGATCTACGGCAAGGGCGGGATCGGCAAGAGCTTCACGCTCGCGAATCTGTCCTACATGATGGCGCAGCAGGGCAGGAAGGTCCTGCTGATCGGCTGCGATCCGAAGAGCGACACCACCTCGCTCCTGTTCGGCGGGCGCGCCTGCCCGACGATCATCGAGACCTCGTCGAAGAAGAAGCTCGCCGGCGAGCAGGTCGCGATCGGGGACGTCTGCTTCAAGCGCGACGGCGTGTTCGCCATGGAGCTCGGCGGGCCGGAGGTCGGCCGCGGCTGCGGCGGGCGCGGCATCATCCACGGCTTCGAGACGCTCGAGAAGCTCGGCTTCCACGACTGGGGCTTCGACTACGTCCTGCTCGACTTCCTCGGCGACGTGGTCTGCGGCGGCTTCGGGCTGCCGATCGCGCGCGACATGTGCCAGAAGGTCATCGTCGTCGGCTCGAACGACCTGCAGTCGCTCTACGTCGCCAACAACGTCTGCTCGGCGGTCGAGTACTTCCGCAAGCTGGGCGGCAACGTCGGCGTCGCGGGCCTGGTCATCAACAAGGACGACGGCACCGGCGAGGCGCAGGCCTTCGCCGCCGCGGTCGGCATCCCCGTGCTGGCCGCGATCCCGGCGCACGAGGACATCCGGCGCAAGAGCGCCAGCTACGAAATCATCGGTCGACCGGGCGGCCAGTGGGGCGCGCTCTTCGAGGAGCTCGCGCGCAACGTCGCCGCGGCGCCGCCGGTGCATCCCACGCCGCTCGGACAGGACGCGCTCCTGGGCCTCTTCGCGGGCGACGCGGTCGGGCGCAACGTCGTGCTCGAGCCGGCCACGGTGGCCGACATGGTCGGGAAGGACGCGGTCGAGAGAAAGTCGCTGGAGGTGGTCTACGACACCGTCTGACAACGCCGCCGTCAGCGCGACCGCGCCCCCGGCCGCCGCCGGCTGCCACGCGGGCAAGGACGTGCTCGCGCGCGCTGCCGCGGCCGCGGGCAAGAGCGAGACGCTCGCGCGCTACGCGGCCGACTATCCGGCCGGACCGCACGACCAGCCGCAGAGCATGTGCCCGGCGTTCGGCTCGCTGCGCGTCGGCCTGCGCATGCGCCGCACGGCGATGGTGCTGTCGGGCTCCGCGTGCTGCGTCTACGGGCTCACCTTCACCTCGCACTTCTACGGCGCGCGCCGGACCGTCGGCTACGTGCCGTTCAACTCCGAGACGCTGGTGACCGGCAAGCTCTTCGAGGACATCCGGGAAGCGGTCTTCAAGCTCGCCGATCCGGAGCGCTACGACGCGGTCGTGATCACCAACCTGTGCGTGCCCACCGCTTCGGGCGTCCCGCTGCAGCTGCTGCCGAAGGAGATCAACGGGGTGCGCATCATCGGCATCGACGTGCCGGGCTTCGGCGTGCCGACGCACGCCGAAGCGAAGGACGTCCTGTCCGGCGCCATGCTCAAGTACGCGCGCAACGAAGCCGAGGCCGGTCCGGTGCAGGCGCCGCGCAGCGGGCGAGCCGACCGCCGGTGACCTTCATCGGCGAGATGTTCCCGGCCGACCCGGTCGGGATCGGCGTCATGCTCGAGCCGCTCGGGCTCGCCGCCGGGCCGGTGGTGCCGACGCGCGAATGGCGGGAGCTGTACGCCGCGCTCGACTGCGCGGCGGTCGCGGCGATCCATCCCTTCTACACCGCCGCCATTCGCGAGTTCGAGGCCGCCGGCCGCCCGATCGTCGGTTCGGCGCCGGTCGGCCACGACGGCACCGCGACCTGGCTCGAGGCGATCGGGGCGGCCTGTGGCGTGCCGCGGGAGAAGGTCGACGCCGCGAAGCAGCGCTTCCTGCCCGCGATCAAGGCGGCGCTCGGCAGGGCGCCGATCCGCGGCCGCATCACGCTCTCCGGCTATGAAGGCTCGGAGCTGCTGGTCGCGCGGCTGCTCGTCGAGAGCGGCGCCGAGGTGCAGTACGTCGGCACCGCGTGCCCGCGCACGCGCTGGTCCGAACCCGATCGCGAGTGGCTCGAGGCCAAGGGTGTTCCGGTGCAGTACCGGGCGTCGCTCGAGCAGGACCTCGCGGCGATGGAGGCGCTCAAGCCCGACCTCGCGATCGGGACCACGCCGGTGGTCCAGCGGGCGAAGGCGCTGGCAATCCCGGCGCTCTACTTCACCAATCTCATCTCCGCGCGGCCGCTGATGGGCGCAGCCGGCGCGGGCTCGCTCGCGCAGGTGATCAACGCCGCGCTCGGCAACAAGGCGCGCTTCGACACGATGCGGGCGTTCTTCGAGGGCGTCGGCGAGGGTCACTGCGCCGGGGTCTGGGAAGACGTTCCCAGGGACCGCCCGGAGTTCCGCGAGAGCTACCGGCGCCGCCTCGCCAAGGAAGCGAAGCAGCGCAAGAGCGAGGAGATGGTCTAGTGCTGGTTCTGGACCACGATCGCGCGGGCGGGTACTGGGGGTCGGTGTACGTGTTCACCGCCATCAAGGGCCTGCAGGTGATCATCGACGGGCCGGTCGGCTGCGAGAACCTGCCGGTGACCTCGGTGCTGCACTACACCGACGCGCTGCCGCCGCACGAGCTGCCGATCGTCGTCACCGGGCTCGGCGAGGAGGAGCTGGGGCAGAAGGGCACCGAAGGCGCGATGCGCCGCGCCCACAAGACGCTCGATCCCGATCTCCCCGCGGTGGTGGTCACCGGATCGATCGCGGAGATGATCGGCGGCGGGGTGACGCCCGAAGGCACCAGCATCAAGCGCTTCCTGCCGCGCACCATCGACGAGGACCAGTGGCAGAGCGCGGACCGCGCGATGTACTGGCTGTGGATGGAGTACGGCCTGCGCCACGTGCCGCCGCGCAAGCCCCGCAAGGCGGGCGAGAAGCCGCGCGTCAACCTCGTCGGGCCGATCTACGGCTACTTCAACACCTATTCCGACCTCGCCGAGGTCCGGCGCCTGGTGGAGGGCATCGGCGCGGAGGTGAACCTCGTCTTCCCGCTCGGCAGCCACCTCGCCGACGTGCAGAAGCTCGCCGACGCCGACGCGAACATCTGCATGTACCGCGAGTTCGGCCGGCTGCTGTGCGAGGCGCTCGAACGGCCGTACCTGCAGGCGCCGATCGGGCTGCACAGCACCACCAAGTTCCTGCGCGCGCTCGGCGAGCTCCTCGGGCTCGACCCGGAGCCGTTCATCGAGCGCGAGAAGCACACCACGATCAAGCCGCTCTGGGACCTGTGGCGCTCGGTCACCCAGGACTTCTTCGGCACGGCGAGCTTCGCGATCGTCGCCACCGAGACCTACGCGCGCGGAGTGCGCAGCTTCCTCGAGGAGGAGCTCGGGCTGCCGTGCACGTTCTCCTTCGCGCGGCGCGCGGGCGCGAAGCCCGACAACGAGGCGGTGCGCCGCGCGGTGCGCGAGAAGACGCCGCTCGTCCTGTTCGGCAGCTACAACGAACGGATGTACATCGCCGAGGCCGGCGCCCGGGCGATGTACATCCCGGCCTCCTTTCCCGGCGCGATCATCCGCCGCCACACCGGCACGCCGTTCATGGGCTACGCCGGCGCGACCTACCTCGTGCAGGAGGTGTGCAACGCGCTCTTCGACGCGCTGTTCCACATCCTGCCGCTCGGCACCGACCTCGACAGGGTCGACCCGACACCGACCCGCCTGCACCGCGAGCTGCCGTGGGACGACGACGCCCGCGCGATGCTCGACGAGCTGGTCGAGTCGCAGCCG
The DNA here is from genome assembly GCA_964543155.1 of uncultured Enterobacteriaceae bacterium. Classification (GTDB taxonomy): domain Bacteria; phylum Pseudomonadota; class Gammaproteobacteria; order Burkholderiales; family SG8-39; genus JAGVSZ01. Next base: position 6,955 of record CAZIXQ010000151.1, read on the forward strand.
GTCCTGGTGCGCATTTCCGCCGCCAAGCGCCTGCGCGACGCGGTGGAGCGCGCGGCGCGCCAGTCGGGCGAGGAGCGGGTGAGCGCGGCGCGCGTGGCGCACGCGCACGGTTGGCTCGCCGAGGGGCGTGCGGCATGAGCCGCGCGCGTCGGCTGCGCGGGAACGAAGGATCTGCCCGGTGGTTCCGGGCGGTAGCTGCGCCGCGACGGGAGGTTCGTCGCGGCGCTCCCCGCCGCGCGGGAGGTGCGCGGTAACGGCCGCAAGGCCTTTGTGGAGGCGTAACTATGGCTGACGAAAGGAGAGGCTCGCTATCCGGCCTGACCGAGAACGAGGCGCGCGAGTTCCACGGGATGTTCATGTCGAGCTTCATCGGCTTCACCGTGGTGGCAATCATCGCGCACGTGCTCGTCTGGGCCTGGCGTCCCTGGCTCTAGAGAGGCGCGCAACGGGAGGTTCGCGTATGGCTGCTGCAATACGAAGCACTGTTCCGGGGAGGGCGCAGAGCCCGTCGCACGGGTACTACGCCATCTTCGTCGCGAGCTTCATCGTGTTCCTGATGGTCGCCCTCGTCGCGCAGCTCATCGCGTGGAAGTGGCGTCCCTGGTTCCCGGGGGCGGAGGGCGAGACGTCGTTGATCGGGGCGGTCAAGGCCTCGGTCTACACCTTCATGTCTTACCTCACGTAGGAGAACGAGCACATGTGGAGAATCTGGCTGCTGTTCGACCCGCGCCGGACGCTGATTGCGCTGTTCACGTTCCTGTTCGCGCTTGCGCTGCTGATCCATTTCATCCTGCTCAGCACCGACAAGTTCAACTGGATCGAGGGCAAGGGCAAGCCGGCGGCTGCGAAGACCTCGGCCGCGCCGCCGCCACCGGCGGCGATCGCCCGGGCGGAGACACCGCCGGCGAGATAGGCGCGCTCGCGGAGGCGGTGGCGCACCGCGGCGACGCTCGCTCGAGCGCGCCGCCGCGGTGCGCCGCCGGCCCCGCGGGACTGCGCGGCACGAATGCCGTACCGGTGCGCTTGACGGGAGGACACTGTCGATGTCGATGCTGAGCTTTGAACGCAAGTACCGCGTGCGCGGAGGGACGCTCCTCGGGGGGGATCTCTTCGACTTCTGGGTCGGGCCGTTCTACTGCGGGTTCTTCGGCGTCACCACGATCTTCTTCTCGGTGCTCGGCACCGCGCTGATCGTCTACGGCGCGGCGCTCGGGCCGACGTGGAACCTCTGGCAGATCAGCATCGCGCCGCCCGATCTCAGCTACGGGCTCAAGCTCGCGCCGCTCAGGGAGGGCGGCCTGTGGCAGATCATCACGATCTGCGCGATCGGCGCGTTCGTCTCCTGGGCGCTGCGCGAGGTCGAGATCTGCCGCAAGCTCGGCATGGGATACCACGTGCCGGTCGCCTTCTCGGTCGCGATCTTCGCGTACGTCACCCTGGTCGTGATCAGGCCGCTGCTGCTCGGCGCGTGGGGGCACGGCTTTCCCTACGGGATCATCAGCCACCTCGACTGGGTGTCGAACGTGGGCTACCAGTACCTGCACTTCCACTACAACCCGGCGCACATGATCGCGGTGAGCTTCTTCTTCACCACGACGCTCGCGCTCGCCCTGCACGGCTCGCTGATCCTTTCGGCGGTCAATCCGGCAAAGGGCGAGAAGGTGAAGAACGCCGAGCACGAGAACACGTATTTCCGCGACACCGTCGGCTACTCGATCGGCGCGCTCGGCGTGCACCGGCTGGGGCTCTTCCTCGCGCTCTCCGCCGGCTTCTGGAGCGCGGTGTGCATCGTGATCAGCGGCCCGTTCTGGACGCGCGGCTGGCCCGAGTGGTGGAGCTGGTGGCTCGACCTGCCGGTGTGGAAATAGCGCGGGGGAAAGGGAGGGGATCGCGATGGCTGAGTACCAGAACATCTTCACGGCCGTGCAGGTGCGCACGCCCATCCACACCGGGGTGCCCATGGCGGAGGGCACCGGGGTCCGGTCGACCACGGCGTTCTTCGTGCACCTCTTCGGCCGCTTCGGCGACGCCCAGGTCGGGCCGTTCTATCTCGGGTTTCTCGGCCTCGCGTCGATCGTCTGCGGGGTGATCGCGATCGAGATCATCGGCCTCAACATGTGGGCCTCGGTCAACTGGGACCCGGTGCAGTTCGTGCGCCAGCTCCCGTGGCTCGCGCTCGAGCCGCCGCGGCCGGAGTACGGGCTGCGGATCCCGCCCCTGAACGAGGGCGGCTGGTGGCTGATGGCCGGTTTCTTCCTGACGCTCTCGATCCTGCTCTGGTGGTTGCGCATGTACCGGCGCGCCCGCGCGCTCGGGATGGGCACGCACGTCGCCTGGGCGTTCGCCGCCGCGATCTGGCTCTACCTCGTGCTCGGCTTCATCCGGCCGCTCGCCATGGGCAGCTGGAGCGAGGCGGTCCCGTTCGGCATCTTTCCCCACCTCGACTGGACCGCGGCGTTCTCGATCCGCTACGGCAACCTGTTCTACAACC
>CAZIXQ010000152.1:0-9439 GCA_964543155.1 uncultured Enterobacteriaceae bacterium
GTCGCCGCGCGCGCCTGCCCGGCCGGCGCCGACGCGCCGCGCGCCAGGTCGTCGCGCACGATCGTCGCCCACCGGGACTCGATCCGCGGCGGCAGCCCGCTGCGCGCGATCGGCGCGGTGAAGCCGGCGCCGTGGTAGGCCTCGACGCGGATCGCGCCGGCCGCGTCGAAGTCGATCACGGTGATGCTGCGCGGGGGCAGCGCGCGATCGCCGAGCAGCGGCCGCGGCGCCGCCCCGAGGCAGCCCTGGCTGACGAAGCGCACGCCGTCCTTGTAGCCCGGATAGTAGGCATGGTGATGGCCGGAGAGATGGAGGTCGACGCGGCCGCGCTGCAGGATGGCCTCGAGCTCGCGGTCGCCGAGAAAGTCGCGCTCCCGTCCGGTGGCGAACGGCCAGAGCGGGACGTGGCTGAACACCACGCGGTGCCGGAACCGCGGCCCCTCCTTCTCGAGCAGTGCACGCAGCCAGTCCTTCTCGGCGCGCGAGAGCTGCCCGACGTGGGTCGCGTCGAGCGAGGCGAACAGCACCTCGCCGACGTGGAAAGCGTAGTGGAAGGGGTAGTTCCGCGCGTCGATGAACGCCACGGCGGGCCTGCGCGGGAGCCACTGCTCGCGGTAGATCGCCCGCTCGAGCCGGAAACGCTCGCCGCTCGACGCGTCGTGATTGCCGGGCGTGACAGCGAAAGGCAGGCCGGCTTTCGCAAGCGGGTCGCTCACGCGTGCGTGGAATGACCGCCACATCGCCTCCATCTCTCCGCGGTCGAGCGGCGGGGCGAGGCGCTGGCCGGCCACCATGTCGCCGGTGCTGATCACCAGGTCGGGCTTCAGCGCGATCGCGCGCGCGACGGCCTCGTCGACATGGGTCGAATAGCGCGTCGAGCCGTAGCTCTCGTTGAAATCCGACAGCACGACCACCCGGGTCGCGCCGCGCGCGTCGAGCGCGGGCGGCTGGGCCAGGACCGCGCTCGACGCGATCGCGAGCACCAATGCGACCGGCAGCGCCGACCAGGCGCCGCTCGCCGACGCCCAGGGTCGTGCGTTTCGATCCGACAACCGGCTGCCTCCCATCCATCGCGCATCGACACCGCGACCGCGGCCGTTGCTCGATGCGCCCGAATATTGCACACTTGCGCCCCCTGCGCAGCCTGCTTTCCGTCTTCCGTTCCGCTTCGTCCCCGATGACCGCACGGCGCACCACCGAAGGATTCGGCCCCTCAGCGGCATTGCGCGGGCTCATCGGCTGCGCGGCAGTCATCCTTGTCGCCGGGTGCGCGCAATTCATCACCCCGAAGCCGCCGCCGCCGGATCCGGCGGGCGGAGCCTTCGTGCCGCTGACCGCACCGATCATTGCTCTGGGCGACACGCAGGAGCACGAGGTCACGGGGTTCCCCATTCACGACAACGACGGTGCGGTCGACGCGTACGTGGAAGTCGCGCAACGCCCGCCGGAGCAGCCCCTGTTCGGCCGGCGCATCCTCGAGTGGGCGCTGCTCGTCGACCCGGACACGCCGGTCGTCCACCTCGGCGACCTCCTCGACATGTCCTGCGAGTCCGAGATGGACCGGATGGCCAGGGTATTCGCGACCGCCTGGCAGCCGAAGGCGATCCTGCCCGGAAACCACGACGGTTTCTTCATGGGCATCTTCAACCATAACGTCCTGGACGGACTGCTCGACGGCGAGTCGGCGAAGTGGGAGCGCACGTGCCGGCGCGGGACGAGCGAGCGCGCAGCGGTCAGGGAGAAGGCAAGCGGCGCAGCCCTCACGAAGCGCGGGTTCATCGTCGCCTATCTCGACAATCTCGCGCGCGGACCGCATACGCGCGTCACCGGACTCGACGTACCGAGTTCCGGCGACGCATCGGTCTCCTGGCGCAATCCCGATCCGCAGGGGTTCATCGCGGCGATCGAGGCGCGCATCCGCGGCGGTGGGCTGTTCGGGCACTCGTTCCTCGCACAGCAGCTTCGCCTTCCCGCTGCGCCCGGCGCGACACGCCGCGTGGTGATGATCGGCCTCGACACCAACCAGGTCGACGTGGTCGTCGGCGTGCTCGACGCGCTGCGCGGCGTGGACCCTGGCGACATCGGGCACGTGCGCGCGGACCAGCTCGACGCAATCGCGCCGTGGGTGGCCGAGGCGCGGCGCACGGGCGACATCGTGGTGTTCGCCGGGCACCACAACTGGAACCGGCTGAGCTTCGGCTCGCAGGCCCGTCTCGCCCGCATCATGGCGACGCTCGATCACCCTCTCGTCTACGTCTCCGCGCACACGCACCGCGGATTCTGGGCCGCGCACACGATCGGGCCGCGTCGCCTGCTCGAGCTCAATGTCAGCTCGCTCTCCGACTGGCCGATCGCCTACCGCCGCGTGACCTTTGCGCTCGACCCTCAGGCGAACCGGATGAAGGTGATCGCCGCGATCATGCCGAACCTCGGCGCGCCGCCGCGCAGCGACCGGGACCTGCTCGACGCGTGGGAAGTGGCGACCTGCCGGGGCACCGGCCATTCCCCGAGCGTGCTCGAGGGGCAGGAGTTGCTCGTCGTCCAGCAGCAGCGCGAGGCGCGCGGAACGCTCAAGGAGTGGCTCTACGAGGGGCTCGGCGAATGGTGCCGCCCGTGCCAGCAGAGCCTGTACGAGAGCGGCATGCGCTACCAGGACGCGCTCCTGGAGGTGATCGGCGAGCTCTACCAGGATTTCCAGGACGAGGTGCCGGAAGTCGCGGCGTTGCGCGTCCCGGACTCGTGCGGCGACCGGTCGCTGACCGTGTGCATCGCGCGGCTCCGCGCGGAGCGGGCCGCGGATCTCGACGGAACGATCCGCCTCTTTCGCGCCCGCGCGCAGCTCATCGACCAGATCAATGTCAAGCTCGATACGATCACCGATCCGCGCGTGCGCAGTTACATGGTGTGCCGCGCCGTGATCGCCGCGCATACGGACTACGCGCTCACCCCCGACGACAAGCGCTCCGGACGCGGCGAGGCCAACCGCCGGAGCCAGGATTTCTTCCGCATCGAGGCGACGGTTGGCGTGGACTAGGCCGCGCGCGCGGACGGCACTCGCCGCGCTCTGCGGCGTTTCGTTCCTCGGCGGTTGCGCGTCACCGCCGGTTGCGCCGTATGCCCAGTCCGCGCCGCCGGTCGCCCTCGCGACCATCGAGGACGCCGGCGTCCGGGACCTGCGCGCGCCCTATCGGGCCGCGGCGTGTGCGCGCGTGCCGCCGGGCGGACGTGTCTGCGACGACCTCCTTCTGCGACTGCCGGGCGAGGGGCCGAGCGCCGTGCCGGACGCAGGGGCCGATCTTCCGCTGCGCTATCGCGTCGCCTTCGTGCCCGGACTCTTCTCGGAGTGCTTCGACCGGTTCGCGCGGCCGTTCGGCGACGCGCAGCGCGCGCTGCGGGAGGAGGGCTTCGCGGTGGACTACTTCCAGGTCCCGGGCCGCGGCACCACGGCCGAGAACGCGCGACGCCTCGCCGACCACTTCGCCGCGCTCGACGGCGACGCGCGGCCGATCATCCTGTTCGTCTACTCGAAGGGGCTGCCGGACGCGCTCGAGTTCGTTGTGCGCTACCCCGAGTCGGCGGCGCGCATCGCCGCGATCGTCAGCGTCGCGGGCGCAATGAACGGCAGCCCGCTCGCCGATCAGCTCCACGCGGCGTACCGGGACTGGGCGGCCGGTTTCCCACTCCCCGGCTGCACCGCGGGGTCGGGCGACGAGATCCACGATCTGCGGCGCGACGTCCGGCTCGGGTGGTGGCGCGCAAACCGGCACGCGATGAAGACGCCGGTGTTCGCGCTGGTCGCGGCGCCGCGGCCCGATCGCGTCTCGCCCGGCACGGGCGCGACCTACCGCCGGCTTGCCCAGATTGATCCGCGCAACGACGGCAAGCTCCTCGCGCAGGACCAGGTCGTGCCGGGCCAGTACCTGCTCGGCTACGCGAACGCGGACCACTGGGCGATCGCGATCCCGCTCGACGAGGCGTTGCCCGGCTTTTCCTTTCTGTTTCGCGACGGCGTCCACCGGCCGGCGCTCGTGCGCGCGGCGATCGAGGTCGTCGCCGTGACGCTGGCGGCGGAGGCGAGAAAGTAGCGCGGCGGCCCCCGCCGGGACCGCTCAAGGCGTGGTCGGCGGACGCTCGAGCGACGCCGGGCTTGCGAGGGCACCGGGCCGCTTCGCGTGAAGGACGAGGAGGCTCGTCGCCAGCACCACCAGCATGACGGCGCCGAAAGGCGACGCCTTCAGGTCGACGGCCTCGGCCGCGGTCAGGTAGAGCAGCACCGTGATCAGCCCGCGCGGGGCGATCCAGACCAGCCGTTCCACCAACGGCTGGCGCAGGACGATCAGGCTGCCGAAGCGCGTCGCGTAGATGACCGCAATCATGACCCCGGCGATCAGCCAGGCGCGCGGATCGGCCATGTGGGCGAGGTCGGTCCAGTAGCCGAGCAGCACGAAGAACAGGCTCTTCGTCGCGAACGTGAGCTCGGCGACGAGCCCCTTGAACTCGCGCAGCGTCTCCTCGTAGGTCGGTGTGTGGAGGCGGCGCAGCCTGGGCACGCGGTCGAGGAGGTGCGGGTTGTTCAGCATGAGCCCGCCGGCGAGCACGACGACGAGCGGCGACAGGTGCACCGCCTTGCCGCAGGCGTACAGAAAGGCGATTCCCGCCAGGAGCGGCACGAAGCGGACGTGGCCGCGCATGCGGTTGAGCAGCGCGTAGAGCCCGACGGCGGCGACCGCCGCGGCGAGAATCGATCCGGCCAGCCGGAGTCCGAGCCCCGCCTCGAACTGGCTGATCGAGCCCTCGGACTCGAGCCAGGCGTAGAACACCAGCACGCCGAGGATGTCGGAGATGCTGCTCTCGTAGACCACGAACTCCCGCGCCTTCGGGGCGAGTCCGGCGGCGCTCGGAATGGCAATCGCACTGCTGATGACGGCAAAGGGCAAGGCGGCGAGCGTCGCCCGGAACAGCTCCAGGCCCACCACCCGATGCAGCAGGTACGCGAACGCAGCGGCGCACACCGCGAACCCGAGCAGCGCGGATCCGAAGGAGACGGCGATGAGCCGCGCCCGCTCGCGCCGCAGCTCGAGGTCCAGGGCGCCTTCCAGCACGATCAGGATGAGCGCAACCGTGCCGATGATCGGGACGACCGGATCCACCCATCCCCGCGGGATGGCGAACGCATCGAGGACCGGCCGGAGGGCCATCCCGGTCGCGATCAGCAGCACGACCGACGGTACGCGCAACCGGCGCGCCAGAATCTCGGCGACGTAGGCGATCAGGAGCAGGCCGGCGATGGCGAGAATTGCGCCGTTGGTCATGGGGGCAGGGGCGGCTCGGTGCTGCGCGCGCGCTCAATAGAGGTCGCGGGGAAAAGCCATGAAGATCACGTCCTCGATGCGTTGCCACAGGCTGCGCGCGGGCTGCGCGGTCAGGATATTTTCGCCGGCGCTCCACCGGAGGCTGCCATCGGCCGCGAGCGTGACCCGCCAGGCGTTCGCCGGCTCCATGTCTCGCTCCATCGCCCGCGCGAGCGTCTGGGCAAGTCCGGCGCTGTCTACAACCACGCCCATCTCGCTGTTGATCCCCCAGGAGCGCGGGTCGAGGTTCATCGATCCCACGAAGACGCGCTCGCGGTCGACGACGATCGCCTTCACGTGCAGGCCCATGAACTCGGCCCTGGTCGGCGGCGTGTCGGCGAGCACCGCTTGGACCGCGGCGTCCGCGCGGATCTCGTAGAGATCGATGCCCGCCTCGAGCAGCGGCTTGCGCCACTGCTTGTAGTGGCTGTTGACGGCGGGCACGTCGTGCGAGGCGAGCGAGTTGGTCAGCATGCGGATCTTCACGCCGCGCGCGGTCTGATCGCGCATCCTCGCCACGGCATGTTCGCCGGGGATGATGTAGGCGTTGATGATGAGCACCTCGCGCTTCGCTGCGCCGACCAGATCGCGTATCGCGCCCGGCATGTGATGGTTCAGCGCGTCCGGGTCGGGCGTGTCCGTGTGCACGCGGCTCGTGCCCGCGTGCAGCTCGGCGGGAAGCCGCGCCAGCGCGCCGCTCCAGTCCTGCCGGTCGATCGGAAACCGCGCGAGCGCTGTTGCCGATTCGAGCTTCCTGCGCGTGCGCTCTCGCTCGCGTTCGAGCTCCCCGGATGCCGTGGCGACGTCGAGCGCCGCGACCGGCACGACCCACTCGCTGTTCCAGAAGCGGTCGAAGACGCCCGAGGCCTGGCGCGCGACCGCGCCGACGCCGAGGACGTCGAGGTCGCGAAAGTTGAACTCGCTCGAGAGGCCGAAGTACTCGTTGCCGATGTTTCGCCCGCCGAGGATCGTCGCGCGGTTGTCGGCCACGAGGAGCTTGTTGTGCATGCGGTGGTTGATGCGTTCCATCCGGCCGATCATCTCGACGGCGCGCCCGGCGAGCGGGCGGGAGCGCCAGGCGTTGAAGAGCCGGATCTCGATATTGGGATGCGCGTCGATGAGCGCCGCGGCGGCGTCGCGCAGCTTCGGGTGGGACTCGTCCTCGAGGATCGTCGAGAGGTCGTCGAGAACGATGCGCACCTTCACCCCGCGGTCCGCGGCCTCGATGACGCGCTTCATCAGGAGGTCGCCGCTCTCGTCGCCCCACCACACGTAGTACTGCAGGTCGAGCGAATGCTGCGCCGAGTCGACCAGGGCGAGACGCCACCGCAAGCCGTCTTCGTTCGAATCGAGGAGCTTGAACCCCGACCCGTCCGGCCCCGCGCGTTCGCGGACTGCGCGCTCGATCGACTCGAGCGGGCCGCCCGGCTGGGGCGGCAGCGCGTAACCGGGCGCGCCGCGCGGCGGCACCTCCGGCAGGGTCGTGCAGGCCGCCACACCGAGGGCGAGAGCAAGGGTCCCGAGGAGGCGCTTCATGGTCGAGCCGGCGAGTGGACCGGGCGTTGCGTGAACGATCGAGCGAACCGGGGCGCAAGGGTACACGAAGCGGGCATACCGGAGGCAGCGCCGGGGCGCTGTGCCCGGGGCGCTGCCCGGTCAGCCGCGGCCGACCAGCCCGCGCTGCTCCAGGAACTTGTAGAGGATCTCCAGGCGCGGGACCGCACCGTCGAGCTCGAGCAGCTTCTGCTTCGCGGCCAGCGGCACCTTCAGGATCTCGCTCAGCCGGTAGCCGACCCACGATGCGCTTTCGAAGGCGTGCGGCTCGGCGAAGAGGTCCGCGTCGTTCTGCGACACGACCATCCGGACGAGGTCCGCGAGCGCGCCGAACGCCTCCGGCAGCGCGGTGTCCGCTTCGTCGGCGATCAGCTCGACCCGCGCGCGGCGCAAGCCCTGCGCGGCGAGGCTCGAATCGAGGATGCGAAAGCGCTGTCCGCCGAGCGTGCGCAGCTGCAGCAGCCCGAGCTGCGCCATGTCCCAGCTCGTGATGGTGGCGAGGCAGCCGACCGCCTCGGGCTCGGCCGGCGCGCCGACCTCCGTGCCGGTGCGGATCAGGCAGACGCCGAATGGCCGCTCGGCCTTGAGGCAGTCGCGCGTCATGTCCATGTAGCGCGCCTCGAACACGCGCAGCGGCAGCACCCCGCCGGGGAAGAGCACCGTGTTCAGCGGGAAGATCGGGAGATCCTGCAGGTCGGCCGCCATGCCGCGATTCTATTCGCGTCTGCCCGCCGCACCGGCATGCTGCGCCAAGTGCGGCGTGCCCCACGTCACGGTTTCGCGAGCTGGCGATGCCGCACCAGGACCGGTGCCGAGGCGCGGAAGCGCTCGGCGAGCCGCTCGGCGAAGTAGACCGAGCGATGCTGGCCGCCGGTGCAGCCGAGCGCCACCGTGAGGTAGGCGCGGTTGTCCCGGACGAAGGACGGCAGCCACTTGGCGACGAAGTCGCCGATGTCGGCGAGGAGGACGGCGGCCTCGGGCAGGGCCTCCAGGAACGCCACCACCGGGGCGTCGAGGCCGGTGAGCGGGCGCAGCTGCGGGTCGTAGAACGGGTTGGGGAGGCTGCGCACGTCGAACACGAGGTCCGCATCGAGCGGGATTCCCTGCTTGAATCCGAACGACTCGAAGAGCAGCGTCATGCCCGACCGGTCGGTCGCGATGAAGTCCTTGATCCAGGCACGCAGCGTGTTGGGCGCGAGGTCGCTCGTGTCGACCCGGTGGCCGAGCTCCATGACGTCGGCGAGCAGCTCGCGCTCGCGCGCGATCGACTCGTCGAGGGTGAGCTGGTCGTTGGCGAGCGGATGGCGGCGGCGCGTCTCGGAGAAGCGGCGGATGAGCGCGTCGTTCTTCGCCTCGAGGACGAGGAGTCGCACGTCGACGCCCTGGGCGCGCAGGCCGAGGACTGCACTCGGCAGCTCCGCGAGCGCCGGGCCGCTGCGCGCGTCGACGGTGACGGCGAGCCGCTCGGAGCCCGCGTTGCGCAGGAACGCAACGGTCTCGATCAGCAGCGAGGCCGGGAGGTTGTCGACGCAGTAGTACGCGGCGTCCTCGAGGACGTTCAGGGCGACGCTCTTGCCCGACCCGGACAGCCCGCTGATGATCACCAGCCGCATGACCGGGCCAGCATAGCCGAGCCGCCGGGCGGGCGGCAAACGAAAAAGGCGCGTGCGGTGCACGCGCCTGTCCGGCGAAGTTCGCGTGAGGCGCTCAGCCGCTGAGGCACTTGCTCATGAAGGCCTTGCGCTCGTCGCCCTTCATGCCCTTGTCGCCGGCCTGCTTGTTGCAGTAGGTCATCTTCTCCTGCTGGGTCATCGGCGCGGCGCCGCCCTTCAGGCAGGTGCTCATGAAGGCCTGCCGCGCGTCGTTGTCCTTGAACTGCTGCTTCTTCGCGTCCGCGTTGCACTGCTGCATGCGCTTCTGCTGGTCGGTCAGCTCTTTCTTCTCCTGCGCGAGGGCAGGCGCGGCGCACAGCGCGGCAGCGGCAAGCGCCGCAATGAGGGACTTCGTCATGCTTGTTCTCCTCCTCTGGATCGTGGCGCCGGATGCTCCCGGCGCCGGTACTTTAACGTGTCCCGCCGGCCCCGGTCGACGGTTCGCCGCTCTCGCCGCGCGCCATTTCCGCGCGCTGCCGGCGCAGGAACGCCTCGGTCGAGTTGTAGCCGCGGATCTGCAGGATGTAGTTGCGCACCGCCGCCTCGACCAGCACCGCGAGGTTGCGGCCGGCGGCCACCGGGATGACGACCTTGCGCACGGTGACGCCGAGCACCTCCTCGGCGAGCTCGTGCAGCGGGAGCCGCTCGGTCGGTGCGGCGAGCGACGACGCCGGCCGCTCGAGGTGCACGACGAGGCGCAGGTTCATCTTCGGCCGCACCGCGGTCTCGCCGAAGATCGAGCGGATGTCGAGCACGCCCAGACCCCGGACTTCGAGGAAGTCCTTCAGCATGGCGGGGCTCCGCCCCTCGAGCTGGTCCTGCCCGATGCGCGAGATCTCGACCACGTCGTCGGCCACCAGGCCGTGGCCGCGGCTGATCAGC